>NZ_VDFY01000157.1 GCF_006228125.1 Micromonospora orduensis | reverse complement strand
CCCCGCGGCTCGGCGCGTACACCGGTCTCGCGGACCGACCCACGGGTGCCCCGGCCGCCACCCGGCCGGCCGGACTGACCCGGCCGGCGGGCGGGACGCTGACCACCCGGTGTGCGCCGCTGCTGCATCGTCACACCCCTCCCCCGAGGCTTCATGCGTTACAGAGATTGCCGGGAAGCCCCGCGGTGGGGCTTCCCGACCACGTCTCAGGCCGAACGGTAGCGCGGGAACGCGCCGGCGCCCGCGTAGCGCGCCGCGTCCGCCAGCTCCTCCTCGATCCGGAGCAGCTGGTTGTACTTGGCGACCCGGTCGGAGCGGGCCGGCGCACCGGTCTTGATCTGACCGCAGCCGGTGGCCACCGCCAGGTCGGCGATCGTGGTGTCCTCGGTCTCGCCGGAACGGTGGCTCATCATGCACTTGAAGCCGGCCCGGTGGGCCAGGTCCACCGCGTCCAGGGTCTCGGTCAGCGAACCGATCTGGTTGACCTTGACGAGGACGGCGTTCGCCGCCTTCTCCGCGATGCCGCGGGCGATGCGCTGCGGGTTGGTCACGAACAGGTCGTCGCCGACGATCTGCACCCGGTCGCCGATCGAGGCGGTGAGCGTCTGCCAACCGCTCCAGTCGTCCTCGGCCAGCGGGTCCTCGATCGACACGATCGGGTACTCGTCGGCGAGCTTGGTGTAGTAGGTGCTCATCTCCTCGGCGGACTTGCCGGCGCCCTCGAAGGTGTACGTGCCGTTGTCGAAGAACTCGGTCGCCGCCACGTCGAGCGCGAACACGATGTCGGTGCCGAGCCGGTAACCGGCCTTCTCGACCGCCTCGGCGATCAGGTCCAGGGCGGCGGCGTTGGTCGGCAGGTTCGGCGCGAAGCCGCCCTCGTCGCCGAGCCCCGTCGACAGGCCCTTCTTCTTCAGCACCGACTTCAGCGCGTGGTAGACCTCCGCGCCCGAACGCAGCGCCTCACGGAACGTGGGCGCGCCGATCGGCGCGATCATGAATTCCTGGATGTCGACGTTCGAGTCGGCGTGCGCGCCACCGTTGAGGATGTTCATCATCGGCACCGGCAGCAGGTGCGCGTTCGGGCCGCCCAGGTAGCGGAAGAGGCTCAGCTCAGCGCTGCCGGCGGCCGCCTTCGCCACCGCCAGGGAGACCCCGAGGATGGCGTTCGCGCCCAGCTCCGACTTGCTGTCGGTGCCGTCGATGTCGAGCATCTTCTGGTCGATGAGCCGCTGCTCGCTGGCCTCGTACCCGATGATCTGGTCGACGATCTTGTCTTCGACGTTGGAGACCGCCTTCTCCACGCCCTTGCCCTGGTAGCGGTCGGCGTCACCGTCGCGCAGCTCGATCGCCTCGAACGCGCCGGTGGAGGCGCCGGAGGGCACCGCGGCGCGGGCCACCGTGCCGTCGTCCAGGCCGACCTCGACCTCGACCGTGGGGTTGCCCCGCGAGTCGAGAATCTCCCGGGCGACGATTCCCTCGATGGTTGCCACTGAGTCGCTCCTCGTTGTTGTGATCCGGTCCGTGGGTGGGCCGCGACGGTGCGGCTGAGGCAGGTGTTGAACGCAGCGTATCGGGCCACGGGAAAGGGCACGGCGTCGCCCGCGTACCCGACCCGCCCCGGACTGACGGACATTCCCGGATTTCCGGGCGTCAACCGGCAACTGGTTTGCGCTGCGCGGACCAGATCCACCAGGCTTGTCGTCATGCCCGCCGCCTCGACCACCCTCCGCATGCTCGCCGTGTCGGTCATCGCGTCGCTCACGGTCACCGGCTGTCAGACATTCGAGGACGCCGGAGTCGCCCTGGAGCGCTCCGAACTCGTCAACGACCTCGCCGCCCGCCTCGACCGGGCGCTGGAACTGACCTACTCGGCCGACTACCAGCTCCCCGGCGGCCGGAGCGCCGCGATCGTGCAGGCGCAGGACCCGGCCCGCTCGTCGTACACCTACCCGGGTGGGCGGCTCACCGTCACCCCGGAGGCGGTCACCCGGTGCACGGGCACCGGACCTCGCACCGAGTGCACGCTCGTCGCACCGCCCACACCCGCCGGCAAGCCCACCGTGTCGCTGTTCACCGAGGCGAACCAGCAGGGCCTGGCCACCCCACCGGTGGTGGTGGGGCTGCTGACCGCCGCCGCGCTCGACCCGCAGGCGGTCATCAAGCAGACCGACACCACAGTCGCCGGGCGGCACGCCACCTGCGTCGAGGTGCAACGGTCGGACGGCGACTTCACCGCCTGCGTGACCACCGAGGGTGTGCTGGGCAGCTTCACCGGGCCGGTCGACGGCAAGCCGATGGAACTGGCGCTGAGCCGCTACTCCGAGACGGTCCGGCAGGACGCGTTCGACCCGCCCGCGGGCGCGAACGTGGTGGACCGCCGCCCGGGCGGTTCATGAGCGGCGCGGGGGTTCCCTAGACCCCGAGCAGGGTGCGCAGGTGGCGCGGGGGCGGGCAGTCGTGGGCGAGCATCGCGTCGTGCCACTCGCGCGTCGACACGCCGTCCGGGCGGGCGGCGGCGATCTCGGCCACCTCGCTGTACCCGACGAAGTAGGTGGACAGCTGCGTGGAGGTGAGCAACGCCCGGCGCCACTTGCCGGCCGCCTCGCCCTCCTCCTGGAAGCCGCGCCCGGTCATCAGCGCCATCGCCTCGGCCTCGGGCAGCTCCTCGGCGTGCACCAACTGGTCGAGCAGCGCGTTGATGGTCATCCGCAGCTGCATCTTGAGCTGCTGCAACCGCACCGGCAGCCCGCCGAAGCCCAACCCGGCCATCAGCTCCTCGGCGTACACCGCCCAGCCCTCGATGAACGGGCCGGACTCGGCCAGCGCCCGCACCCGCGTACCACCGACGTAGCGGCGGGCGTGGGCGAGCTGGAGGAAGTGCCCCGGCATCGCCTCGTGCACGGTCAGGTTGCGGATCATGTGGTCGTTGTACTCGCGGTAGAACGACTCGACCCGCTGCGCCGGCCAGTCCGACGGGGTGGGGGCGATGCAGTAGAAGGTGGGGACGTTCGCGGTCTCCAGCGGGCCCGGTGAGTCGCAGTACGCCACGGCGACGCCCCTGGCGAACTCCGGCATCTCCTGGATGACACACCTGTCGTCGACCAGGCTGACGAGGTCGTGGAGGCGGACGAAGTCGGTCGCCTCGTCGAGGGTGACGCCGGCCAGCTCGACGATTGTCGCGTCGTCGGGGTGTTCGGCGGCGAGCACGTCCAGTGCCCGGCGTACGGCCTCGTCGTCGGCCCGGCCACCGACCAGCTCGACGGCCGCGGCGCGGATCTCGTCGGTGACCCGGTCCAGGTTGGCCCAGGCGCGGCGTTGGATCTCAGCGGCGCCCAGCTCGGTGTCGAGGGTGTGCCAGAGCCGGGCCTCCCAGCGGCGACGGCCCAGCCGTGGGTCGCGGCCCGGCCCGGCGTCGGCGGCGAGGCCGGCGCGCAGCCAGGCGACGAACTCCTCGATCGCGGCGATCGCGGCGGTGGCCGCCGGCTCCACCCGGTCGAGGCTGCCCGGCGCCTGGGCGATCAGCCCCGGCAACTCGTCACGGATCAGCGCGGCCGTGCCGGTGAACTGCCCGACCGCCGTCTCGGCGTGGATCCGCGGCATGTCCCGCAGGGTCGCGCGGGCCGTGGCGAGGGCGTCGGGTACGGCGGCGAGCCGGCCGGCCAGCTGGGTCAGCCGCACCTCGGCCGGGGCGTACGGGCGGGCCAGCAGCGGGTGCAGCAGCGGGCCGGGGTTGTGCCGCAGCGGGTTCCACTCGTGGGAGCGGATCTCGGTCAGCTCGAACAACTCCCGGTCGACGAACGAGGTGAGCAGCGCGTGGTCCACCTGCTCGTCGACGTCGAGCGAGTCCGGGTCCAGCTCGGACAGCGCGTTCGCCGCGTCGGAGAGCATCGCGAGATCGCCGGTGACCGCCCCGGCGGACAGATCCGGCAGCCGGTCGTCGAACCGGTGATCCCCCACCGAGGTGGCAACCCCCGGCCGAGACTCCAGTAAAGCCTCGACAACCCGCTCAGCGAGAACCCCAAACGCCTCCACCCGACCACCCTACCGACCGTCGTCCGCCGGCCAGGTTGATCAAGGTGCTTGCGTCAGGATCCGGCCCGTCAACTGCCTTCGGCGGCGCGGATGGCCTCGGCGTACGCCAGGGTCGCGCGGCGGAGCGCGTGTTCCGGGTTCAGGTTGGCCTCTCGGGCCGCGGCCACCGTGGTCAGGAGGCTCGCTCCCAGCCTCGCCTCCTCGTCCACCTGGGTGTCGGCCAGCGGAGGTGGGACGGCCAGGCCGATACGGGCGGCGCGGTCCAGGATCTGCGCGGCAAGGGCCAGCGCGGGCTGGCTCAGCGCCACCCCGTCCAGCACCGAGTCGCGCGCCTTCTCGGCCCGCTTGATCCGCTCCCAGTTGGCGGTGATCTCCTCCAGCGTGCCCGCCTCCGCCCCGGCGAAGACGTGCGGATTGCGCCGGACCATCTTGTCGACCAGGCCTCCGGCCACGTCGTCGATGGTCCACCGCTCACCCTCGGGCAGCTCCTCGGCGAGCCGCGCGTGCAACACCACCTGGAGAAGCACGTCGCCCAACTCCTCGCGGAGCGCGTCGGTGTCGTCGGCGCCTATCGCGTCGTACGCCTCGTAGCTCTCCTCCAGCAGATACCGGGCGAGGCTACGGTGCGTCTGCGCCCGCTTCCACGGATCACCACCCGGCCCGGCCAGCCGGTCCATCACGGCCACCGCGTCCAGCAGACGGGCACCCGGCGGGTCCCACGAGCCGTACATCAGCTCCATCTCGGCCAGCCCCGGCTCGCGCGCCAGCCGCAGACCCAACTCCCGGGCCAGCGCCTCGTCGCCGGCCGGGCCGGCCAACCAGACCGCCGTACCGTGCGCCGCGGCCAGGTCCAGCAGCCGCTGCGTCGCCGGGCCGTCCACCACGGCCACCTCGGCGCCCGCCTGGCGCACGGCCGTGACCAGCTCACTCTCCGCGCCGGTCAGCACCGGATGCTGACGTACCACGTCCCAGGCGGCCGCGGTCAGCAGGCCCGCGGGCAGTCGGGGCGAGGTGACCAGCAGGACGATCCGTGCCGTCATGCTCAGCTGGCCGTGCCCTCGGCGTCCGGGCTGCCGCTGGACGGCACCGACTCCGGGGTGGAGATGTCCGTGACCGGGCCCTCCTCGTTGATGTACGGCAGCGAGTAGAAGACCAACGACTGGCCGGTGCTCACCACCGACGGCACGCCCACCGCCCGGAAACGCGGGTTGATCGTGACGTCGACCCGGTCGGCCTCCTCCTCCAGGGCGGCGCTGAGCGCGGTGGCGCTACGCACGAAACCGCCGTCGCCGAAGGCCCGCCGCACGTCGGCCACCTGCATCCCGCCCTGGATGGCCCCGGTCTTCGTGAGGGCGTCGTAGACCGCCATCAAGGAGTCGTCGCTCAGGTCGGCCGGCGGAAGCTGCTGGTTGAGCGCCTGGAGCAGGTCGATCCACTCACTCCAGAGCTTGGCGTACTCGGTGCTGGCCGGCACCCGCAGGTTCTGCTCCAACTGCTCCGGGCTGACCTCGTCGGGCACCTGGAGGTTCTTCGCCGCCGCGACCCGCTTGCCCAGGTCCAGGCTGACCAGCAGGTTCACCACGTCCTGCCGGGTGACGGCGGAACGCAGCTGCTCGGGCGACGGCGACGCGCCCGCCTGGCCGGCCTCCCGGCGGACGGCTTCCCCGTACTTCGCCTGCACGTCGTCGTAGATCGCGTCGACCCGGTCCAGGGAGTACGTCGTGTCACCGACGTACGCGGCGACGTCCGGCGCGGACTTCCCGCAGGCAGCGAGGGAGAGGACACCCAGAGCCGCGACGCTGGCGGCGGCGATCACACGGCGAGCACGCATGCCCGTCACTCTCTCATGCCCTCCCGCTCGCTGTGACGGCCCCCACCGCACCGCGCCGGCCCCACCTCACGTCGCCGCGACGGCGAGCGGGGCGGGAGCACCCAGCACATCGGAGAGCAACTGAGCACACCACTGGAGCAGCGCCTGGTCGCGCAGCGGCTCACCACCGACCCGGCGGGTCGTCGGCCGGGGCACACTGACCTGATCGGTGGCCTGCTTGTAGACCGCGTCCGGGTGGTAGCGCTTGAGCCGCAACTGCTTCGAGTCGGGCAGCGGCAGCGGCCCGAACCGTACGTGCTTGCCCTGCATCGACACGTCGGTCAGGCCGTAGCGGCGGGCCAGCAGGCGGAACCGGGCCACCTCCACCAGGTTCTGCACCGGGGCCGGCGGCTCGCCGTACCGGTCGGTCATCTCGGCGATCACCTCGCCCAGCCGCTCCTCGTCGCGCGCCTCGGCGAGCTTGCGGTACATCTCCAGGCGCAGCCGCTCCACGCTCACGTAGTCGTGCGGCAGGTGCGCGTCGACCGGCAGGTCGATCTTGACGTCGGGCTCGTCCTCCGACCGCTCACCCTTGAACGCGGACACCGCCTCGCCGACCATCCGCACGTACAGGTCGAAGCCGACGCCCTCGATGTGCCCGGACTGCTCGCCGCCGAGCAGGTTGCCGGCGCCCCGGATCTCCAGGTCCTTCATCGCCACGTACATGCCGGCACCCAGCTCGGTGTGCTGCGCGATGGTGGCCAGCCGCTCGTGGGCGTGCTCGGTGAGCGGCTTCTCCGGCGGGTAGAGGAAGTACGCGTACGCCCGCTCCCGGCCCCGGCCGACCCGGCCCCGGATCTGGTGCAGCTGGGCCAGGCCGAGCAGGTCGGCCCGCTCCACGATCAGCGTGTTGGCGTTCGGGATGTCGATGCCCGACTCGACGATCGTGGTGCAGACCAGGACGTCGAACTCCTTCTCCCAGAAGCCGACCATGACCTTCTCCAGGGCGTCCTCGCTCATCTGGCCGTGCGCCACCGCGACCCGCGCCTCGGGCACCAGCTCCCGCAGCCGCCGGGCCGCCCGGTCGATCGACTCGACCCGGTTGTGCAGGTAGAAGACCTGCCCGTCGCGGAGCAGCTCACGGTGGATGGACGCGGCCACCTGCCGGTCGTCCTGGGCGCCGACGAAGGTGAGCACCGGGTGCCGCTCCTCCGGCGGGGTGGCGATGGTGGACATCTCCCGGATGCCGGTGATCGCCATCTCCAGGGTGCGCGGGATCGGGGTGGCCGACATGCTGAGCACGTCGACCGACGCGCGCAGCGTCTTCAGGTGCTCCTTGTGCTCGACGCCGAAGCGCTGCTCCTCGTCGACGATCACCAGACCCAGCTGCTTGAACCGGGTCGCCGTCTGGAGCAGCCGGTGCGTGCCGATGACGATGTCGACGGTGCCGTCGGCGACCATCTCCAGCGTCCGCTCGGTCTCCTTCGCGGTCTGGAACCGCGACAGCTGCCGGATCTGCACCGGGAACTGGCTCATCCGCTCGGCGAACGTGTTGTAGTGCTGCTGCACCAGCAGGGTGGTCGGCACCAGCACCGCCACCTGCTTACCGTCCTGCACCGCCTTGAACGCCGCCCGGACCGCGATCTCGGTCTTGCCGTAGCCGACGTCGCCACAGATCAGCCGGTCCATCGGGACGGTCTGCTCCATGTCCCGCTTGACCTCGTCGATCGCGGCGAGCTGGTCGGGCGTCTCCTGCCAGGGGAACGCGTCCTCCAACTCCCGCTGCCAGGGCGTGTCCGGGCCGAACGAGTGCCCCTTGGACGCCTTGCGCGCCGCGTACAGCTGGATGAGCTGCGCGGCGATCTCCCGGACCGCCTTGCGGGCCCGGGCCTTGGACTTCTGCCAGTCCGAGCCGCCCATCTTGTGCAGGGTGGGCTGCTCGCCGCCCACGTAGCGGGAGAGCTGGTCGAGCTGGTCGGTGGGGACGAACAGCCGGTCGCCGGGCTGGCCGCGCTTGCTGGCCGCGTACTCGATGACCAGGTATTCCCGGCTCGCGCCGTTGACGGTGCGCTGCACCAGCTCGACGTACCGGCCGATGCCGTGCTGCTCGTGCACCACGAAGTCGCCGGCCTTGAGCTCAAGCGGGTCGATCGTGTTGCGCCGCCGGCTCGGCATCTTGCGCATGTCCCGCGTCGAGGTGCCCCGACCGCCTGTCACGTCGTTGCCGGTCAGCACCACGAAACGGGACGCCTCGTCGACGAACCCGCTGCTCAGCGCCCCGCAGGTGACCACCAGGTCACCGGGTGCGGGCGCGGTCGGCACCTCCTCGGCCAACCGGGCGCCCAGCCCGGCGTCGCGCAGCACCTCCACCGCCCGCTGGGCGGGGCCGTGCCCCTCGAAGACCAGCGCGATCGACCAGCCCTCGCCGGCCCACCGCTTGAGGTCGTCGACGACCCGGCTGGTCTCGCCGTGGTAGAGCGGGGCCGGCTGGGCGGCGAGGGTCACCGCGATGGCGTCGTCCGGGGTGACCGACGCCTGCTCGGGCGCGTCCTCCCAGGGCTGGCGCGTCCCGGCGGTCTCCGCCTCCACCAGGCCGAACGGGGACAGCGTCCACCACGGCTGGCCGAGCCTGCCGGCGGCGGCGCGCACCTCGGCGAGGGTGCGGAAGGCGGCGGCGCCGACATCCACCGGCGCCTGGCCGCCGACCGCGGCGGCGGCCCAGCTGGCCTGCAGGAACTCCTCCGAGGTACGCACCAGATCGTGCGCCCGTGTGCGGATCCGCTCCGGGTCGCACAGCAGCACGTGGGTGCCGGCCGGCATCGCGTCCAGCAGCAGCTCCAGCGAGTCGGGGCCGACCAGCACCGGGGCCAGCGACTCCATGCCCTCCACCGGGATGCCCTCGGCCAGCTTGTCCAGGATCTCCGCCAGCTCCGGGTGCTCCTGCGCCAGCGCGGCCGCCCGGCCCCGCACCTCAGGGGTCAGCAGCAGCTCCCGGCAGGGCGGCGCCCACAGCAGCGGGACCTGCTCGATCGTCCGCTGGTCGGCGACGGCGAAGGTGCGGATCTCCTCCACCTCGTCGCCCCAGAACTCCACCCGGGACGGGTGCTCGTCGGTGGGCGGGAAGACATCGAGGATCCCACCGCGCACCGCGAACTCGCCCCGCTTGGTGACCAGGTCCACCCGCGCGTACGCCATGTCCGTCAACCGACGGGCGACCTCCTCCAGGTCCGCCTCCTCGCCGGCCGCGAGCTGCACCGGCTCCAGATCGCCCAGCCCTTTGAGCTGCGGTTGGAGCAGCGAACGGACAGGCGCCACCACCACCCGCAGCGGCCCGGTGCCGCCGTGAGCGTCGGTCGACTCCGGGTGCGCCAGCCGACGCAGAACGGCCAACCGCCGCCCGACGGTGTCCGAACGGGGCGACAGCCGCTCGTGGGGCAGCGTCTCCCACGAAGGGAACACCACCACCTGCTCGGACGGCAGCAACCCGCCCAGCGCGGCGGCCAGGTCGTCGGCCTCCCGCGTGGTGGCGGTCACCGCCAGCACGGGCCGCCCGGCCCCCTCGTTGTCGGCGGCGACCGCCGCGACGGCGAACGGGCGCAACGCGGCAGGGGCGGTGATGTCGAGGCCGTCGACCTGGGCGGCACCGGAGCGCGCCAGGTCACGCGCCCGGGCCAGCCCCGGGTCGGCCAGGGCGGCGGAGAACAGACCGGTGAGCATGTGATCACTTCCAGGGGAGTCGACGCACACGACGGCTGCCCCTCGTCCGGTCGGACGGGGGGTGCACGACAACAAGACTAGCCCCGTCCACCGACAGCCACCCCCTTCCGCCCCAGGTCCAACACCGCGCCCCGCGCCCCGCGCCAAGATCGTGCTCGATCCTGGGGCCGAGCCCCGCGCGGCACCCCACCACCGCGGCCCGGTGGCCACGCCACCCGCCCTCACCACAAGATCCGCGCAACTTCAGGGAAACTGCGGCATCACGGCGCGCTGAAGCAGCACTTTCCCTGAAGTTGCACGGATCTCCGCCGCACAACGCGCGGAACGCACCTCGCAACGCACGCGGAGCCCTGCCCGCGCAGCGCGCGAGGACCCCTGCCCGCGCAGCGCGCGAGGACCCCCGCCCGCGCAGCGCGCGAGGACCCCGCCGCGTCAACACGTAAGGAACCCGCCGCGCGACGCACCCGGCCCCGCCGGGGCGGCGGAGTGTGCGGATCTTGACCGGGGCGGGGGGTCGTGATCGGGTTTGGGCATGGGTGGGAAGTGGCGGGTGCAGTTCGACGCGGAGGTGAGCTTCGCGAACGGCGGCGGGTTGCGCACCGAGGGGTTCCGGCTGGACATCCAGGGTCGGGAGATCGGTGACGAGGATCTGGCCGCGCTCTTCGTGCGGCACCTCGGGCTGCTGATGGTCTCCGACGTAAGGATCAGCGCAAAGACGATCGTCGAGGAGCCGCACAAGGGGGGCCGGGGTGTGACAGGGGTGCCCGGCACCGGCCGCCGGCTCGTCGAGCTGAGCCATGTGATCAGCGACGGGATGGTGACGCTGCCCGGCTGGCCGGCGCCGCGGATCGGTGACTGGTTGACCTTCGCGGAGTCCCGGGCGAACTACGCCCAGGGCACCGAGTTCCGGGTGGCCCGGATCGACATGGTCGCCAACACCGGCACGTACCTGGACACTCCGGCGCACCGGTGGGCCGCCGGCGACGACCTGACCGGGGTGCCGCTGGACCGGGTCGCCGACCTGCCCGGGGTGGTGGTCCGGGTCCCCGCGGGCGCCCGGGCGGTGGACCGGCTGATGCTGGCGCCGTACGAGGTGGCGGGGCACGCGGTGCTGCTGCACACGGGGTGGGATGCGCACTTCGGGACCGAGCGGTACGCCGCGCCGGAGGCGCCGCATCTCACCGGGGAGGCTGCCCGGGCACTGGTCGATGCCGGTGCCGCCCTGGTCGGGATCGACTCGAGCAACATCGACGACATGAGCGCGGCGGCAGGTGGTGAACGCCCCGCGCACAGCGCTCTGCTGGCCGCCGGCATCCCGATCGTGGAGCATCTGACCGGCCTGGACGCGCTGCCGCCGAGTGGCTTCCGGTTCACCGCGGCCCCGCCGATGGTGGCCGGTGTGGGCACCTTCCCGGTCCGCGCCTTCGCCGTGGTCGACGGCTGACGCCACCGGGCCGAGGCCGAGCGTCCCGGTCGAAATGAGGGGTGGACCGGGGGCGGGTTAGCCGACACCATCGTGGGAGAGCGAAAGATCGCCATGCCGGTCGTGAGCCAGGGGGAGCGATGCCCGCAGAAGGCACCGGGAGTGATCCGCGCCGCCGCACCACGCCCGCGCGGTGGCGGGTGCTGGGGCACCCGGACGGAATGTTGATCTACCAGGTGCACTGCATCGTCGAGGACCACGGCTGGACGGAGACCGCCGCCGAGGACCGCCACAAGATCGTGCTGGGCCGCTCCGGGGCGTACCGGCGTCGGCTCAACGGACGGGTCGGGCTCTCCGACGCCACCTCGGTACTGGTGACCCGGCCCGGCGACGAGATGTCGGTGGCGCACCCGTTCGGCTGCGGCGACTCGTACACCTGCCTGGAGATCGATCCGGCGGTGCTGGCGGAACGCAAGGACGCGGAGCGCTGGCTGGACCAGCGCGGCTGGGCCGGCACCTCGGACGCCACGCTGGACCTGGCGCACCGCCTGCTGGTGGCCGAGTTCCGGCGCGGGCTGGACGGGTTCGAGATGGCCGAACGGCTGCAACGGTTCCTGGCCCGCCTGCTGCACCACAGCGCCCTCAGCTCGGATGACGTGGACGCCGAGGTGGAGCGGGCGGTACGGCGACGACCGGCGACACTGGCCGCGCACCGGCGGCTCGCCGACCGGGCCCGGGAGGTGCTTGCCAACTCCGGCTTCACGATGAGTCTGGACGAGGTGGCGCGCGAGGTGGGCAGCTCACCGCACCACCTCAGTCGGGTGTTCCAGCGCATGACCGGCAGCAGCCTGACCGCCTACCGGAACCGGCTACGGGTGCGGGAGGTGCTGAACACCCTCGCCGAGCCCGACAGCCGCCCGCTCGGCGCGCTCGCCACCGAGTACGGCTTCGCCGACCAGGCACACCTGACCCGGGTGGTCCGCGAGCAGGTCGGTCATCCACCGGCTCGACTGCGCCGGCTGCTCACCGCCGCCGCTGGCGACGACCCGAGCGGAACGGCCTGACCGGCCGCACATCGCACCCGGGCGACCGCGCGCCGGGCCACGACTGGCGGAACGACAGCGTGGAGGTGCCGCACGTGGGGTGTACGGCACCTCCACGGGCGCGCGCCGAGGCGGCCCGCCACAGGTCCGGTCGGGGCGTCGGACCTCCCCGAACAGGTCCGCGTGCCGCGCTCCGCCAGCTGTCGCTGGCGGCTCCCGGACCGACACGGACCATCCTGCCGACGCGCGCCCACCCCGGTCTTGAACAAAATTGCTCATTCACCCAGAGCCCGACCCGGGACGAGACAGCCCGAGCCGGCACCGGTCAGTAGCGCACCGCGATCCGGTGGTCGACGGCGTCGACCCGGATCTCGCCTCCGTACGGGATGATCAGCTGCGGGTCGGTGTGGCCGAGGTCGACGTCGAAGACCACGACGGCGTCCGGGTTGTAGGTGGCGAGCGCGCGGATGATCGCGTCGCGTTGGGCCTCGCCCCACGCGAGCCGTTCCGGCACCGAGAACGGCTTGTCGAAGTCCCACGCCTTGGGCCGGCCCACGACGACGGCCGGGAAGGCGGCGAGCAGTCCCCGTTCTCCCATGTTCCGCACGATCCGGAAGACCTCCCGCGCGCCGGGCAGCTCGTTGGACGTCTCGAAGACGAGTACGGACCCGGTCAGCTGGTCGACGGTCGGCACCCGGTCGGTGGCCATCAGCCAGTGCAGGATCTCCAGGCAGCCGCCCCAGGTGCGTCCCCGCACCACCCGCGCCGGCCCGTGCCACCGCCAGCCGGATCCGGGCAGCATCTCCGGTTCGTACGCAAGCATCTCGGGCTCGTGCCACGGGTTCGGCCGGTCTCCCCAGAACGGTGCGGGGGTCAGGTCGTACCAGCCGGTGGTGAACAGCGCGGCGCGCAGCGAGTCGAAGGTGAGCGGGTGCGGCGCACCCGGGCGGCCGAGGTGCACAAGCACCGACCCGCCGTGGTACGCCACGATCCCCAGCCGGTACAGGTGGTTGAGCACGTTCGTGTTGTCGGAGTAGCCGAAGTAGGGCTTCGGGTTGGCCCGCAGCACGTCGTCGTCGAGGTGCGGGGTGACCGTGATCAGGTCGTCTCCGCCGACGGTGGCGAGCACGGCGGTGATGCCCGGGTCGGCGAAGGCGGCGGTCAGGTCGCGGGCCCGGTCGCGCGGGTCCGCTCCCGCCGCGCGGGTGGTCGGGTACTCCACGGGCTCCAGGCCGAACTCCTCGCGCAGCCGGCGCAGCCCCAACTCGTACACGTGCGGGAAGACGGCCGGTAGGCCGGCGGAGGGCGAGACGACCGCGACCCGGTCGCCCGGCCGCGGTTTCGGCGGATAACTCAGCGACACCATGATCAGAAGCTAGCCGCCCGGCCAACCGGTTTTCGCCCGGCGGATCCCCAAACGGGCCATAGGCTGACAAGGTGGACCAGGCACCGCAGGGTGGATCCCGCGACTGGGCGCCGCGCAGCATCGGGCTGCTCCTCGGCACCCTCGCGCTGGCCACCGCATTCATCGCGGCCTACGTGGGTGCGCTGCACCAACCCACACCCCGGGACCTGCCGGTCGGCGTCGCCGCCGGCGACCAGCGCGCCGAGGCGACGCTCGCCGCGGTGCGCGACCAGACCACAATCATCAAACCCATCGGGTACGACGACCCGGGCGCCGCCGAGCACGGTCTGCTCAGCCGCTCGGTGTACGCGGTGCTCAGCAGCCGGGACAGCGGTCTGCTCCTCACCGTCGCCAGCGCGTCCGGCCCCTCCGCGACAAGCGCGATCCGCGAGGTGCTGACGACCGCGGCGGCCCGCTCCAACACCCCGCTCGAGGTCGTCGACGAGGTGCCGGTCCCCCCGGCCGACCCGCGCGGGGTGGTGCCGTTCTACCTGAACGTCGGGTTCGTGCTCGGCGGGTACCTCGCCTCCACCGTGCTCGGCATCTCCGCCGGCACCACCCCGCGAACGGCGCGTCGGGCCGGGCTGCGGATCGCCGCGCTCGCGGTCTACAGCGTGCTGCTCGGCATCGCCGGCGCGCTCGTGGTCGGCCCCGGCCTGGGCATCTGGCACCACGACGTCCCGACCATCGCCGCCATCGGCGCGCTCGCCGTCTTCGCCGCCGCGATGCTCGCCAGCGCCATCCAGGGATGGCTCGGGGTCGCCGGCACCGCGCTTGTCATCCTGCTCCTCGTCGTGCTCGGCAATCCCGGCTCGGGCGGCATCTACGCGCCGGAGTTCCTGCCCACGCTGCTGCGCGGCATGCACCGGTGGAACATCCCCGGACTCGCCAACGACCTCACCAAGGCGGCTGTGTACTTCGACTGGCGGTCGGCGGGCTGGCCGGCGGCGGCGCTCGCCCTCTGGGCGGTCCTCGGCGCGGTCGGACTGGTCACCGCCAGCCTGGTCCGCGGCCGCCGGGCCGGCGCCTCCCACCCCACCCCGACCCGGGACGGTGGTTGAGATCACGTCCGAATCGGCCCTTGCGGGACAGGAGATACGGCGGGGCCCCTCCTGTCATCCGGGTCCGCGCGGATACGATCCAGGGAGTCGGACAGCGCTGTCCTTCGTACCAACGTAAGGAGCGCATCGTGACCGACCAGCACGACCACGACGGCCCGGACGCCGCGCTGCGCGCCGACATCCGCCGGCTCGGCACCCTGCTCGGGCAGACCCTGGCCCGCCAGGAGGGCCGCCCGCTGCTCGACCTCGTCGAGGAGATCCGCGCCCAGGTCCGCAGTGACGCGCCGGCGGCCGCCCAGCGGCTCGGTGGGCTCGACGTGACCACCGGCACCAAGCTCGCGCGGGCCTTCTCCACCTACTTCCACCTGGCCAACATCACCGAGCAGGTGCACCGTGCCCGGGACCTGCGCCGCCGCCGCGCGGTGCAGGGCGGCTGGCTGGACCAGGCCGCCAAGATGATCGCCGAGCGTGGCGTACCGGCCGAGGAGATCGCCAACGCCGCCCGCCGGCTGGCCGTCCGACCGGTCTTCACCGCGCACCCCACCGAGGCGGCGCGCCGCTCGATCCTGTCCAAGTTGCGGGCCATCGCCGACGAGCTGGACACCGAGACCGCCAACGCGATCCTCTACGGCGCCAGCGACGAGGGCCCGGCCAACCGCCGCCTCGCCGAGCTGCTCGACCTGATGTGGCAGACCGACGAGCTGCGGCTGGACCGACCGGACCCGACCGACGAGGCCCGCAACGCGATCTACTACCTGCGCGACCTGTACGCCGAGGCCGCTCCGCAGGTGCTCGACGACCTGGCCGACACGCTGCGGGTGCTCGGCGTGGAGACCTCGCCGACGGCCCGCCCGCTGAGCTTCGGCACCTGGATCGGCGGCGACCGCGACGGCAACCCGTTCGTCACCCCGGCGGTCACCCGCGAGGTGCTGACCATCCAGCACGAGCACGGCATCGCGGCCACCGAGAAGGCGATGGACCACCTGATCAACGAGGTGTCCGTCTCCCGTCGGCTGCGCGGGGTGTCGCTGGACCTCTCGGCCAGCCTCGCCGCCGACCTGGACGCGCTGCCCGAGGTGGCGCAGCGCTTCCGCCGGGTCAACGCCGAGGAGCCGTACCGGCTCAAGGCGCGCTGCGTGAAGGCGAAGCTGGCCAACACCCGGCAACGGCTGCGCATGGGCACCGCGCACGTGCCGGGACGGGACTACCGCGGCTCCGCCGAGCTGGTCGCCGACCTGGAGCTGCTGCGCGCCTCGCTGGCCCGCAACTCCGGGCAGCTCACCGCCGTCGGCCGGCTGGCCTCCACCATCCGTACGGTGTCCGCGTTCGGCCTGCACCTGGCCACCATGGACGTACGGGAGCACGCCGAGGCGCACCACGCGGTGCTCGCCCAGCTGTACGAGGCTGTCGGTGAGGTGTCCGAGTACCCGGCGCTCAGCCGGCTGGAACGCACCAAGCTGCTCGCCGACGAGCTGACCGGCCGCCGCCCGCTGTCCACCCTGGACACTCCGCTCACCGAGGCGACGCGCAAGACGTTCGACGTGTTCAGCACGATCCGCGAGGCACAGGACCGGTTCGGCAGCGAGATCATCGAGTCGTACATCATCTCGATGACCCTGGGCGTGGACGACGTGCTGGCCGCCGTGGTGCTGGCCCGCGAGGCCGGGCTGGTGGACGTGCACAGCGGGCGCGCCCGGATCGGGTTCGTGCCCCTGCTGGAGACCCCCGCCGAGCTGAACGCCGGCGGGGAACTCCTCGACGAGCTGCTGTCACTGCCCGCGTACCGGGCGCTGGTGGCGGCCCGGGGTGACGTGCAGGAGGTCATGCTCGGCTACTCGGACTCCAACAAGGAGGCCGGGATCACCACCAGCCAGTGGTCGATCCACCGGGCGCAGCGCGCGTTGCGGGACGTGGCCGCCCGGCACGGTGTGCACCTGCGGCTGTTCCACGGCCGGGGTGGCACGGTGGGGCGTGGCGGCGGGCCGACGCACGAGGCGATCCTCGCCCAGCCGTACGGCACGCTCGACGGCGCGATCAAGGTGACCGAGCAGGGCGAGGTGATCTCCGACAAGTACACCCTGCCCTCGCTGGCGCGGGAGAACCTGGAACTCACCCTCGCCGCGGTGCTCCAGGCGACGCTGCTGCACACCGCACCCCGGCAGCCGGCCGAGATGCTGGAACGCTGGGACGCGACGATGGACGTGGTGTCCGAGTCGGCCTTCCGGTCGTACCGGTCGCTTGTCGAGGATCCGGACCTGCCGGCGTACTTCTGGGCGTCCACGCCCACCGAGCTGCTCGGCGCGCTGAACATCGGCTCCCGGCCGGCGAAGCGCCCGAACACCGGCGCGGGACTGTCCGGTCTGCGGGCCATCCCGTGGGTGTTCGGCTGGACGCAGACCCGGCAGATCGTGCCGGGCTGGTTCGGTGTCGGCTCGGGGCTGGCCGCCGCCCGCGAGGCCGGGCTGGCCGACGTGCTGGCCGAGATGCACCGCAACTGGCACTTCTTCCGCACGTTCCTGTCGAACGTCGAGATGATGCTGACCAAGACCGACCTGAGCATCGCCCGGCGGTACGTCGAGACGCTGGTGCCGAAGAAGCTGCACCCGATCTTCGAGCAGATCGAGCGGGAGTACGAGTTGACCAAGCGGGAGGTGCTGGCGGTGACCGCCTCCCCCGCCCTGCTGGAGAACTCGCCGGTGCTCCAGCGCACCCTCGCGGTACGCGACACCTACCTGGAGCCGCTGCACCACCTCCAGGTGGCCTTGTTGCGGCAGTACCGCGACTCGGGCGCCGCCGGCCGGGCGGTGGCCACCGCGCCGGGCGGCCGCCGCGCGCCGAGCGACGGCACCGCCCTGGAGCGCGCGCTGCTGACCACTGTGAACGGCATCGCCGCCGGTATGCGCAACACCGGCTGATCAGGCGGAACGACGAAACAGGCCCCGGTCGCCACGACCGGGGCCTGTTTCACACGTCGTTCACCGACGGTCAGAAGTCGCCCCCGCCGAAGTCACCGCCCCCGAAGTCACCACCGCCGAAGCCTCCGCCGAAGTCACCGCCTGCGTAGTCGCCCCCGCCGACGTCACCGCCGACGTCGCCACCCTGGTCACCCCCGAAGTCCTGGTCGCCGCCGTCCCCGCCCTGGTCGACGCCGTCGCCGAAGCCCTCCTGGTAGCCCTCGTCGTACCCGTACCCCGGGTCGGCGAAGGCCGGCGAGAACAGCGCGTCGGCGATCAGGATGCCGCCGAGCACACCGGCGCCCGCGCCCAACGCCGTCTTCCACCACGGCGTCGAATACCAGCCGGCCGGCACCGGACGGCCCTGGTAACGCCCACCCGGGTAGTAGTAGGGCGTTTCCCGACCCGGCTGCGGACCGGCCCGGAAGGTCTGCCCCTGCACGTCGACCGTCCGTTCCTTGGTGAGCTGCCCGACACCGCGCGCGGCGGCCAGCGTCGGCAGCTCGGGACCGGGATCGATGCCCAGCGCGGTACGCGCCGCCCGGATGTACGCGAGCCCTTCCAGCGCAGTCTCCCGGGCCAGCGCGAACTGGTGCGGCGTGGACGCCTGCTCCAGCTGCGAACCCGCCGCGTTGTACCGCTCGCCGGCGTCGGCGAGCGCCTGCCGGACCGCCGGCTCCTCGCCCTGCAGGTTCATCAACTGGCCGCCGAGGCGCTCGTACCAGCGGTGCGCCTCCGCGCGGGCGTCGCCCAGCTCGGTGCGTCGACGGGCGGTGGCCTGAGCGCGGATGAGCGCCCCGGCGCCCAGCGCGCCGACCAGCACGACCGCGAGGCAGAGCACAAGTTCCATGTCAACGAACGTACCCCCGGGTGTCACGTCGTACCCGTCTGGCAAGCTCCGGTGATGGACGTCTCGACGCTGCTGCTGGTGATCGTGTGCCTCGGCGTCGGCGGTGCCGTGGGTTGGCTCGCGGCCCGGTCCCGGTCGGTGGCCGACATCGCCCGCCTCGACGCCACCCTGGCCGCCACCCGCGACGGCGAGGGGCGGCTGGAGCAGTCCATGCGGGCGTTGAGCTACGAGGCGACCGCACAGTCCCAGGAGGCGGTGGCCCGGGCGGTCGCTCCGCTGCACGAGACCCTGCGGCGCTACGAGCAGCGGGTGGCCGAGCTGGAGCACGACCGGGTCGACGCGTACGCCGAGCTGCGGGAGCAGGTGCGCTCGATGAGCGCGGTCTCCGGCGAGCTGCGTACCGAGACGAAGCAGCTGGTGGCGGCGCTGCGCGCGCCGCAGGTGCGGGGCCGGTGGGGTGAGCACCAGCTACGCCGGATCGTCGAGGCGGCCGGCATGCTGGAGCACTGCGACTTCTCCGAGCAGGTCACCGCCGCCACCGACGCGCAGGTCGTCCGCCCGGATCTCGTGGTCCGGCTGCACGGCGGGCGGTCGGTGGTGGTGGACGCGAAGGCGCCCTTCGACGCGTACCTGACGGCGATGGAGGCCCGCGACGAACGCGGCCGGGACACCCACCTCGACGCGCACGCCCGGCACCTGCGGGGGCACGTGGACGCCCTGGCCGCGAAGTCGTACTGGTCGGCGTTCGACAACTCACCGGAGTTCGTGGTGCTGTTCGTGCCCGCCGACCCGTTCCTCGACGTCGCGTTGCAGCGCGACCCGTCGCTGCTGGAGCACGCCTTCGCCCGCAACGTGGTGCTGGCGACGCCGGCCACCCTGGTCGCCCTGCTCCGCACGGTGGCCTACTCGTGGCGGCAGGAGGCGTTGGCCCGCAACGCGCTGGCGGTGCACACCCTGGCCCGGGAGCTGTACGGCCGGCTGTCCACGCTCGGCGACCACGTGGGCAAGCTCGGGTCGTCGCTGGCCGGGGCGGTGACCGCGTACAACCGGGCGGTCGGGTCGCTGGAGGCACGGGTGCTGGTCAGCGCCCGCAAGCTCGCCGAGCTGGGCGTCTCGGACGACGAGTTGGCCACGCCGGCGCAGGTCGAGTTGACGCCCCGGCAACCGCAGGCACCCGAGCTGGTCGACGCGGCAGACGACGAGGTGGCGGCCGGCGAGCCGAGCCGTCCCTGAGTCAGGCTGGCTGGGCCGTCTCCACCTGGAACGGGGTGCCCTGCTGGCAGGTGGTCATCACGCCCGCCTCCACCCGACCGGTGACGGTGACCTTCGCGCCGGCGCGCAGCACGTCCCGGGGGCCACCCAGCAGCAGGTACCCGTCGAGCAGCACGCAGTTCGGCTCGACACCGGCGGTGACCGTGCCGGTGAGCGTGGTCGCGCCCACCGGCGGCGGCAGCGTGGGGCCACCGGGCTTCGGCCGGCGTCCCGGCGTGGTGGTCACGCCCGGGTCGGGGGTCGCCGGTACGGCCGTGGACGGCGACGGCTCCGGACTGGGCTGGCCGGTCGCCGGCGCGCTCGGGCCGGGGGTGGTGGGGTCGTTCGTTTCGCCGCAGGCGGCCAGTGCGGCGCACAGCACGAGGGCGGGTACGACGAGCCGAAGAGTCCTCATACCCGTATCCGACGTACCGTGTCGCCGAGCCGTTCCCGCCGGCACTCAGCCGCGCGCCGCGGCGGCGGCCTTCATGTCGCGCTTGAGCTCCTGCGGCAGCGAGAACGTGAGCCGCTCGTTGGCGGTGGTGATCTCCTGCACGTCGCCGAAGCCGCGCGCCGCGAGGTGGGCCAGCACGTCCTGGACCAGGTCCTCCGGGACGCTCGCGCCGGAGGTCAGGCCGACCGTGGTGGCGCCCTCCAGCCAGGCGTCGTCGATCTCGTGGGCGAAGTCGATCAGGTGACCGGCGCGGGCGCCGGCGTCCAGGGCGACCTCGACCAGGCGGACCGAGTTGGAGGAGTTCGTCGAGCCGACGACGAGCACCACGTCGCAGTCGGCGGCGATCTCCTTGACCACGTGCTGCCGGTTGGAGGTGGCATAGCAGATGTCGTCGCTGGGCGGCGACTGGAGCAGGGGCAGCCGCTGCTTGAGCCGGGCCACCGTCTCCAGCGTCTCGTCCACCGAGAGCGTGGTCTGGGAGAGCCAGACCACCTTCTCCGGGTCGCGGACGGTGATCTTGTCGGCGTCGTCCGGGCCGTCCACGAGCTGGATGTGCGCGGGGGCCTCACCGGCGGTGCCGATGACCTCCTCGTGCCCCTCGTGGCCGATCAGCAGGATGTCGTAGTCCTCGGCGGCGAACCGCTTCGCCTCCTGGTGCACCTTCGTGACCAGCGGGCAGGTCGCGTCGATCGCCTTCAGCGAACGCGCCTTGGCCTGCTCGTACACCTCCGGCGCCACGCCGTGCGCGGAGAAGATGACGGTGGCGCCCTCGGGCACCTCCTCGTTCTCCTCCACGAAGATCGCACCCTGGGCCTCCAGGGTCTGCACGACGTGCTTGTTGTGCACGATCTGCTTGCGCACGTAGATCGGGGCGCCGTAGAGCTTGAGCGCCTCCTCGACGGTCTGCACCGCCCGGTCGACACCCGCGCAGTAGCCGCGGGGCTTGGCCAGGATCACGCGCTTGCCGGTCCGGAGATCAGTCACCCACCCATCCTACGTGCCGCCCCGTCACCCGCCACCGCCCGCGACCCCAACCCCTTCCCGCGTCGATCATGAAGTTGTTGCCCCGACACGCCGGCGCGGAGGGCAACAACTTCATGATCGACGGGCCAGGTGGGGTGGGCCGTAGGGTGGTCGGGTGACCGAGGGTGGGCGAAGCAGCGCGGAGGAGCCCTGGCCGGTCCGGGTGGTCAGCCAGAAGGTGGGCGCCTGGATCGCCAAGCTGGGCTGGGTGTGGGTGGATGGCCAAGTGGCGCAGATCAGCCGGCGCCCCGGCGCCAGCACCGTCTTCCTCACCCTGCGCGACCCGTCGGCCGACCTGAGCCTGACTGTGACAACGAACCGGGACGTCCTCGACATCGGTGCGCCCGAGCTGCGTGAGGGCGCCCGGGTGGTGCTGCACGCCAAGCCCGAGTTCTACGCCGCCCGGGGCACGCTCAGCCTGCGCGCCGACGAGATCCGCCAGGTCGGCCTGGGTGAGCTGCTGGCCCGGCTGGAGAAGCTCAAGAAGCTGCTCGCCGCCGAGGGCCTGTTCGACCGGGCCCGCAAGCGCCGGCTGCCGTTCCTGCCCGGCCGGGTCGGGTTGATCACCGGCCGTGCCTCGGCTGCCGAACGGGACGTACTGACCAACGCCCGGCGGCGCTGGCCGGCGGTGGAGTTCCGGACCGTCAACGTGGCGGTGCAGGGGCCGTCCGCGGTGCCGCAGATCGTCGACGCGCTCAAGGTGCTCGACGCCGACCCGAGCATCGACGTGATCATCATCGCCCGGGGCGGTGGCGGCATCGAGGACCTGCTGCCCTTCTCCGACGAGGCGCTCTGCCGGGCCGTGTTCGGCTGCCGTACGCCGGTGGTCAGCGCGATCGGCCACGAGACGGACGCGCCGCTGATCGACTACGTGGCCGACGTACGTGCGTCCACCCCCACCGACGCGGCCAAGCGGGTGGTCCCCGACCTCACCGAGGAGGTACGCCTCATCGGTCAGGCCCGGCACCGCCTCCAGCGGGCGGTCCGCAACCTGGTCGACCGGGAGGCCCACCGGCTCGACAGTCTGCGGTCCCGGCCGGCGCTGGCCCGACCCCAGGTGATTGTGGAGCACCGGGCGACCGACCTGGCCGCGCTGCGCCAGCGGGCCGGTCGCTGCCTGGACCACCGGCTCGCCGCCGCCGACGACGAACTGCGGCACACCCTGGCCCGGCTGCGCGCCCTCTCCCCGGCCGCCACCCTCGACCGGGGGTACGCGATCGTGCAGCGCGCCGACGGCCACGTGGTGCGCGCGGCGACCGAGGTCGGCAAGGGCGACCCGCTGCGGGTACGGCTGGCCGAGGGTGAACTGGCCGCCACCGTCGACGGCTGAGCGGCGGGGCGCGATGAGAACGACGGGGTGTGCTGAGATGGGACGCGATGACTGACGACACGAAGGCGGGGCCGGACGAGCGGCTCAGCTACGAGCAGGCCCGCGCCGAGTTGGCCTCCGTGGTCGAGCGGCTGGAGGCCGGCGGCACGTCCCTGGAGGAGTCGCTGTCGCTCTGGGAGCGCGGCGAGGCGCTGGCGGTGATCTGCCAGCGCTGGCTGGACGGCGCCCGGGCGCGGATCGACGCCGCCCGGCAGGAGCCCGCTTCCTGACCGCGGGCGGGGCGACCGGAGCCGCCCCGCCCGCGTACGTCAATTGAACAGGCTGTACAGCTCGGCTGGCGCCTCGACGACCTGGTCCGCCGGCGGCTTCTGGGCCGCGGTGGCCGCACCGTAGTCGGAGTACGTCATCCGGATCTCCTGCGCCGTGGTCTGCCCGGCGGCCGGGAGCTGCAACACCAGCTCGCTGAGCCGGCCCTGCGGGTCGACCTTCGCCGTGAACGGGACGGTCTTCGCCTGGGCGCCCAGCGCGGCGATGGTGGCGGGGTTCAGCGAGCCGGCCTCGGCCGCCTTGGTGACGTCGATGGTGCCCGCGTACGCGCCGGTGCCGGTGCTGCGTACCTCGGTGATGCCCTGGGTCAGCACGGCGCTGCCGGCCGGGTCGACCTTGTCGAAGTCGAAGCCGAGGTTGCGGTTGCCCTTGATGCGGGCCTGGTCGAGGTGCTGGTACTTGCCCAGGTTGAGCTGCTTGATGGCGGGCAGGCTGTTGGCGGTGGGGCCGGTCAGCTCCAGCTTGACCCAGCTGTCCGGCTTGAAGTGGATCACGTCGAGCTTCATCGCCAGATCGGACGAGGGGCCGCCGATGGCGATCTTCATTGCCGCGCTCTGGCTCGGCTGGTGCACCTGCCCCTCGGCGGTGGAGCCGGCGGCGGTGAGGCTGAACCGGAAGTTGCCGTTGCTGATCTCCTTGGTGGAGTCGAGCAGCGCCTGCTTGGCGTCGCCCGCCGCCGGTGCTCCACCGGACGGGCTCGCCGAGCCGGGCGCGCTCACGGTCGGGGACGCCGTCGATCCGGCGGTGCCGGTGCCGCCGCTGGCGCAGGCGGCCAGGGCGGGCGTGAACAGGGCGGCGGCTACCAGGCCTGCGCCGAGTCGTCGAACAGTCATGCGTGTCTCCCAAGAGGGTCACCCGACGACCTGGACGGCGCCGGAAACCGGGCGACGCAGCAGCACCGTCGGCTGCGCCGCGCGACCCGGGCCGAGCAGCGTGCCCAGGGTCACTCCCTCTCTGTTCCCTGCCGGCCCGTCGGACAATCACCCTTCTGTCCGGTTGCTCGAAAGGGTTGGACCCGCAACGGCGGAACCGGGGCGGCCAACGGCCACCCCGGTTCCGCCGATCAGACCTACTTGAACATCTCGTACGTCTCGGCCGGCGCCTCGACGACCTTGTCCGCCGGCGGCTTCTGCGCGCCGGCGCCGGTCCCGTAGCCGGTGTAACCGATCTTGATCTCGTGCGCGGCGGTCTCACCGGCGGCCGGAACCGCGATGACCAGCTCGGTGAGCCGGCCCTGCGGGTCCAGCTTGGCGGTGAACGGCAGCGCCTTGGCCTGGGCGCCCAGCGCGGTCACAACCTCCTCGTCGAGGGCTGCGGACTCGGTGGCGGCGGTAATGTCGATCTTACCGGCGTAGGTGCCCTCGCCGGTCTTCTGCACCTCGGTCACGCCCTTGACCAGCGCGTCGCTGGCGAGCGGGTCAAGCGTCTCCGGGTCCAGCTGGAGATCCTTGACGTCCTTGATCTTGGTCTTGTCGAGGTGCTGGTACTTGCCCTTGTTCTTCGTCGCGCCGGGGATGGCGGCGGCCATGGCGCCGCCCATGTCCATCTTCACCCAGCTCTCCGAGTCGATGTAGATCAGATCCATCTCGAGCGACACGTCCTCGGACGCGTCGCCGAACTTCACAGTGAACTGCGCGCTGTTGCTCGGCTTGTGCACCAGACCGCCGCCGGTCGTGTCGGCACCCGCCAGGGTGAAGGTGAAGTCGCCCTTGCCGAGCTCCTTGGTGGAGGCGAGCAGCGCTTCCTTGGGGTCGGCCGGGACCGACGGGGCGGACGGGGACGAACCCGAGGCGGCCGGCTTGTCGTCCGTGTCGGAACCGCACGCAGCGAGAGCCGGCACGAGCAGTGTGGCGGCGAGGAAGCCGTAGCTCCACCGTCGAATGTTCACGAAGATTCCACTCCAAGACAGGGAAAAGTATCCGGCTGTGACATCTGCCGGATCTGAGCCGTGGGAGCCTAACGGATCTTCGCCGCCGTCCGGGTCCGCCGATCGGCGGAATCCGGTCTCAGCGCAGGGCGCCGGCGAGGTCGCGTAGCTCGTTGTCCCGGGCGTCGCCGATGACCAGCACCGTTCGCGTCGGCTCCAGCAGAACGAGTGCCTGCTGGTTGCCCCGGGCGGTGTAGCGCTGCCACGTCCGCCCGGCCAGTACCGTCGGCCCCTGCGGCTGCCCCTGGTCGGTCAGCTCGGCGGGCAGCAGCCGCTCCGCCGGCACGCTGCTCTGCACCAGTTGGACGCCCCGCCCCTCCGGTGTGAGATAGCCGATCCGGAGGTTCGCGCCCCCGTCTACCGTCTGGTAGCGCGCGCTCACGGTGCGCCAGTCGGAGCCGAGCCCCTGCGGTTGGCTCACCGGGAACACGTTCGCCGAACGGGCCTGCTCGATCGCCGGGGCCGGGTCGACGGTGGTGGCCTGGTCGCCGCCGAGGAACCCCCGGTAGAACGCCAGCAGCAGCGCGATCGGGACCAGCAGCACCAGCAGCGAGATCGCCATGTCCTTCGGCGACCGCTCGGACCTGGCGGACTCCCGTCGTGGCGGTGGCGCCGGCCACTCGCCGGTCTCGGTGGCGGCGTCGCCCCGGGCCGGCTCGGCCGTCGGCCCGGGCTCGACCAGGGCCGGCTCGCCGTCCGACGGGGACGTCGGGACGGTCGCGGCAGGCTCACCACCGGGGCCGGCGGGGCCGGCGGCCGGCGGCTGGCCGTCCGGCGGCGTGCGGTCGGCGGGTACGCGGTCAGCTGGCTGTGCGGGTTCCACCCTGTCATCTTCGCAGCCGCCCGACCGGCGGTATCCGGGCCATCACCGCCCCGCGCCGACGCCCGGTCGGCCATCGTGTGAGGATCAGCGACAGAGCCGGCGGCGGGGAACGCCCTGCCACCGGTCGTCCCCGCACCGTCGCGAGGAGGAGCCGTCATGACGAACACCAGGACGCGGATCCCACAGGATCTCGACCGCAACCTTGCCCTCGACCTGGTCCGGGTCACCGAGGCCGCGGCGATGGCCGCCGGCCGGTGGGTCGGCCGGGGCGACAAGGAGGGCGGCGACGGAGCCGCCGTCGACGCCATGCGCAAGCTGATCAACTCGATCCAGATGCGCGGTGTCGTGGTGATCGGCGAGGGCGAGAAGGACAACGCGCCGATGCTCTTCAACGGCGAACACGTCGGCGACGGCACCGGTCCGGAGGTGGACGTCGCCGTCGACCCGGTCGACGGCACCACGCTGATGAGCAAGGGGATGCCGAACGCCCTCGCGGTGCTCGCCGTCTCCGAGCGGGGCGCGATGTTCGACCCGAGCGCGGTCTTCTACATGGAGAAGCTCGCCGTCGGCCCGGCGTACGCCGACGTGATCGACATCAACGCCGGGGTGGCCGAGAACCTGCGCCGGATCGCGAAGGTCAAGGGCACCGACGTCTCCGAGGTGACGGTCTGTGTGCTGGACCGCAGCCGCCACGACGACCTCGTCACGCAGATCCGCCGGACCGGGGCGGGCATCCGCTTCATCTCCGACGGCGACATCGCCGGCTCGATCGCCGCGGCGCGGGGAGAGTCCGACGTCGACGTGCTCATGGGCATCGGCGGCACCCCGGAGGGCATCATCTCCGCCTGCGCGTTGAAGTGCATGGGCGGGGCGATGCAGGCCAAGCTCTGGCCGCGCGACGCCGAGGAGCGGGAGAAGGCGCTCGCCGCCGGGCACGACCTGGACCGGGTGCTCGGCACCGACGACCTCGTCACTGGGGACAACTGCTTCTTCGTGGCCACCGGCGTCACCTCCGGCGACCTGCTGCGCGGGGTGCGCTACCGGGCCGGCGGCGCGTACACCCAGTCGATCGTGATGCGCTCCAAGAGCGGCACGATCCGGGTCATCGACTCGTACCACCGTCTGGAGAAGCTGGCGCTGTACTCGGCCGTCGACTTCGACGGCCGACCGCTGGCCGAGCAGGAGTGATCGACACCGGCACCGCTACACCGCAGGCACTCTCCGCGACCCGCCGGATCGCCGGCGTCGCGCTGGCGTCGTTCTCCGGGGTCGCGGTGGCGGTGCAGTCCCGCATCAACGGCGAGCTGGGCGTACGCCTGGCCGACGGGTTCGCCGCCGCGGTGGTCTCGTTCGGGCTGGGTCTGCTGGTGCTGCTGGTGCTCGTGCCCGCCACCCCCGGCGGGCGGCGTGGCCTGGTCTCGGTGCGGCGGGCGCTCGCGACGGGGACGCTCCGGCCGTGGCAGTGCCTCGGTGGCATGTGCGGGGCGTTCCTGGTCGCCTCCCAGGGGCTGACCATCGGCTCGTTGGGGGTGGCCGTCTTCACCGTGGCCGTGGTCGCCGGGCAGAGCGGCAGCAGCCTCGCCGTGGACCGGGCCGGCATCGGTCCGACCGGGCGGCAGCCGGTCACCCGGCAACGGCTGGCCGGTGCGGTGCTCACCGTGCTCGCGGTCGTCCTGGCGGTCGGTGACCGGCTGGGCGCCCCGGGCACGCTGCTGCTGGCCCTCCTGCCGCTGCTCGCCGGGGTGGGCACCGCCTGGCAGCAGGCGGTCAACGGACGGGTCCGGGCGGCGGCCGAGAGCGCGCTGACCGCCACCCTCGTCAACTTCGCCGTCGGCACGGCCACCCTGCTCGTCGCGTTCGCGATCGACATCGCCGTACGCGGCTGGCCGACCGGCCACCTGCCGAGCGAGCCGTGGCTCTACCTGGGCGGCCCGATCGGCATCGTGTTCATCGCCATCGCCGCCGCGATCGTGCGTTTCACAGGTGTCCTGCTGCTCGGCCTGGCCACCATCGCCGGTCAGATAGTCGGGGCGGTCCTGCTGGACCTGGTGCTGCCCACGGCCGCCTCGCATCCCGGGCCGAACACCCTGCTCGGCGCCGCGCTGACGATGGTGGCCGTGCTGATCGCCGCGCTGGCGCCTCCCGCCCGCCGCTGACCAGGCCGCCTGCCGCACGGTCAGCGCGGTGGCAGCTGCGACGGGTAGGGCGGATCAGGCACCGCCGGTGAGCGCGGAGGGTGTGACGGATGCGGATAGGGCGGGTACGCATAGGGCGCGTTCGGATCAGGCGGGTACGGCGGGCGCGGCCGGTACCGGCGTTCGTACGCGCGGGCCGGGTCGACCAGCCGGGAGATCCGGATGGCCAGCAACACGCCCGGCACCGTGGCCAGTAGAGCGATCGCCACCGCGATCCTGCTCTGCGGAGGGTTGCCGACCAGCCATCCGGCGAGCGGCAGCCCGGACAGGAGCGCGGTGAGCAGAAGCCCGGTCAGCGCCCACCCGATCCACCGGGACGATGCACCCTGGTAGCGGGCCCGGACGAGCAGAGCCGCCGCTGTCAGCACGCCCATCGGCAGAGTGACAGCCGTCAGGGCCATGAACGTGAGGCCGTCGTCCTCGCGGTCCCAGACCGCGGTCAACACCGCCGCCGCGATCAGCATCGACAGGCCGCCGGCGAACCCCCACCAGCCTGGACCCTCACCGCGGCGGATCGCCAGGTGACCGGCGAGTACGGTGACCGTGCAGCCGAGGGTCAGCGCGAGCGCCACGGCGAGCAGCAGGTCCGTCTGGCGGTCACCGGGGCCGCCCCCGTCCATCGGGGGCGGGTCTTCCCAGCGGGCCTGCGTCGAGAACCGCCCCTCCAGGAAGCCCTTCCGTTGCCACGCGCCGTCCGACCCGCGGTGCAGGATGCCGTCCCGGCCGTTGGCGACCAGCACCTCGTGGCCTCCGCCAGCGGCGGGATAGATGATCAGGTCGCGGGAGGCGAAGTGCCGCCGGACGTCGCCCGGGTTGTAGGAGCGGCGGGCCAGCTCCTCGCGGCGCGCGTCCGACACCTCCCACGCCACCCGCCACGTCGTACCCGCGTCGTCGCTCTGTTCCACCCGCAGGTGACCCTCGACCGCGCGGTAGCACCGCTGCGGCTCGGCCGGCACGCACGCCTGCCGCTGCCCGGCGCCCTGGCCGGACAGCCGCTGCTCCTCGCTCGCGGTGGCGGGGCGCCAGGTGATCCCCCGGTTCTCGCTCACCGACCACGACCCGTCGGCCGGCCGGGTCGGCCAGTCCCGGCTGTTGTATCCCGAGCCGGTCGAGATCGCCGGTTGACCGTCGAGCAGGGCGGTGCCCACGGCGTAGGGGTAGTAGACCGCGCTGGTGGCGGCCACCGCCAGCACCGCGGGCGGCAGCACCACAAGCAGCCGGACCGTCCGGGCGGTCCGGCGACGCACCGGCCGTCGGCGCGAACGCGTCCAACTCCACCAGGCCAGGGCGAGCGCCGGCAGGGTGAGCAGGTCGGTCCGGTCGGCCCGGACCAGCGACGGTCCGGCCAGCACGGTCCAGGCCGACGAGGCCAGTTCGGCGGCGTACCCGCTGGATTTGACGACCGCGAACCCGGCGCCCACCGAGGCCAGGGCGACAAGCGCGGCGGCCCGGGCGGGCAACCGCGGCACCAGGAGGGTCAGCAGCACCGCGACCAGCGGCGGGGCGAGCACCAGGCCGGCGACGTCGCTCAGCTTGCCGGTCAACGGGCCCGGGAAGGCATGCTTCAGCACGTGGTCGTTGACCAGCAGCAGGGCCAACGCGAGCAGGGTGGTGGGGTGGCAGAGCCAGGACAACGTCGTCGGCGCGCCGTCGTGCGGTGTCTCGGGATCCGTCATCCCCCCAGGCTCCGGGCAGCCCGTCTCGATCCGGACACGGAGCGGTCAGTGTCCGATACCGACGGTCAGCCGGCGTCGGAGGAGTGCCCCGGGAAGAGGTGGGCGCTCGGGTCGATGGCCACTGCCGCGTTGTTGACCGCCGTCGCCGCCTCGCCGAAGCCGGTGGCGATCAGCCGGACCTTGCCCGGGTACTCGGTGATGTCGCCGGCCGCGAAGACCCGGGGCAGGTTGGTGGCCATGGCGCTGTCCACCAGGATGTGCCGACGGTCCAGCCGCAGCCCCCACTCGGCGAGGGGGCCCAGGTCGGCGGTGAAACCGAGCGCCGCGACCACTGTGTCGACCGGCAACGTCTCGGTCGCGCCACCGCGCACGGTTACCTCGGCCCCGGTCACCGCACCCTCCCCGAAGAGCCTGGTGACCTCGGCGTTGACCACCACCCGGACCGGCAGGGACAGCACCCGGGCGACCGTCGAGGCGTGCGCCCGGAACTTCTCCCGCCGGTGTACGAGGGTCACCGAACGGGCCAGCGGTTGCAGAGCCAACGCCCAGTCGAAGGCGGAGTCACCGCCACCGACGATCAGCACGTCCCGGTCGGTCAGCTCGGCCGGCTCGGTCACGAAGTAGACGATGCCGCTGCCGGGCGCCGCGTCGGCGCAGGGCAGGGGCCGAGGACTGAAGCTGCCCAGCCCGCCGGTGACCACCACGGCGCCGCAGCCGAGCTGCTCACCACCGGCCAGGCCGAGCACCGGCCGCTCGTCGGCGTACGAGAGTTTCTCGGCCCGGGTGCCGAGCAGGTACTGCGGGCCGAACGGCGCCGCCTGGGCGACGAGGTTCGCCACCAGGTCCCGGCCCTTGACCGCGGGAAACCCGGCCACGTCCAGGATCAGCTTCTCCGGATACATGGCGGTGACCTGGCCGCCGGGCTCGGGCAGCGCGTCGATCACCGCCACCGACAACCCCCGGAACCCGGCGTAGTACGCGGCGAAGAGGCCGGACGGCCCGGCCCCGATCACGGCGATGTCGACCTCACGCATGGCGTACCGTCGCTTTCCGCTCACGGATCAACGCTTGCTGATCTCGACCGTAGGCGGGTGGCAGCGGTCGGGCAAGCATGTCCCAGAGGCGCGCCGACGAGCCCGGTCAGGGCAGGCTGAGCGTGGACCCGGAGTAGTCCGGCCCGTCGACGGTGGGCCGGCGACGACGGAACAGGATCGCGGCGACCACCCCGCCGAGCAGCCCGAACAGGTGGCCCTGCCAGGAGATCCGCTCGTCGGTGGGGAGGATGCCGACGAGCTGCCAGCCGTAGAGCAGGCCGACCAGCAGGAAGACCGCGAAGTTCCACCAGCTGCGCTCGACGATGCCCCGGGTGAGCAGGATGCCCAGGTAACCGAAGATCACCCCGCTGGCGCCGACCACCACCGAGTTGGGCGAACCGGTGAACCAGACGCCGAGCCCGCTGACCAGGATGATGACCAGGGTCGACCAGAGGAATCGACGGGCGCCGGCGGCCAGCACGAACGTGCCGAGCAGAATCAGCGGGATGCTGTTGCTGTACAGGTGGTCGAAGCCGTGGTGCAGGAACGGGGAGAAGAAGACCCCGTCCAGGCCGTCGATGCGGTGCGGGATGATGCCGGCCGTGGCGTCGAGGCCGAACGCGAGCCCCTGGTCGACGGCCTCGATGAGGAAGAGGAACGGGACCACCGCGCACATGGCGACAAAGGCCCGGCCGAGCGCGGCGTAGAACGCCTCGGTGCCGAACCGGAAGGGGTCGCCGCTTGGCGGGTGCAGGCTCACCCCCCAACTGCTATCAGCAAAAAGGGTCCGCCGCCACTCGCGTCCCGTCCGCCCACCGGGTGTACGCGCGACGGCGGGGCGGGTGGTCGCCACCCGCCCCGCCGTCGATGACGTCAGTAGTGGCCGTTGTTCTGGAAGTAGTTCCAGGCGCCACAGGGCGTCTTGTACCTGCCCTTGATGTAGCCCAGCCCCCACTTGATCTGGGTGGCCGGGTTGGTACGCCAGTCGTCCGCGACCGAGCCCATCTTGCTGCCCGGCAGCGACTGGGGGATGCCGTACGCCCCGGAGGAGGAGTTGCTGGCCTTGTGGTTCCAGCCGCTCTCCTTGGTCCAGAGCTTCTCCAGGCACGGGAACTCGGCGATGCCGAAGCCCGCGTCGATCATCAGCGCGCAACCGGTCTTGCGGTTGCCGCTGTACTCCGCGCAGGACGCGGGGATCGGCCCGTCGTACGGTTTGGCGGCCGCGTTGGCCGCGTCGCGCTCGCGCTTGCGGGACGCCGCGGCGGCCTCGGCCTTGCGGGCCCGCTCGGCGGCCTCCTTGGCAGCCTGCGCCGCCCGCAGCTTGGCCTGGTACTCGGCGGCCCGCTGCTTGGCGAACTGCACCTGGTGGGCGGCGTGCCGCTCGCGCTGGTACGCGAGGTCGGCCCGGTCGACTTCGAGGCTGACCTGCTCGGTCAGGCCCTGTTGCTGGGTTTCTCGGTCTTCGCCCAGGTAGAAGCCACCGGCGACGCCCACGGAGAGCAGCGCGACAGCGGCCGTACGGGCACCCAACCGGCTCCACAGCCGACTCACGAAGCGGTCCCTTCGTCGGGGGCAAGGACGCGGCGCGGCGCCCGGCCACATCTGGCCGTCGACCGTGCCGCGAGCGCCCCGACCGGTTGCCGGTCGCGCCGACGCACCTACCTTCGCCTATGCCGTCCGTCCCGGGACGAACGATCGTCAACGATGCTCGTGGTGCGTGGGCGCTCGTGGGACACCATCGCGCACAGTGAGGCCGATGGGAAACGGACCGCACGCTTTGTGATCTGCACCACACGTAAAATGTGGATAAACCCCTACAAAACCACCGTCACAGCGGGATGTCCTCCAGAAGATCCGTCACCATCGCGGCGATCGGCGACCGCTCCGAACGGCTGAGCGTGACGTGGGCGAAGAGCGGATGACCCTTGAGCGCCTCGATCACGGCTGTCACCCCGTCGTGCCGCCCCACCCGCAGGTTGTCCCGCTGGGCCACGTCGTGCGTGAGCACGACCCGGGAGCCCTGCCCGATCCGGGACAGCACGGTCAGCAGGACCCCCCGCTCCAGCGACTGGGCCTCGTCCACGATCACGAAGGCGTCGTGCAGGCTGCGCCCCCGGATGTGGGTCAGCGGCAGCACCTCCAGGATGCCCCGCGAGGTGACCTCCTCCAGCACGTTCTCGTGCACCACCGCCCCGAGCGTGTCGAAGACCGCCTGGGCCCACGGCGACATCTTCTCCGACTCCGAACCCGGCAGGTAGCCCAGCTCCTGGCCACCGACGGCGTACAGCGGGCGGAACACGATCACCTTCTTGTGCCGGCGACGCTCCATCACCGCCTCCAGGCCGGCGCAGAGCGCCAACGCGGACTTGCCCGTACCGGCCCGCCCGCCCAGCGAGACGATCCCGATCGACTCGTCGAGCAGCAGGTCCAGGGCGACCCGCTGCTCGGCCGACCGGCCGTGCAGCCCGAACGCCTCCCGATCCCCCCGGACCAGGCGGACCGACTTGTCCGGCAGCACACGCCCGAGCGCGGAGCCGCGCGTCGAGTGCAGCACCAGGCCGGTGTGGCACGGCAGCCCGGCCGCCTCGTCCACGTCGAGCGTCTCCCCCGCGTACAGCGAAGAGATCTGCTCCTCACCCAGCTCCAGCTCGGACATGCCCGTCCAGGTCGGGTCGCTGGCCTGGCCGTGCCGGTACTCGTCGGCCCGCAGGCCCACCGAGGCGGCCTTGACCCGCAGCGGCATGTCCTTGCTGACGAGCGTGACCTCCCGCCCCTCCGCGGCGAGGTTGAGCGCCACGGAGAGGATCCGGGCGTCGTTGCTCTCGGTCCGGAAGCCGGGTGGCAGCACCCCGTCGTCGGTGTGGTTCAGCTCCACCCGCAGGGTGCCGCCGGCGTCGTTGGCGGGCACCGGCGTGTCCAGTCGGCCGTGCCGGACGCGCAACTCGTCGAGCATGCGCAGCGACTGCCGGGCGAACCAGCCCAGCTCCGGATGGTGCCGCTTGCCCTCCAACTCGGTGATGACCACCAGCGGCAGCACCACCTCGTGCTCGGCGAACCGGTGGAACGCCGCCGGGTCGGAGAGCAGCACGGACGTGTCCAGGACGAACGCCTGGCCCGCTGGTCGCGGCTCCTTGGGGTCGGCCGGCGCGGTCGCCGCCGTACGGCGGCTCCTGGTGGCGCGGCGGGTCGTGGCAGTCGCGGCCGGGGTCTGATCGGCACCGGCGGTGGTACGGCGAGTCGTCACAGGCCTGCTCCGACGGATGGGCACCCGCCACCCGTGTTCCGCCTCCTCCGGTGCCCGGGGACACGGGGTCGGATGCGGAACCCCGTGTGCGAGGTCGCAGATCCGGGCGGACCGGCTGGCTCGGGAGAACCCCGTGCCATGCCTAGACGCTAGCCGCGCCGGACCGTCGCGGCTAGAGGGCGATCGTGGATCTCCGGAGACGGCCGTGTGAACGCCGGGTCGTCCACCGGCCACGGCGCGAGCCGGGCGCGGCGGATCCGGCCGGGATGCATGCCCCCTGCGCGCATCCCGGCCGGTGGGGTCACCGTCACCGGTCTGACGTGACCCCGACGGTGCGTGTCCGCCGCGGACGACGCACCGCGATCGTGGCGCCGGTCGACGGGACCGCGCTCGTGGCGGCCCGCCGGCCGGCTCAGCCGGTCCGTCGAACGAGCGTGCCGGTCGGGTGCCGCCCGGTGATCGGGGCGGCCGGCGCGGTGAACGACGAGCCGGTGTAGGTGGTGCCGGGACGGGCGACCGTGCCGGCCGAGCGCACGACACCGGCCGGGGACACCGACAGGGCGGAGGCGATCGCCGCCTGGGCGTCGCGCCGCCGCCGGTTCCAGGCCCCCCGGTCGCCGTCGAAGTAGCCCTGCCGGTAACCGAAGCGGTAGCCGATGCGGTAGCTGAGCTGACCGTGCAGCCGTCCGGCCGCGTAGCTGGTGGCACCGAGCACCAGGACGAGGAAGACCGCGAGGAAAGGGCTCATCGGGCGGCTCCGGCCCGGCCCGGTCGCCGGATCATCGCTCCTCCGGCTCGATGGTGGTGGGGTCCGCGATGAGCAGCCGGTCCAGGTCGTCGGTGCTGACCTCCTCGACCAGCTCGACGCTGATCCGGCAGCCGTCCAGCACGACCTCGGCGACCGAGGACCGGCGGATCTCGCCGCCGGCGTCGTACACGCGGACGCTCAGCTCCGGACAGCCGAGATGGGTACGCCAGGCGTTCCACTCGGTGCGGTCGCCGACACTCAATGACAGATAGCGGCAGCCTCGGGCGAGGTAGAGGCGCCATGGGGCGGTCAGCCCTGCGGCGACCCCCTCGGCGATCAGCCCGAAGGCCTGGGCTCGGGTGGCGAGCTCGGTCACCACGCCCCCTCGGAACCGGGGGCGTGACGCATGTGAGCACCAGTCGTCTCATGCACGTGACACACCGTAGGTTGTCCCATGAGCGTGACAGTATCAGCTTTTCGTCCGTTTACCTTCACCACTACGGGCATCTATTCTGCCCGGGTGAGACCCCTCAAGAGTGGCACTGGATCGTTTACCGGAAATCCGAGAGGCCTGTCACGTTCGCGTGACAGAGGCGCGCCCGGACGCACGTCCGCCGATGCCTCGCCGTACGGTCACGGGGTGACCGAGACGGCCAATGCGCGGAAGATCGCCTTCGCCACCTTCGTTCGCCGCGCCCTGGACGAGGCGCGGGCGACCCGGGCCTGGAGCGGCACCGAGGTGTCGCGGCGCACCGGCGTGTCCCGGCAGACCATCAACCGGTGGGTCCGGGGCGACTGGGCCAGCGACCCGGAGGCCGAACGGGTGGTCGCCTTCTGCGAGGGTCTGGGGCTCAACCCGGCCGCCGCCTTCGCCGCGCTCGGCTGGGACCGCGCCGCGAACGGCCCGCGCGCCGCCCAACCCGCCCCTCCGATGGACCCCGACGTGGAGGCGCTGCTGCGCCGGCTCATCGACCCGGACGTGTCGGACGCGGAGAAGTTCCACATCCGCGAGATCATCAGGTACCTCGCATATCGCCCAACGTTGCCGGTCGATGTCCGAAAAAGGGGCAATCAAGCAGGCTAGTTCCTCAGATGGCGAAAGAACGCCTGGTCAGGTTCATTCGTTTCGCTCCGGGGCCGGAACGGGCACGCTAGCGTCCCTATTCGTACTGCTTGGGCTCGTCGTCGGCGGGGGGACGGGACAAGGCCGAACCCAGCCCTGCGGGACAGAAGGAGGGGTCTGTCCATGACCCTGAAGTGGTTGGCAGTCGTGGTCGCCACGGTGTCGATGACATTGTGGGCGACCGGCAACGTCGTGACCCTCGTGGTCAACGGCGGGCAGCTTCCGCTGCTCGTCAACCTTCTCGTGCTCATCAGCGCCGGCACCGCGGTCATCCTGGCCGTCGTCGCCGAGCTGCACGAGCGCCTCAACGACCGGATCAGCGCCCTCACCGAGTTCCTGGTGGCACGCCTCAACGAGATCGAGAGCCACACCGGGGACCGCAACACCGGGTTCGTGGAGGGCTACCTGTTGAGCCACGGCCAGGACGCGGCGGTGGTGCCGTTCGGACGCCGCGGTCGGGGAGCCGCCGAACGCTGACCGAGCGCCGCCGAGTGGGTCCGCTCGGCCAGGAATGAGCCCCGGGCGCCGGGGTACGCTGACGCGCGTGCCGCCGTTGAATCTGGGCAATCAGCAGCCGAGGACCCCGTTGAACGCCGACCAGGCCTGGCGAACCACCGCCGGTCGGGCCGCCGGGACGGTCCTCTTCTTCGACTTCGACGGGACACTCGCGCCCGTCGACGACGACCCGACCGCGGTACGCCCCGCTCCCCGGGCGTTGGCCGCGATCGAGGCGCTGGCGCCGGTCGTGCAACGGGTCGCGATCGTCTCCGCCCGACCTGTCGAGTTCCTCCGGGAACGCCTCGGCGGGCTGACCGGCGTGGACCTCTACGGCCTCTACGGCCTGGAGCACAGCCACTCCGATGGCGAGATCGTCACCGAGCCCGCCGCGCTGCCCTGGGTGCCGACGATGGCGGAGCTGGCCGACCTGGCCCGCGCGGAGCTGCCGCCCGGCACGCTCGTCGAGTTCAAGCGGCTCTCCGTGGCGCTGCACTGGCGTACGGCGCCGCAGCTCGGCTCGACGGTGCAGCAGTGGGGGCAGGCGCAGGCTGACCGGCTGGGGCTCCGGGTGCAGGCCGGGCGGATGGTGCTGGAGCTCAAGCCCCCCGTCGACCGGGACAAGGGCATGGTGATCGGCGAGGTCATCCGGGACGCCACAGGCGCGTGGTATTTCGGTGACGACGTCTCGGACATCAAGGCGTTCGCCGCGCTGCGCGCCCGGGCCGCCGCCGACCCGGACTTCTTCGGTGTCTGCGTGGCGGTCGCCAACCCGGAGACCGGTCACGAGGTGGCCAACGCCGCCGACCTGACCATCGAGTCCCCGGACGCCCTGGGTGACTTCCTCACCGAGGCGCTCACCCACCTGCCCTGACCGGGTCCCCGGCGGGCCCGGGTCAGGCGCCGTAGCGGCGCTGGCGCGTGGCGTACGAGCGCAGGGCGCGCAGGAAGTCGATATGCCGGAAATCCGGCCAGTTGAGTTCGCAGAAGTAGAACTCCGAGTGCGCGGACTGCCACAGCATGAACCCGGACAGCCGCTGCTCGCCACTGGTGCGGATGACCAGGTCGGGGTCGGGCTGGCCGCGCGTGTAGAGGTGCTCGGAGATGTGCTCGACGTCGAGCACCTCGGCCAGTTCCTCGATGGTGCCGCCGGCGGCCGCGTGTTCCAGCAGGAGCGAGCGGACCGCGTCGGTGATCTCCCGCCGGCCGCCGTAGCCGACCGCGATGTTGACCTCCGCGCCGCCGCTGCGGTCGCGGGTGCGCTCCTCGGCGCCCTTGAGCGCCGTCGCGGTCTGCGCCGGCAGCAGGTCGAGCGCCCCGACGATGCGCAGCCGCCAGGGGTTGCCCTCCTCGGCCAGCTCCACCACCAGATCCTCGATGATCTTCAGCAGCGGATCCAGTTCGCTGGCCGGGCGGCGCAGGTTGTCGGTGGCCAGCAGGTAGAGGGTCACGTGCCCGATGCCGGCCTGGTCGCACCAGCCGAGGACATGCTTGATCTTCGCCGCGCCGACCCGGTGCCCGTCGTTCGGGTCGACGAAGCCCATCTCCCTCGCCCACCGACGGTTGCCGTCGCACATCACCCCAACGTGCCGGGGCACCGGCTTACCCGCGAGCTTCGCCGTGAGCCGGCGCTCGTACACGGAGTAGATAAGGTTCCGCAGCGTCATCACCTAGCAGCGTAGCGACCCGTTAGCCGGATCACCGCCTCGGAGCCCGATCACCGCCGGGCAGACCGGCGCCGATCATGGCCAGGGTACGAGCGGTGAGCCGCCCGTCACCCAGCCCCAACTCGACCACGTCGTCGAAGACCCGGTCGTCCCGACAGGCCGCCCGCACCGCCGCGTCGACCACCCGCCGACGCCGCGCCAACCACGCCGCCACCGAGCTGTGCCGCAGATGGGTGCCGAGGCGGCGGCGCAGCCCGTGTGCGTAGCGGCGGGCGGCGGTCTCGGGCGCACGGGCGGCCGCCGAACCGGCCAGCGCACCGGAGAGCAGCGCGTAGAAGATGCCCTCGCCGGTGAACGGATTGATCAACGACAGCGCGTCGCCGGCCAGCAGGGTGCGACCCTGCCCCGGTGCGGGTCGGTGGGTGGACAGCGGCAGATGGTGGGCACGCAGCGCCGTCACAAGGTCCAGGTCGGTGCCGGGCAGCAGAGCCACCAACCGGTCCAGCAGGTAGCCGCGGCTCAGCGGCTCGCCACGCAGCACCTCCCCGTACCCGACGTTCGCCCGCCCGTCGCCGATCGGGAACGACCAGGCGTACGCCGGCCAGCGCGCCTTCGAGGTGACGATGAGCTGCTCGGGTGGCCCGGGCAGCGCCGGAGCGTACCCGCGGATGGCCAGCGCGAGGTGCCGGTCCGGGTTCACCGGATGGCCGAGCGCCCGACGCACCACCGACCCGGCGCCGTCCGCGCCCACCACCACCCGACCGGACACGGCCCCGTCGAGCACCACCCGGTCGGCGCGCGGCTCGACCCGGCGTACGGTGTGCCGCCGCAGTTGCGCCCCGGCGGCCACCGCCGCCGCCACCAGCCGCGCGTCGAAGACCTCCCGGGGCACGGTGTACGCCGGTCGGGGCAACGCCCGGGCCACCGACCCGCCACCCGGGGCGACCATGCGCAGCGCGGGCAGCGGGGCGTAACCCGCGACGGCCTCGGGCACCCCCAGCTCGGCGAGCACATCTACCGAATGCGCCGCGATCCCGTCGCCGCACGCCTTGTCCCGGGGAAATTCGGCCCGGTCCAGCAGCAGCACACTTGCTCCGGCTCGCCGGGCCGTCAGCGCGGCGGCCGCTCCGGCCGGGCCCGCCCCCACCACCACCACGTCGAACTCGTCGCCCACCACACGCCTCCCTCCAGTCCGACGCGGCGCGGCCGCTCCCGCCGGGCGACCCGGTCGGCATTGCGGCCGGCCAGGCCGGGCAATCTCCGCAGCCGCCCGGACGCCGACCGCTGTGACCGATGCCACCCGTCATCCTGCCCCCTGACCGCCCGCGAAGACCGCTCCCGCACCGGGCCGGCCCGTCTCACCCACCCCCTTTGCTCTGCACCCACGGGTGCGACAGTTACCGTCCGCGACCGTCGCCTATCGGGGTGCAGAGCAAAGGAGGGGCTGGGCAGGGGCTAGGCAGGGACTGGGCAGGGGCTGGGCGTGGTCGGCCGCCGGGTCGGCACCCAGCGGCGTCGGTGCGGGGCCCCGCCGCGATCAGGGTTGGGGTTCAGGTTGGGCGGCGTCGGGCGCGTGGGCGGCGCGGCGCAGGCCGTACAGGGTCAGCCCTGCCGCCGCGACCAGGGGGCCTCCGTCGCGGACCAGACCGTCGACCCCCAGCAGCCACCAGCACAGAGGCAGGTCCACCGCGAGCACGACCAGGGTGACGGCGACCAGCAGGCCGCGTGCCCAGTCCTTGCCGCGCATCAGGAACGCGGTGCAGAACAGCACCGCGTAGCTGGCGGCGATACCGGCGCCGAACCAGAACAGCACGGCCGGTACGGCGCTGAGCCGGCCGTCCAGGATGGAGCCGCCGGCCACCAGCGCCGGCACCAGCATCAGCGGGCTGTAGGTGAACGCCGCCACCCGGCTGGTCAGCAGCCAGGCGCTGGCCTGCGGTCGGCGCGGCGGGGTCTCCCGCCAGGAGATGCCGTCCCGGTCGATGACCAGCCTCGGCCGATGTCGGACCAGGTGCCCGGCCAGCGCCGACGAGCGGTAGAGCAGCCACACCACCGCCACGCAGAGCGCGGTGAGGACGCCGAAGCCGAGCAGCCCGGGCAGCGGTGGCACCCCCTGCCGGGGCACGATCAGCCGGCCGACCGCGAAGATCGTGGTGACCGCGAGGATCAACCCGAACGGGCGGGCCACCGTACGGCCCCGACGGACGTGCCCGATGAGCAGCAGGAAGCCGAACGAGCGCAGCATCGCCCAGCCGGTGCGTACGGCCAGCCCGAAGCCCTGCTCTGGGGCGTACCACCAGTTGAGCAGCTCGACCACGACGGTGGCCGCCGCGGTCGTCGCGAGCAGGAAGGTGAGCACCCGGACGGCGGACGGCCGCCGGACCTCGGTCTCGGCGGCCGTCCTCATGGGATCAGGTGATGCCCGCGAAGGGCCTCGTTCACACCTACCGCTGCGGCTGCGCGGCGTCCAGCCGGGCGCGCAGCGCGTCCAACTCGGCCCACAGCACGCCGGGCAGCTTGTCACCGAACTTCTCGAACCACTCGGTGATCATCGGCAGCTCGTTGCGCCACTCGTCCGGGTCGACCTTGAGCGCGATCCGGACGTCCTCCGGAGTCATGTCCAGGCCCTCGACGTCCAGCGCGTCGGGTGCCGGGACCATGCCCACCGCGGTCTCCACCGCGTCGGCCTTGCCCTCGATCCGCTCGACGATCCACTTGAGCACCCGGGCGTTCTCCCCGAAGCCAGGCCAGAGGAACGAGCCCTCCGGGTCCTTGCGGAACCAGTTGACGTAGTAGATCTTCGGCAGTTTCGCCTCGTCGCCGTCGGCGCCCTTGCCCATCTCGATCCAGTGCCGGAAGTAGTCGCCCGCGTGGTAGCCGATGAACGGGAGCATCGCCATCGGGTCCCGGCGGACCACGCCGACCGCACCGGACGCGGCGGCCGTCGTCTCCGACGAGAGCGTCGCACCCATGTAGACGCCGTGCACCCAGTCACGGGCCTCGGTCACCAGCGGGATGGTGTCCTTGCGGCGACCACCGAAGAGGATCGCGTCGATCGGCACGCCGTTCGGGTCGAAGTACTCGTCGGCGAGGATCGGGCACTGCGTGATCGGGGTGCAGAACCGGCTGTTGGCGTGCGAGGACAGGCCCTCGCTCTCCGGAGTCCAGTCGTTGCCCTTCCAGTCGATCAGGTGCGCCGGCGGCTCACCCATGCCCTCCCACCAGACGTCGCCGTCGTCGGTGAGGCCGACGTTTGTGAAGACCGAGTTGCCCCGGTCCAGCGTCCGCATGGCGTTGGCGTTGGTCTTCCAGTCGGTGCCGGGCGCGACGCCGAACAGGCCGTACTCCGGGTTGACCGCGTAGAGCCGGCCGTCCGGGCCGAACCGCATCCAGGCGATGTCGTCGCCGATGGTCTCGACCTTCCAGCCCGGAATGGTGGGCTCCACCATGGCCAGGTTGGTCTTGCCGCACGCCGAGGGGAAGGCGCCGGCGATGTGGTGGACCCTGCCCTCCGGCGAGGTGATCTTGAGGATCAGCATGTGCTCGGCGAGCCAACCCTCGTCCCGCCCCATGACGCTGGCGATCCGCAGCGAGTAGCACTTCTTGCCGAGCAGCGAGTTACCGCCGTAACCCGAGCCGTACGACCAGATCTCCCGGGTCTCCGGGAAGTGCGAGATGTACTTGGTCTCGTTGCACGGCCACGCCACGTCCTGCTGACCGGGGGCGAGCGGCGCGCCGATCGAGTGCAACGCGTGCACGAAGTCCGCGTCGTTCCCCATCGCCTCGAGGACCTTCGCGCCCATCCGGGTCATGATGCGCATGGACGCGACCACGTACGGGCTGTCGGTGATCTCGACGCCGAACATCGGGCTCTCGGCCTCGACCGGACCCATCACGAACGGGATGACGTACATCGTGCGGCCCCGCATCGAGCCGCGGTACAACTCGGTCATCGTCCGCTTCATCTCGGCCGGCGCCATCCAGTTGTTGGTGGGGCCGGCGTCCGCCTCGTCGACGGAGCAGATGAAGGTGCGCTCCTCGACCCGGGCGACATCCGTCGGGTCGGTGCGCGCGTAGAACGAGTTGGGCTTCTTCTCCGGGTTCAAACGGATCAGCGTGCCGGCCTCGACCAGTTCATCGGTGAGGCGACGCCACTCCTCGTCGGACCCGTCCACCCACACGACCCGGTCGGGGGTGGTCAGTTCTGCGACCTCACGGACCCAGGCGAGCAGTTTCGGATGGGACGTCGGGGCCTGATCGATACCCCGCACAACAGCCGGAGCAACCATGACACATCTCCTTGTGGTCGACGCTGACCGATCTATGGGATGCACGAGTCTCAGCGGCGCGATGCGTCGCTTCGTGGAAACCTGGGATTGGGCTCAGCGTAAACCGGGCAGCCTTCCGAGTCAGTGGGACTGGTTGTGAAGAACTGCACAAGGTACGGCCACGCTGCGGCATCACGAGCTGATACCCGCTTTCCCGCGCAGTTTCACGCAAATCTTGTTGTGCACCCCGGCCGATGTGAGGTGCGGTCGGTCGTGGACCTGCCCCGCCGACCGATCCGTGGATTCCCGTTCGGAGGCGGGTCAGTCCTCCCATTTGGTTACGCTGTGTGCAGCGGAGGCGCACCCGGTGACCGGCCGGCACGAGCGTCGACGCCTACTCGTCGTTGCTCCCCCGCCGACTGGTCACCAGCCGGTAGGCTCGGCCCGTGGCCGCCACGATGACCGGGGAGCAACCGGGCCCCCGGCAGACCCGACGGGGTCCGCTTCGGGCGCTGCTCGACCGCTTCGGTCACCTCTTTCGCGAGTTGAGCAAATTCGCCACGGTGGGCGGGGTCGCCTTCCTCCTCGACTTCGCGCTGTTCAACTACCTGACCACCGTGCGCGGGGTCGAGCAGGTGACCGCGAAGACGATCTCCACCGTGATCGCGGCCACCGTCGCCTTCGTCGGGAACCGGTTCTGGACGTGGCGGCACCGCCAGCGCAGCAACCCCGCCCGGGAGTACGCGCTGTTCTTCTTCTTCAACGCAGTCGGTCTCGGCATCGCGGTGGCCTGCCTCGCGATCAGCCGGTACGGGCTGGGCAGCATCTGGCCGGCCGTTTTCCAGACGCCGCTGGCCGACAACATCGCCAGCTTCGTCGTCGGCACGGGCCTCGGCACGCTGTTCCGATTCTGGTCCTACCGGCGGTTCGTCTTCGTCGAGGCGGGAACCCGGACCGTTCCGCAGGTCGAGCACGACCGTGATCACGGGGCGTGACCTGCCGCCCACTCTCGTCCAGCCGGTGATCGCCGGCCTCTCCGACTGCCCTAAGGTGTTTCGCATGCGTCTTGTCCGTCTGCTGCCTGAGCGCTGGCAGAAGTTCATCCACGAGGCGCTCAAGTTCGGCATCGTCGGCGGCATCAACACCGTCATCAATTACGCGGTGTTCAATGTCCTTGCACTTACCGTTTTCGTCAACGGTCAGTTGAAGGCGACCGTGATCGCGACCCTTGTCGCCACGATCACGTCATATCTGATGAATCGCCACTGGACGTACCGGGATCGCCCGAAATCGGCACTTCGCCGGGAGTACGTCCTGTTCTTCCTGTTCAACGGCGCCGGTCTGCTGATCGAACTCGGGGCCGTGGCGGCGGCCAAGTACGGGCTCGGCGTCCACGGGCTCCTCGCCCTGAACGTGGCGAAGACCGCCGGTGTTCTGCTGGCCACGCTGTTCCGGTTCTGGTCCTACCGGACGTTCGTCTTCCAGCCTGTCGTAACGGCCGAGGCGGAGACCAGGACCGAGCCCACCTGGCACGACATCCCTCGCGACGAATGGGACACGATGGCCGGCATGGACCCGGTTGCCGAACTCGCCGAGTCCGTCACCGAGCTGGAGGAGGCACAGGCGAGCGACCGTCCGGACCCGAGCGCCACACCCGTTCAGGGCCGGCCCACGCCGCTTACCGCCGGTCTCACCGCCGACCTGGACGCGGCGCTCGCCGCCGAACTGCACGCCGGCACGCGCCGCTCACCCCGCCGGTGACGACACCCGCCGCCCGGTCCGGCACCGGAGCTCCCGCCGAACTGTTCTTCGAGGATCTCGTCCCGGGGCTCACCGTCGATCTCGGCGTGGTCACCGTGGACGGCGACGAGATGGTCGCCTTCGCCCGCCGCTTCGACCCGCAGTGGTACCACGTCGACCAGGAGCTGGCCGCCGCCAGCCGGCACGGTGGCGTGATCGCCAGTGGCTTCTACACGGTCAGCCTCTTCATGCGGGCGTACGTCGACCATCTGCTGTCCCGGGCGGCGGCGGACGCCTCCCCCGGCCTGGAGGAGCTGCGCTGGCTCGCCCCGGTGCGCGCCGGGGACCGGCTCGCCGTACGGGTCGACGTGATGGGCGCGCGACCGTCGACCGCCCGCCCCGGGCTCGGTACGGCCACCCTCACCGGCACCATGCTCCGCCTCGGCCCGGATGGCCGGCCCCAGCAGGAGGTGCTGCGGACCCGGTTCCGTGGCTGGTTCGCCCTGCGCCCGACCGAGGCAGACCCGACCGAGGCGGACGCGGCAGAGCCCGACCAGACCGAGCCCGACCAGACCGAGACCAGCGCGACCAGGACCGAGCCGACCAGGACCGGACCGACCGGCTGAGACCACCCCGGCGCGTACGCCGGAACGATCTCAGCCGTTCGGGATCAGGTCGTGGTGTCGCGCAACGGCTTGCCCTCGCGCATGTCGGCGAGGATGTCGCGCATCTCCCCGTCGCCCAGCGAGTGCTTGTCGTGCTGTGCCTCGACCAGCTCGTACAGGGTGGTCTGCACCCGGCTGACACCCGGCACGTCGGCCAGCACCGACTGGCCGCGTTCGCCGGCCGACTCGATGGTGAGCGTGCCGCAGCCGAGCAGCCGCTCGAGGAAGTGCTGGTTCATCGAGTGGTCGTTGATGCGGGTGAGCGGCAGGTCCCGCCGGTCCCGGGAGAAGACGCCCTGCTGGAGCAGCACGCGCTCGTTGGTGAACAGGTAGTGGGTGGTACGCCAGACCAGGAACGGCCACAGACCGAGCCAGAGCACCGCGACCAGGGCGATCACCCCGATCACGGCCAGCGCGATCGACCCCCCGCTGCTCTCGGGCAGAAGGAGCACGCCGACCACGACCGCCGCGATGGCCAGCACCAGCACCACGATCGGCCGGATCAGCGCCTTCCAGTGCGGATGCAGGTGCAGCACGACGTGCTCGTCCTTGGTGAGCACGTCTTCGGGAAACGCCACGACAACCTCCAACGCCATTTTCTCGACGCGCAGACGGTAAACCCCCCAAGCCCCACCACAACATCCGCCACGCGGCCCCACTACCGGGTGGAGATCAGCGCAGGTGGAGGACGTCGCCGGCGGCCAGGGTGCGGTCGCCGGTCGCGGTTGTCAGCAGCAGTTGACCGTCCGGGTCCACTCCGGTGGCGGTGCCGGTCAGCGCCTCGCCGTTGGGCAGCAGGACGCGCACCTCACGGCCGACAGTCGCGCAGACCGCCAGGTAGGCGTCGCGCAGGCCGCTGGCCACCGCGTCGCCGCCCGCCGAGCGCCAGCGGTCGTACCAGTCGGCGACCGAGCGCAGCAGCGCCCGCAGCAGCGGATCACGGTCGGTGGCCGCCGCGCCGGCCAGTTGCAGCGAGGTGGCCGGCAGCCCGGTCGGGTTCACCGGCAACTCGTCGGCGCACAGGGTCACGTTGAGCCCGACGCCGAGCACGATGGCCGGCGGCTGTGCCGGCGAGCGGCCGGGCACCGCCTCGGCTAGCACTCCGGCGCACTTCGCGTCGCCGATCAGCAGGTCGTTGGGCCACTTCAGGCTGGCGTCCAGCTCGGCCAGCCGGGCCACCGCCTCGACCAGCGCGACACCGGCGAGCAGCGGCAGCCACCCGTACCCCGTGGGTGGCGCCGCCGGCCAGCCGCGGTCCGGAACGGCCTCGCCGGGCCGCAGCAGCACGCTCGTCGCGATGCCCGCACGCGGCGGCGACTGCCAGACCCGGCCGCGCCGGCCACGCCCGGCGGTCTGCCGTTCGGCGACGACGACCAGGCCCTCCGGCTCACCGGCCGCGGCGGCCGCGGCCACGTCCGCGTTGGTGGAGCCGGTCTCGGCGTGCAGCTCCAGCCGAGCCCATGGCCCGTTCGGCGCGACCAGCGCGCGCCGCAGCCGGGCCGCCGACAGCGGCGGGCGGTCCAGATCGGTGTACGGGGAGCCCGGCATCCCGTCAGCCTACGGCGACGCCCGGGGAGGCATTGAGGCGTACTGCACAGCCGCGTCGACCTGAACCATCGTTATATTCCCTGGGTGACTACCGAGACCGGGACCAACATCCACAGCACCGCGGGCAAGCTGGCGGACCTGGAGCGCCGGGTCGACGAGGCGGTGCACGCCGGATCGGCGCGCGCGGTCGAGAAGCAGCACGCCCGGGGCAAGAAGACCGCCCGCGAGCGGATCGAGATGCTGCTCGACGAGGGCTCCTTCGTCGAACTCGACGAACTGGCCCGGCACCGGTCCACGGCGTTCGGCCTGGAGAAGAACCGCCCGTACGGCGACGGCGTCGTCACCGGCTACGGCACTGTCGACGGCCGGCAGGTCTGCGTCTTCGCCCAGGACTTCACGGTCTTCGGTGGTTCGCTCGGCGAGGTCTTCGGCGAGAAGATCGTCAAGGTCATGGACCTCGCCATGAAGATCGGCTGCCCGGTGGTCGGCATCAACGACTCCGGCGGCGCCCGCATCCAGGAGGGTGTCGTCTCGCTCGGCCTCTACGGCGAGATCTTTTTCCGCAACGTGCGGGCCTCCGGCGTCATCCCGCAGATCTCGCTGGTCATGGGTCCCTGCGCGGGCGGCGCGGTCTACTCCCCGGCGGTCACCGACTTCACCGTGATGGTCGACCAGACCTCGCACATGTTCATCACCGGCCCGGACGTGATCAAGACGGTGACCGGCGAGGACGTCGGCATGGAGGAGCTGGGTGGGGCCCGCACGCACAACACGCGCAGCGGCAACGCGCACTACCTCGCCACCGATGAGGACGACGCGGTCGACTACGTCAAGGCCCTGCTGTCGTACCTGCCGTCGAACAACCTCGACGAGCCCGTCGTCTTCGAGGCCCCCGCGGACCTGGAGGTCAGCGACGAGGACCGGGAACTGGACACGCTGATCCCGGACTCGGCCAACCAGCCGTACGACATCCACACGGTCATCGAGCACGTCCTGGACGACGGGGAGTTCCTGGAGGTCCAGCCGCTCTACGCGCAGAACATCGTGGTCGGCTACGGCCGGGTCGAAGGGCGGCCGGTAGGCGTGGTGGCCAACCAGCCGATGCACTTCGCCGGCACCCTGGACATCGCCGCCTCGGAGAAGGCCGCCCGGTTCGTCCGCACCTGTGACGCGTTCAACATCCCGGTACTGACCTTCGTGGACGTGCCCGGCTTCCTGCCCGGCACCGGCCAGGAGTGGGACGGCATCATCCGCCGGGGCGCCAAGCTCATCTACGCGTACGCCGAGGCGACCGTCCCCAAGGTCACCGTGATCACCCGCAAGGCGTACGGCGGGGCGTACGACGTGATGGGTTCCAAGCACCTCGGCGCGGACCTGAACTTCGCCTGGCCCACCGCGCAGATCGCCGTGATGGGCGCGCAGGGCGCGGTGAACATCCTCTACCGCTCGGAGCTGGCCGGCGCCGAGGACCCGGCGGCGGTCCGCGCCGAGAAGATCGCCGAGTACGAGGACACCCTGGCCAACCCGTACGTGGCCGCCGAGCGCGGGTACATCGACTCGGTGATCCCGCCGCACGAGACGCGCACCCAGATCGTCCGGGCGCTGCGTGTCCTGCGCACCAAGCGGGAGACCCTGCCGCCGAAGAAGCACGGCAACATCCCGCTCTGATCCGTTGGGGTCAGCAGGGCGGGTTGGCGGCGAGGCACATCCGCCCGGCGGCAACCGTCGCCATCCGGCGCAGGTCGGCTTCGGTACCGCCCTGGCCGACGCTGAGCACGGCGATCAGATCACCGACCCGGACGATCGCCGTGCTTGTCGACTGCGGTTCGTCAGCGAGGGGCGCGCCGGTTGCCCGGTCCACCGGCCGGGACACCGTGTGCCGCACCAGCGAGGCCCCGTCGCCCGCGAAGTTCCGGTCGACCACCGCCCAGCGGTGCACCGCCTCCCCCACGCCTGCCTTCCCGGCCAACTCGTACGGTCCGACGCCGCGCCACTCGGCGCAGGGCGCCACCATGCCGTCCAGGTCGGCGAGGAACGACCTCGCCAGCTCCGGCGTCACCCGGTAAAGGTCCTGGGTGAGCAGCACGCCGCCGAGGGTGGCCGCTCCCACCCGGTGCTCGCGCAGCAGCGTCTGTGACCGGGACCAGCGGGACGTCTGCCAGACCGGCGTGATCCCCTGACTTTCGCGGCAGTAGCCCAGCAGGTGGTCGATGAGGATCGGTTCCCCCAACCCGGACTGGCTGAGTTCCCGTTGAGCCGGCTGCGCCAGGTCGGTCGGCCGCAGCAGCGAGTCGTCGGCGATCTCACCGCGCGCCGGCGTCGGTGTGGTCGCGGAGACCGGAGCCGGCACCGCCCCTCGGCCACCTCCCGCCATCGCGGCGGCGGAGCCCCCCACGAGTGTCAGCGCGACAGTCGCCGCCACGATGGTGCGCCGGCTGCGCCGCCGCGCCCGGGCACGGATCTCCTGCGGCTCCGGCCAGCGCACGTCGCTCAACTCGCGGTGGATCCGTTCGACGAATGCCAGTTCGTCACGCATCGGTGGCCTCCTCCAGATCAGAGACGGCGAGCAGGCCGGCGAGCGCTACGCGCCCCCGGGAGAGTCGGGCCTTGACCGTGCCGACCGGCGCCTCGGTCTCCCGGGCCACCTCGGCGACCGGCATGCCCATCAGGTAGTACAGGGCGATGGCGGTGCGTTGCTCCTCGGGCAGCCGGCGCAGCGCGGCGACCACCTCGATCGTGTCGGTGCCCGGCCCGGGAACGGTCTCGGTGGCCCCGTGCCGCAGGTACGCCCGGGCGCGACTGCGCAGGCTGCGCCACCGGCTGACCGCGACCCGGCTGGCCACCACCCGCACCCACGCCTCCGGGTCGTCGTACCGGCTGACCGTCGACCAGCGCTGCCACGCCCGGATGTACGCCTCCTGCACGGCGTCCTGCGCCTCGACCCGATCGCCGGTCAGGGCGTAGACGAACCCGAGCAGCCGTTGCCGGCTCCCCCGGTAGAACTCGTCGAACCCGTCGACGTCCGGCACCCGCTACCTCCCCGTGTCGGTCGCAGGGAACACGCGCCGGGCGGGGTCCTCGGTTGCCCCGGTCAGGCGATCATCTTCTCCAACTCGGTGAGCGGAAACGCGCCAGCACCGATGCGCTCCCGGACCGCCCGGCGTACCGCACGCTGCACGGCCGCGTTCGCGGGCGTCGGTACGCCGTGCAGACGGCCGAGCAGGACGATCTCCCCGTTGAGGTGGTCGACCTCGGTGGAGCCGGTGCCCCGGGCCAGGCTCTGCCAGGTGGAGCCGCCGGAACGGGCCTCGCCAGCCACCGGGCGCTGCCCGACCAGGTCGCCGCGTTCGGCCTTCTCCTCCTGCGGGGAGGTGTGCGCGATGCCCGCGGCGGCGAGTACGGCGACGCCCTCGGCGCGTACCCGCTCGGCCAGCGCGTCGGGGATGTCCTGCCCGAGCAGCGCCTGGAGGCCGTTGCCGAGGTTGCTGAGCAGCTTGCCGTACTTCCAGCGCAGCACGTCATCGCGTACCGGCGCGACGAAGCCGGCGGCGGTGAGGTCGGCGGCGACGGCCCGGTCGGTGTCGTCGGCGCCGTCCGGGTACCGCCCGATGTGGAGCATCCCCGGATGCGGGTACCCGTTGGCCACCACCACACCCGGTTGCAGGTGGGTGGCCGGCAACCAGACACAGACGGGGTGCACGTCGGCGAAGAGCCGCAGCGCGGCCCGCTCGTTCGCCACCCCGTTCTGCGCGGTGACCAGCGGCAACCGCTCACCCGCCGTACCGCCGCCGGCCACCGGCGCGTCCACCCAGGCGGCCAACGCCCCGGCGGTGTCCTGCGACTTCACGGTGAGGACCAGCACCGTGTCGGCGGGCAGGGGACGGTCACCGGGCCGGTCCACGGCGTCGAGCCGGACGGTGATGTCACCGTCTGGCTGCCGCAGGGTCAGACCCCGATCACGGATCGCGTCCAGGTGCGCCCCGCGGGCCACCACTGTCACGTCGCGGCCGGCCTCCGCCAGCCGCGCCCCGATCGTTCCGCCAACCGCGCCGGCCCCGATGATCACATATCGCATGGCCCCATTCTGCCCGGTGCGGCTAGATCGTCAGGCCCGCGCTGGTGAGGATCGGGCCCGCCAACAGCAGGGCGCCCGTGATCAGGGCGGCCACGTTGACCAGGGCGAAGACCATGACCCAGAAGAACGCCGGGAACGGGGTCAGCCCGGCGAGCTGGTCCGCGTCGGAGGCGGGCATCCGGCCACGCGAGCGCAGCCGTTGCAGCTCCACCACCGGACGCACCCCGCCGAGCAGCAGGAACCACACCCCGGCGTACGCGAACGCGGCCTGCACCTGCGGGGTGGCGTACCAGGAGACGGCGAACACCAGCGCGCCGGTGACCAGCAGCGACACCACGCCGAAGGCGTTGCGGATCATGATGAGCATGGCGAGCAGCAGCGCCACCGCCACCCAGAGCAGCAGGGTGATCCGGTTACCGCCGAGCAGCCAGGCGCCGGCCAACCCGACCAGCGGCGGGGCGACGTAGCCGGCGAGCAGGGTCAGGATCATGCCCGGCCCGGTGGGTCGACCGGCGGAGAGCGTCAGCCCCGACGTGTCCGAGTGCAGCCGGATGCCGCGCAGCTTGCGGCCGGTGAGCAGGGCGACGAGCGCGTGCCCGCCCTCGTGGGCGATGGTGATGGCGTTGCGGGCGATCCGCCACGGCAGTCGGGTGGACACCACCACCAGCGCGACGGCGGCGGCGGTGATCAATACCAGCAGCGGGGGCGGGTCCGGCTGCGCGCCGAACAGCGTGTCCCACTTCTCGCCCAGCCCGTCGATCGACATCATGGGGCGCGAGCCTACCGGCGGCGTTCCGTGCCACTCCCGAGGCACCTGCTCGACAGCCGTCGCTGAAAGTTTCCTCGACAACTCTTGCGATCTAGGGCAGTTATCTCCAAAGATGGGCATCAATAGACAGCTCGTCCCTGGAGGCACCCATGGCCCGTACCGACTCACCGCTGCGCCGCGTACTCGCGGCCGGCCTCACCGTCCTCGCCACCGCGGCGGCGGCCCTCGTCGCGACCGCCAGCCCGGCGGCGGCGGCCACCACCCCTGGCGTCGACGTGTCCCGCTACCAAGGCACGATCAACTGGACAAGCGTCCGCAACGCGGGCATCGAGTTCGCCTTCATCAAGGCGACCGAGGGCACCAGCTACAAGGACCCGAACTTCAACGCGAACTACGTGAACGCCTACAACGCCGGGGTGATCCGCGGGGCGTACCACTTCGCCCGGCCGAACATCTCCGCCGGCTCCACCCAGGCCAACTACCTGGCGTCCAACGGTGGCGCCTGGTCGGCGGACAGCCGCACCCTGCCGGCGGCGCTGGACATCGAGGGCAACCCGTACAGCGGCGGCTACTGCTACGGGCTGAGCACCACCGGGATGCGCAACTGGATCCAGGACTTCCTGAACACCTACCGCTCCCGCACCGGCCGGTACGCGGTCATCTACACCACCACGAGCTGGTGGAACCAGTGCACCGGCAGCTGGACCGGCCCGTGGGCCAACCACCCGCTCTGGCTGGCCCGCTGGTCGAGCACGCCGGGCGCCCTGCCGGCCGGCGCGTCGGTGTGGAGCTTCTGGCAGTACACCAGCACGGGAGCCGTCTCCGGGATCAGCGGCAACGTGGACCGCAACTACTGGAACGGTGACCGGAGCCGGCTGATCGCACTGGCCAACAACACCTGACCGAGCCGTTGGCGGCAGCGGGATCGACTGTCACCACACGGTCGACAATCGGTCCGGCTGCCGCCACACATCGGTTTCCGGGTCAGGCCCGCCGTCGGCTCATCGCCGGCACTGGAGTCTCATCGGGAGTCAGCGCACCCCGCCGGGTCAGCCGCCACGCGCCGACCCCGCAGACGGCAACGGCCACGACGCTGAGCAGTGCGATGAGCGCCGGAACCCCCACGGCGACCAGCAGCAGAACCGCGTCGCCGAACGCGACGAGCATCCACAGTGCCAGCCGGGGCCGGGCATCCCTCCGTCGGTAACCCATGTCGTACCTCCTTCCGTCGTCGAAGGTCAATTACCCCGGACGACGGAAGGTCATGCGAATCAATTTCAGTCCCTGCGGTCGGGCACGAAACCCTTGGCGATCCGGTCGAAGTTCGGCAGGTTGGCCTGCCAGTCCTTCTCCGCGATCTCCCACCGCAGCGCGTAGCCCCGGTTGCTGGCCGTCACGAAACCACGGTTACGGACGTGGATCCGCTGCCCGTCCCGGGTCTCCAGCCACTCCCAGTCACCGCAGGTCTTCCAGAAGTCGCACGGCTTGATGCTGAGGTACTGGTAGTTGTTCACGAACTTCCTGCGGTCCGGTTCCTTGTCCTGCCAGTCCTTGACCGCGTCCTTCGCCGGCGTGGAGGTCCACTGCACCAGCAGTTCGCCCGGCCCGTTGGACTGGTCAAAGACGACAGTGCTGCCGTCGGGCTGGCTGCGTACCCAGCCGTCGGGGATCGGCAGCGTGAAGCCCGCCGGGTCCTTGTGCAGCTTCCAGCCCGCCGGCAGCGCGTTCGGGTCGACCGACGGCGTGGCCGACGCGGTCGGACTGGGAGCGCCGCTCGTCGGCGGGGGCGCCGCCGGGGCGGTCGTCGGTGCCGGCGCCGACGTCGCGGCAGCACCGGTCGGATCGGCCTGCGGGGTCTCGTCGTGGCCCTTGGTGAGCATCGGCACGATCACCACGAGGCCGATCAGCAGCACCGCCACCAGGGCGCCGATCAGCAGGTTGCGCCGCGTGTTGTTCGGTTTCGTGCCGTCCGACGGCGGCACCGCCGCACGCCCGGCCGGACTCACCGGGGGCATCACCGACGTCGGGAGCGACGGCTTGCGCTGCTCCGGCGCCACCGGAGGACCGTCCACGACAGTCGGCTCGTCGTCCTCGGCGTCGTTCGTCGTACCCCCGCCGGACGTGCTGGCCGCGGCCGTGACGGGCGCGGTGGGCGCGGCGTCCGGCGTGGCCGGCGGGTCGATCGTCGCCGTCGGCTCGGCCGGCACCAGCGCGGTCGGCTCGGCATCGGCACCGGACGACACGGTGGCGGTCGGCGTGGCGTCGGCGGAGGTCTCCGCGGCGACCGGCGGCGGGGGCGGCGACACCGGCCGGTTCGTGGGCTCCTCGGCGGGTCGCGGGGCCGGCACGACCGGCAGGCGCGGCTCGCGCGGACCGTTCGGCCCCGGCCGGCGTACGCCATCGAGCAGTGAGATCCCGCGCGACCGCTTGCCACCGGCGCGGCGCAGCAGCCGCTCGGCCACCTCGGCGGTGATCCGCTCGTTCGGGTCCTTGCGCAGCAGACCGTTGAGCACGGCCTTGAGCGGGCCGGCGTTCTTCGGCGGCGGGATCGGCTCGGTGGCCAACGCCGCCAGGGTGCCGATCGCCGACGGCCGGGCGTACGGCGACTTGCCCTCGACCGCCGCGTACAGCGTCGCGCCCAACGACCACAGGTCGGCCTCCGGCCCGGCGGTGCCGTCCCTGGCCCGCTCCGGCGAGATGTACGCGGGCGAGCCGAGCACCATGCCGGTGCGGGTGACGTTCGGGTCGCCCGGGATGGTGGCGAGACCGAAATCGGTCAACACCACCCGGCCGTCGTCGCCGAGCAGCACGTTGCCGGGCTTCACGTCGCGGTGCATGACGCCCGCCTTGTGCGCCGCGTTGAGTGCGCCCAGCACCCCGAGGCCGATCTCGACGGCGCGGGCCACCGGCACCGGGCCGTCCTCGGCGAGCGTGTCCTGCAACGACTTCGACGCCACGTACTCCATGACGATCCACGGATCGCCGTCGGTGCGCAGCACGTCGAAGATGCGCACGACGTTGGCGTGGTTGAGCCGGGCGATGGCCCGGGCCTCCCGCAGAGAGCGTTCCCGCATCTCGCGGCGTTCCTCGTCGGTGAGGCCGGGCGGCGGCACCAACTCCTTGATGGCCACGTCCCGGTGCAGCACCTCGTCGCGCGCCTTCCACACCCGACCCATGCCGCCCTGGCCGAGCGGCGACAGAAGCCGGTATCGGTCAGCGACGAGTTGGGGAAGCGCGTTCGACATCGGTGAGACGGTACCCGGACCGTCCGGCCGTCACACCGCCGGCACGCCACTGTGCGTCCCCCGTAACTTCCGGCCGCGTACCCTGGCGGCATGTCTGCCGAAGAGCCGCTGTTCCGGGTCGTCCGCGGCGTGCCCACCGCCGAGGAGTTGGCCGCCCTGGTGGGGGCCATCGTCGTCCGGTCCCGGCCAGCCGCCACCCCCGCGCCGACGGCCGTTTCAACCTGGGCCCGCAGCGCCCGGCCGGCCAGCCCCCGCACCTGGCGCACCGCCGGCCTTCCCCGCTGACACGATCCGCCACGCGGGGGCTGCCATGGTCGCGGGAAGCCGTTAACCTCACTCAGGGAAACGGTGTGGTGACGGTAGGGAGGATCGATGATCCCCGAAGAGGACGGGCCAGCACCCTGGCTGCGCAACTACGGCGGTATCGAGGCTGACATCCGCCAACTCCGGGAGTTCGCCGACCAACTCGCCGCCGAGGTCGAACGCAACTACGCGCCGCACCTGCCGTACATCGCCGCCGACATGTCCGCCGAGATCCCCAACCCGTGCGACGCGTTCGTCGAGCTGGTCGCGTTCCTGCACGCCCACCACGAGACACAGCAGGCGACCGCCGACATGGTGTACGCCGTCCGAGGCGCCACCGGCCACCTCGCCGCGGCCGCCGACCGCGTCGCCACCCGGTACGCCGACACCGACGCCTTCTCCGCCGCCCGAGTGGTCGACGTGCGACAGGCCCTCGCCGACCCGGGCGCCGCACTGCCCAACACCCCCACGCCCACACCGATGCTCAGCGACCCCACCGGGCCGGTGGTGCTCCCATGAACGAACGGGGCAACAGCCGCACCGCCGGCACCGACTGGCAGCTCATGGACGTCAACAGCATGTGGGCGTGCCTGCAGGACCACGACACCGCCAACCACTGGAAACAGGTCGCCGGCTGGCGCAAGGTCTGCGACCTGGCACAGATCCACCTCGGCCGGCTCCAGGAATACCGGCGAGGGCTCGCCACGGCCTGGCCCCCCGAGACCAGCGCCGCCTCCCGCACGTACCTCGCCCAACTCGACGAACTCATCGACAAGGTGCGGCACACCCACGACGCCGCCGCCGCCAACTACACCGCGCTGTCCGCCGCCACCCAGGCCATTGGCACCACCCGCGCCGCGCTCCGCAAGATCTACGAGGAGTACGCGGACAAACTCCAACAGAAGCAGGCGTACGAGACGACGGCGGCCAACCCTAAGGCGATCATGGGAAGCCGGGTCACCGAGCCACCTGTGACCGACGCGGAACTGGAACGGCTGAACGTGCAGGCTCGGGGCATGATGTTCGGCCTCAGCGGCGAACTCCAACAAGCCCAAGCAACCCTCCAAAAACCACCAGCAGTGCCGAAGAGCCCACGGCAGCCAGACAACCCCGATGTATACGGCGACTACACGGCGCCAATTATCCCGCCAGTCCTGCCGGTACCTGCACTAATGGCACCTGCCGTCCGCCGCGGGAGTGCGAGCGGGGGAGGGCTAGGACCTGTACCCACAACGCCGGGAGTCGGCCCGGTACTCGGCGGGGCCGCAGGCGGAGTTTCAGCGCCACCGAACGTCGCGGCCCTTCCAGTCGCTCAGCCACCCGGGTCCGCTGGTTCTGCACACAACATCGCTCTTGGGCTGACGTCGGGAATGCTCTCCCCTCCCTCGGGTCTGCCCTCAACACCACCTCGGACGATCCAGCCTGGAACCCCCAACAGTCCCGTAGGCGGAGGAGCCGATGGCAACGCAAAGCCTCACGCGTCACCTGCCCGACCCGCCCCCTCCGCTGGAGGTCTGATCGGTGGAATTCCGGGAGTAGGCCCCAATCAACCTTCCAATAACGCGGTCGCACCTAAAAGGGTTAACCCAATCGGTGGAGTAATTGGCGGTGGCGGAGCTGGGACCGCACCGACTGGCGCAGCAGGGACCAGGCCGGGTACTGGACGCAATCTTATTGGAACTCCAAGCAGCTTCCCGATAGGTGGGGCGCCTGGGCATCATGGGACGACACCTCGCCTTGGCACGCCGTCCCAAGTCGAAGACCCTCCCTCTCGATGGGACCCGGATAATCCTTGGGAGACCGATCAAGGCGTCCCGCCCGTGGTTCTCCCACCAAAGGGGGACGGCCCGATCGACCCAGGACCGGCCATCGGCTTCAGCAAGTGAAAAAGGCACTGTGTGTAAGCATCTTCAATTTGGCCATTGCGACGATTCTGACGTCCACAAGCTCGAACGCTCCCGAAGGGGATGCCGACTTGATACGAGGCGACCAATGGCATCTAAACTACCTGCGAACCTCAGAGGCGCATCGCCTAAGCAAGGGATCCGGCGTGATCATCGCAGTCCCAGATACCGGAGTCGCCCCCCATCCCGACATACGAGATAATCTTCTACCGGGCATCGATGTTATACCTGGCGGAAACGGCGACGGTCGCCAGGATAGAGACAGCCACGGCACTTCAATGGCCGGCCTCATTGCTGCTCACGGAGTGAACGACAGAGGTGCCCTTGGAATCGCCCCACAGGCGAAGATTCTTCCGATCTTCGACACTCCCCCCAAGGGTGACGGCGATCCAGATTCGCTGGCTTTGGGTATCGAATTTGCGATACAAAAAGGCGCGGACGTAATAAGCATTTCAGCCGTTGCAGGTGCCAGCGTCAGGCTCCAGCAAGCGATAAACGCGGCACAGGATGCCAATATTGTCGTGGTGGCGGCAGCTGGCAACCGGCCGCCCGATGCTGACGTGCGCTACCCGGCCAGCGAAGAAGGTGTGATCGCCGTAGGCGGTGTGGACCGCTCTGGGCAACATGCTGCGATCTCGGTTACCGGGCCGGAGATCGATGTGGTTGCACCGGCGGTCGACATTTACAGCACCAGCTACGACGGGAAGTACTCGAAGGGCACTGGCACTTCGAGTGCAACGGCGATTGTGGCGGGGGCTGCGGCGTTGATCAGGTCGAAATACCCCTACCTGCCGGCGCGGGAGGTCGCGCATCGGCTCACGGCCACGGCTGTCGACAAGGGTCCGCCTGGTCGTGACGACGAGTACGGGTACGGCGTCATCGATCTTGTGGCGGCGCTGACGGCAGACGTACCTCCGTTGGGTTTTGAGTCAGCGAGCGCTCCGGCCGGTGCTGGGGCGAGCACGACGACTGGCGCCCGTCCTGGTGATGACGGCGATGGTGCGACCGTTCGTGGCCTGGTCACTCTCGCGGTGATCGTGACCGCCGGCGTTGGATGGGCGTGGGTGGCGCGACGTCGTCGGCGCGGTGATGATCCGCCGCCCAGAATCAGTCGCTGACCGACCCGGGCGCTCTGATCGACTCCATATCGCCGATATTGCGCTTTCCTCGCAGGCAGTGGGATAGCCCCACATCGGCGATATGGAGTGGATCAAGGGCCAGGCCGCGCACCAGGCCCCGCGAGGGTGGCGACCCACCAGGCCGCCTCGCAGCCGGTACCGTCGGGTTCGTGTCTGAATCTCTGCCGCTCCGCCTCGTGCTCGCCTCGGCGAGCCCTGCCCGTCGTAAGTCTCTCCAGGCCGCCGGCATCGAGCCGGACGTGCTGGTCAGTGGGGTGGACGAGTCGCTGGTGGTGACCGACCGGGCCGAGGATCTGTGCCTGGAGTTGGCGCGGCTCAAGGCGCAGGCCGTGCTGACCCGGCTGAGCCCGGTCGACGCCGGCGTCGACCAGCGGACGCTGGTGATCGGCTGTGATTCGGTGCTGGCGTTCGACGGGGAGATCCTCGGCAAGCCGGCGGACCCGGCGGACGCGACCCGGCGGTGGCTGCGGATGCGGGGGCGCAGTGGCGTCCTGCACAGCGGGCACTGCCTGATCGACATGGTCGCCGGGCGGCGCGCGGAGGCGGTGGCCTCGACGACCGTTCACTTCGCCGACATCAGCGACGACGAGATCGCCGCGTACGTGGCCACCGGTGAACCGTTGGCCGTGGCCGGCGCGTTCACGATCGACGGGCTGGGCGGACCGTTCGTGGAGCGGATCGAGGGTGACCCGGGCACGGTCGTCGGGTTGTCGATGCCGCTGCTACGCCGCCTCCTCGCCGAGTTGGACCTGCGGATCACCGACCTGTGGACAAAGGTCGCGCCGGGCGGCCAATCCGTGGAGCCGCTCGGTAACGTCCGGTCATGACCACCAAGTCGATTCCGCTCACCGACGAGCTGCACGCGTACCTGGTCGCGCACGGCGCCCCGCCGGACGAGATCATCCGGGACCTGGCCGAGGAGACCCGGTCGGTGCTGCCGGAGCACGCCACCATGCAGGTGGCGCCGGAGCAGGCCGCCTTCCTGACGTTCCTCACCCGGCTGCTCGACGTGCGGCAGGCCGTCGAGGTCGGCACGTTCACCGGGCTGTCGTCGCTGGCCATCGCGCGGGGGCTGCCCGAGGGTGGGCGGCTGACCTGCTTCGACATCTCCGAGGAGTTCACCGGCATCGCCCGGCGCTACTGGGCCCGCGCCGGCGTGCAGGACCGGATCGACCTGCGGATCGGCCCGGCCGGGGAGACGCTGCGGGACCTGCCGTACGAACGCTTCCTGGACTTCGCGTTCATCGACGCGGACAAGACCGGCTACCCGGTGTACTGGGCGGAACTGGTGCCCCGGATGCGTCCGGGTGGGGTGATCGCGGTCGACAACGTGCTGCGCGGCGGTCGGGTGATCGCCCCGCGGGACGCCGACGACCGGGCCATCGCCGCGTTCAATGACGAGGTGCTGGCCGACGTGCGGGTGGACCCGGTGATGCTTCCCATCGCGGACGGCCTCACCCTCGCCCGGGTGCGTTGACACCAAACCCGCACGCGGATCGGGGTGCCCCCGAAACAACGAAGGGCACCCCGGAACGAGCGACCGTCAGCGGACGCTGCGGGCGAACTGCCGTGCGGCCCAGAAGACACCCAACGCGGCGAGGACCGCGGTGATGGTGAGGCCCTGCCAGACCTTGTCGCTGCCGAGGTCACCGGCGAACAGCGCCCGGGTGCCGTCGACCGCCCAGGAGAACGGGTTCCAGTCGGCGATGCCCTGCAACCAGCCGGGCGCGAAGGTCAGCGGCAGCAGGATGCCGGACAGCAGCAGCACCGGCTGCGCCACCGTGTTCATCAGCGGAGCCAGCGCGTCCTCGCTCTTGACCTTGAGCGCGACGCCGTACGAGACGGCCGAGGTCATGAGCGCGATCAGGGCGAGCATCAGGTACGCCAACAGCAGGTCCCCGATGAACACCCGTAGGTCGAAGATGAGCGCCAGCAGCGTGATGATGACGGCCTGCACCAGGAGCGAGACCACGTCGCGCAGCGAGCGGCCGAGCAGCAGGGCGAGCCGGCTGATCGGGGTGACCCGGGAGCGTTCGATGACGCCGGCTCGCAGCTCGGCGATCAGGCCGAAGCCCTGGAACAGGCCACCGAAGATGGCCAGCAGCACCAGCAGACCCGGTACGAAGATCTTGTAGGCGGCCGCCTGGGTGGGCGCGTTCAGTGCGGGCTTGAGCAGCGGGGCGAAGAGCAGCAGGTACATCACCGGCTGGAAGACGCCGACGAAGACCCAGACCGGGTTGCGCAGCAGAAGTTGGATCTGCCGCTGGAAGATCAGCCACGTGTCACGGGCGAATTTCATGAGTCGTCTCTCCGGTGGTCAGGACTCGCGCAGCGAGCGGCCGGTCTTGGTCAGGAAGACGTCGTCCAGGCTGGGTCGGTGCAGCTCGATCGAGCGCAGCTCCAGCCCGGCGTGGTCGAGTCGGCGCAGCACCTGCGGGATGGCGGTGGCGCCCTCGTCGACGTAGAGACGCAGGCCGCCCTCGTCGACGGTCTCCAGCTTGTTGACGTACGGCTCGCCGTCGAGGGTCTGCGCGGCCTGCGGGGTGGCGGCCACGTCGAGACCGACGAGCACCACGTCGCCGGAGATCTCCCTCTTCAGCTCGGCCGGGGTGCCCTCGGCCACCACCTCGCCGTGATCCATGATCGCGATCCGGTCGCAGAGCGCGTCGGCCTCGTCGAGGTAGTGCGTGGTGATGAAGACGGTCATCCCGTCGCTGCGCAGGCGCCGGATCTCGTCCCACATGTGGGCCCGGCTCTGCGGGTCGAGGCCGGTGGTCGGCTCGTCCAGGAAGACGATCTTCGGCTCGTGGATGATGCCGAGTGCGATCTCGACCCGCCGGCGCTGACCGCCGGAGTAGGTCTTGCACTTGCGGTCGGCGTACTCGGTGAGCTGGAAGGCGTCCAGGGCGCGGACGGCGCGCTGCTGCGCGTCGGCCTTGCCGATGCCGTACATGCGGGCGTGCAGCACCAGTTCCTCGCGGGCGGTGGACTCGTCCCAGGTGCTGCCGCCCTGTGGCACGTACCCGATGCGACGCCGCACCTCCGCCGGGTCCTTGCGCAGGTCGGCGCCAGCGATGGTGGCATCCCCGCCGTCCGGCTCGATCAGCGTGGCGAGCATCCGCAGCGTGGTGGTCTTGCCGGCCCCGTTCGGGCCGAGGAAGCCGAAGATCTCGCCCTCGGCGACCTCGAGGTTGACCCCCCGCACGGCGTCAACCGTCTTCGTCTCTCGACCCGCGCGGGAGCGGAACGACTTCCGTAGCCCCCTGGTCTCGATCATTTCTGCTCCTGGTCGGTTAGGCCGGTCGAACCGGCCGTCGAGTGGGACGACGCCGGACGGCGCACTCCCCCGCTGTGCCGACAGCAGGCTAACGCGATATAGCTTTTCTAGTCAAGGTTGACTATTTCGCGTCGTGATCGATCCGCTCCTCGCCGTCCCGTCGGCCCGACCAACCCTCCGCGTTCGCCAGTTCAGCAGGCAGGTATGACACGCCGGACTCGATCCGCTCCGCGATCCGCTCACACCAGCCCAGCTCCGCGTCCGCTCGCGCGGACCACAGCTCGAACATCCAACTGACGTGCACCGGCTTGGTGTTGCGGACCCAGTCCGACTGGAGCGAGGCGCGCATCGACTCGATGCCGGCCCGCAGCAGGTTGGCCCGGTTGCGCAGCGCCGCGGCCGCCTCGGACCGCGGCATCGCGGGCAGGAAGGAGAAGGCGGCCGTGAACGGGTCGACCGGCTCGGTGAAGTTCCACCAGAGATTGCGCAGCAGGGTCTCGAACTCGTCCTCCCCTTTCGGGGTCACCTCGTAGGTCGTGCGGGCCGGACGGGCGCCGACCTGCTCGGTGGCGACCGCCCGGAGCAGTCCCTCCTCGGTGAGCTTGCGCAGCGCGTGGTAGATCGAGCCGGGCTGCACGTTCGCCCACTTGTCGGCGCTCCAGCTCAGCAGCTCGCGGCGCACGTCGTAGCCGTGCACAGGCTGCATCCACCGCACCAGGCCGAGAATCATCATCCGAGTCGCAGACACCACACAAGCGTAATAGACAAGTTTGACTAAGGTCAGTGCCACATCCCACACTGAGCGATCGTTAGGGCCACCACAGGTGGCCGATACACTCCCCGTCAGTAACTTCCCGGGAGGAGCCACGAAGGTGCGCAAGGTACTCATCGCCAACCGCGGCGAGATCGCCGTCCGGGTCATCCGCGCCTGCCGTGACGCCGGCCTCGGCAGCGTCGCCGTGTACGCGGACTCGGACCGCGACGCCCTGCACGCCACCCTCGCGGACGAGGCGTACGCGCTGGGCGGGGACAGCGCGACCGACACGTACCTGCGCATCGACAAGCTACTCGACGTGGCGGCCCGGTCCGGCGCGGACGCCGTACACCCGGGTTATGGCTTCCTCAGTGAGAACGCCGACTTCGCCCAGGCGGTCATCGACGCCGGGCTGACCTGGATCGGCCCCACCCCACAGGCGATCCGCGACCTGGGTGACAAGGTCACCGCGCGGCACATCGCGCAGCGCGCCGGCGCTCCGCTGGTCCCCGGCACCCCGGACCCGGTCGAGAGCCCGGACGAGGTGATGGCGTTCGCCGTCGACCACGGCCTGCCGGTCGCCATCAAGGCCGCCTTCGGTGGTGGCGGGCGCGGTCTCAAGGTGGCCCGGACCATGGAGGAGATCCCCCAGCTCTTCGAGTCGGCCACCCGCGAGGCGGTCGCCGCGTTCGGTCGGGGCGAGTGCTTCGTCGAGCGTTACCTGGACCAGCCCCGGCACGTCGAGGCGCAGGTCCTCGCCGACCAGCACGGCAACGTGATCGTGGTGGGCACCCGGGACTGCTCGTTGCAGCGGCGGCACCAGAAGCTCGTCGAGGAGGCGCCCGCGCCGTTCCTCACCGACGCCCAGCGGGCGCAGATCCACGACAGCGCCAAGGCGATCTGCCGGGAGGCCGGCTACCACGGCGCCGGCACGGTGGAGTACCTGGTCGGCAGGGACGGCACGATCTCCTTCCTGGAGGTCAACACCCGACTCCAGGTCGAGCACCCGGTCACCGAGGAGACCGCCGGCATCGACCTGGTCCGCGAGCAGTTCCGGATCGCCGACGGTGAGAAGCTGCGGATCACCGAGGACCCGACGCCGCGCGGGCACGCCATCGAGTTCCGGATCAACGGCGAGGACCCGGGCCGCAACTTCCTGCCCGCCCCGGGCACGGTCACCGCGCTGCGGCTGCCCACCGGCCCGGGCGTGCGGGTGGACACCGGCATCTCGGCCGGCGACGTGATCGGCGGCAACTTCGACTCGCTGCTCGCCAAGGTGATCATCACCGGTGAGACGCGGACCGAGGCGCTGGAGCGCGCCCGCCGCGCGCTCGACGAGATGGTGGTCGACGGCATGGCCACCGCGCTGCCGTTCCACCGCCTCGTTGTGCGGGACGAGGCGTTCACCGCCGCGCCGTTCACCGTGCACACCCGGTGGATCGAGACCGAGTTCCACAACACCGTGCCGCCGTTCGCCGCCGCCGCCGGCACCGCCGAGGCGCCGGCCGAACGCGACACCGTCGTGGTCGAGGTGGGTGGCAAGCGCCTTGAGGTCAGCCTCCCCGCCGGCTTCGGCGGGGGTACGACCACCGCGGCACCAGCCTCGCGCAAGCCGAGCCGGCGTGGCGGCGGCGCCAAGGCCGGCGCTCCGGTCAGTGGCGACGCGTTGACCTCGCCGATGCAGGGCACCATCGTCAAGATCGCGGTGGCGGACGGCGACACCGTGGCCGAGGGCGACCTGGTGGTGGTGCTGGAGGCGATGAAGATGGAGCAGCCGTTGCACGCCCACAAGGCGGGTACGGTCAGCGGCCTCACCGCCGAGGTGGGTGCCGTGATCACCTCCGGCGCCCCGATCTGCACCATCGCGTGACCGGCTTGTCGCGGGTGGTTTCGGACACCACCGGCGGCGGGACGGACCACGAGCGGCAATGATGGCCGGGTGCGGTTCCTTCACGGCGCGGTCCCCGCGCACGACCTGACCTATACCGACGTCTTCATGGCGCCGGCCCGTTCCGACCTCGGCTCCCGGCTCGACGTGGATCTGTCCACCGGCGACGGCACCGGCACCACCATCCCGCTTGTCGTGTCGAACATGACGGCGGTCGCCGGCCGGCGGATGGCCGAGACGGTGGCCCGGCGGGGCGCGATCGCGGTGATCCCGCAGGACATCCCGATCGAGGTGGTGGCGAACGTCGTCGCCTGGGTCAAGCAGCGCCACCTGGTCTACGACACCCCGATCACCCTGGGCCCGACCGAGACCGTCGGCGACGCCATCCACCTGCTGCCGAAGCGGTCGCACGGCGCGGTGATCGTGGTCGACGAGGCGGGCCGGCCGATGGGTGTGGTCACCGAGGCGGACACCATGGGCGTGGACCGGTTCGCCCAGTTGCGGCACGTGATGTCCACCGAGCTGCACACCGTTCCGGCGGACGCGGACCCGCGTACCGGTTTCGACAGGCTCTCCGCGGGCCGTCGCCGGCTCGCCCCGGTGGTGGACGCCGACGGCCGGCTGGTCGGGGTGCTGACCCGGCAGGGCGCCCTGCGGGCCACTCTCTACACGCCGGCGGTGGACGACCGGGGACGGCTGCGTATCGCGGCGGCGGTCGGGATCAACGGTGACGTCACCGGCAAGGCGGCCGCGCTGCTGGAGGCGGGGGTGGACACGCTCGTCGTGGACACCGCGCACGGCCACCAGGCGCGGATGATCTCCGCGTTGCAGGCGGTCCGCAAGCTGGACCCGGGCGTCCCGGTGGCGGCCGGCAACGTGGTCACCGCCGAGGGCGTACGCGACCTGGTCGAGGCCGGCGCCGACATCATCAAGGTCGGCGTCGGGCCGGGCGCGATGTGCACCACCCGGATGATGACCGGGGTGGGCCGGCCGCAGTTCTCCGCCGTGCTGGACTGCTCGACCGCCGCCCGTCAGTTGGGCCGGCACGTCTGGGCTGACGGCGGTGTGCGGCACCCCCGCGACGTCGCGCTCGCGCTCGCCGCCGGCGCGTCGAACGTGATGATCGGCTCCTGGTTCGCCGGCACCTACGAGTCGCCCGGTGACCTCTACACCGAGCCGGACGGGCGTCGGTACAAGGAGAGCTTCGGGATGGCCTCGGCGCGGGCGGTAAGCGCCCGTACCGCCGACGACAGCCCGTACGACCGGGCCCGCAAGGCGGTGTTCGAGGAGGGCATCTCCTCGGCCCGGATGTACCTGGACCCAACCCGACCAGGCGTCGAGGACCTGATCGACGAGATCATCGCGGGCGTACGCAGCGCCTTCACCTATGCCGGCGCGCGGAACCTGACGCAGTTCCACGAGCGTGCCGTCGTGGGTGTGCAGAGCGCCGCCGGCTTCACCGAGGGGATGCCGCTGCCGACGAGCTGGTAGCGCCGGTCGGGGCGGGTGCGGGGCAGCCGGGCGCAGGCCACCAGGCCGATCAGGAGGAAGCCGGCGGCCGCGAGGCGGCGTACCGGGTGGCGTCGGAGAACCGATGCGGGCCTGCCGGGCGAGCGGGGCGTTACGCGCCCGAAGGGCTCGGACGGTCAGTCGAACAGGCGCCGCAGAACCGTGCGGGCGGCGTCGTGGGGATCGGCGCCGACCCGGTCCGGCAGGGCGCCGGCCAGCCAGAGCGTGGCGAAGCCGTGCGCGATGGACCAGGCGGCGAGCGCGTCCCGGTCGGTGTCGGCGGACGCGTCGTCTGTCGACAGTGTCGCCACTCCCGAGCGGAGGGCGGCGCTGGAGCGGCCCCGTGCGGCGATCAGTTCGGCATCGTCGGCCCGGTAGAGCTCGGGCCGGAACATCACCTCGAAGTGCGCGCGGTGCCGGACGGCGAAGTCGACGTACGCCACGCCGGCAGCCAGCAGGTCGTCGGCGGCCTCCAGCGCCTCGGCTAGCAGGTCGAAGCCCTCGGCGGCCAGTGCGGTGAGCAGGCCGGCCTTGTCGCCGAAGTGGTGTGCCGGCGCGGCGTGCGAGACGCCGGCCCGCCGGGCGAGGTCCCGCAGGCTCAGGGCCGTCGGGCCTGCCTCGTCGATCGCCTCCACGGCGGCGGCGAGCAGGGCGCGACGGAGGTCGCCGTGGTGGTAGCCGCGCGACGAGGTCATGCGGCGATCCTATCTTGCCATTGACAAGATGCCACCGCGGCGCGCAATCTTGTCACTGACAAGTTCACGCCGAGGAGGATCCTGATGGCACCCCTGATCGCCCTTGTGGTCGGCACCGCGCTGGCCCGGCTCGCCGGCTTGGCCGGCATCTCCGCACTCGACGGCTGGCACCCCGCCCTGCGGGTCGGGCTGGCCCTGATGTTCGTGCTGACCGGCGTCGCGCACTTCGCCGGGCAGCGTCGGGCCGACCTGATCGCGATGGTCCCGCCCCGACTGCCAGGCCCCGATCTGCTGGTCACGCTCACCGGGGTGCTGGAGCTCGTGGGCGCGGCCGGGCTGCTCGTTCCGGCCACCGCCCGCTGGGCCGCCGCCGGGCTGGGCCTGCTGATGCTCGCGATGTTCCCGGCCAACGTGTCGGCCGCACGCCGGAAGCTGACCCTCGCCGGGCGCCCGGTCACCCCGCTCGGGCGGCGCACCGTCCTGCAGGTCGTGTTCGTCGCCACGGCTGCCGGTATTTCGTTTGGCCCCTGATTATCAGGGAGCTAATCTGCTCTCGTGGAACTCGTCACCCTCCAGGACGTGCCGCTCGGTCGGCTGCTGGTGGTGGCCGGGCACCTCGTCGGGCAGCGCTGGAACCGCTACCTCGCCGAGGAGCACGGGCTCACCCAGGCCGGCATGGTCACCCTGATGACGCTCGCCCGACACGGCGAGCTGCCCCACCGCGAGGTCGCCGAGAAGGGGTTCGTACGCCCGGCGACCCTGACCGGCATCGTGGACACGCTCGAGCGCGACGGTCTGGTCGAGCGGCAGCGCGACGACAACGACCGACGCAGCATCCGGCTCGCCATCACCCCCGCCGGGCGGGAGCGCGTCGCCGCGCTCAGCGCACTCATGCATTCCGGACGCCCTCTCACCTCGGTCGACGCCGACCCGGCGAAGGCCCAGGTCATCCGGGAGTTCCTGCTCGAGGTCATCGGCAGCGGGGACGACCCGCGGATGACCGGACGACCCACCGACACGAAGGACCCGGCGTGCTGATCCGACTCCTGCGCGGCCAACTGCGCACCTATCAGAGACCGCTGCTGGCGGTGGTGCTGCTCCAGTTCGTGGGCACCATGGCCTCGCTCTACCTGCCCAGCCTCAACGCGGACATCATCGACCAGGGCGTGGCCCGGGGCGACACCGACTACATCGTGCGCACCGGCGGCTGGATGCTGCTGGTCAGCCTCATCCAGATCGTCTGCTCGATCGCCGCGGTCTACCTCGGCGCGCGGGTCGCGATGGGCTTCGGCCGGGACGTACGCGCCAGGCTGTTCGGGCACGTCAACCGCTTCTCGGCCCGCGAGGTGGCCCGGTTCGGGGCGCCGTCGCTGATCACCCGCAACACCAACGACGTGCAACAGGTGCAGATGCTCGTGCTGATGAGCTGCACCATGCTCGTCGCGGCACCGATCATGAGCGTCGGCGGTGTGTTCATGGCGCTGCGCGAGGACATCGGGCTGTCCTGGCTGATGCTGGTAAGCGTGCCGGTGCTGGCCATCACGCTCGGCTCGATCATCCGTCGGATGGTGCCGGGCTTCCGGCTCATGCAGACCCGGATCGACACCGTCAACCGGGTGCTGCGCGAGCAGATCACCGGCATCCGGGTGGTCCGCGCGTTCGTCCGCGAGCCGTACGAGACGGACCGCTTCGGCGTCGCCAACGCCGACCTGACCGCCACCGCGCTGCGTACCGGACGGCTCCTGGCGTTGATCTTCCCGGTGGTCATGCTGGTGCTCAACGTCTCCAGCGTGGCGGTGCTCTGGTTCGGCGCGCAGCGGGTGGACTCCGGCGCGATCCAGGTCGGCGCGCTCACCGCGTTCCTGCAGTACCTGATGCAGATCCTGATGGCCGTGATGATGGCGACCTTCATGCTGATGATGGTGCCCCGGGCCGCGGTCTGCGCCGAGCGGATCACCGAGGTGCTGGACACGGACTCCTCTGTGGTCCCCGCCCCCGAGCCGGTCACCGAGCTGCCCAGCCGGGCCGAGTTGGAGCTGCGCGGCGTGCGCTTCCAGTACCCCGGAGCGGTCGACCCGGTGCTGCGGGACATCTCCTTCCGGGCCACCCCGGGCACCACCACGGCGATCATCGGCAGCACCGGCGCGGGCAAGACGACACTGCTGTCACTCATCCCCCGCCTGGTCGACGTCACCGCCGGCGCCGTGCTTGTCGACGGTGTGGACGTCCGCGAGTTGGCCCCCGATGAGCTGTGGCGTCGGATCGGGCTGGTGCCGCAACGGCCGTACCTGTTCACCGGCACGGTCGCCAGCAACCTGCGCTACGGCAACCCGGACGCCACGGACGAGGAACTGTGGACGGCGCTGGAGATCGCCCAGGCGCGGGACTTCGTGGCCCAGATGCCCGGCGGGCTGGACGCGCCGATCGCCCAGGGCGGCAGCACCGTCTCCGGTGGGCAGCGGCAACGCCTCGCCATCGCCCGGGCCCTGGTCCGCAAGCCGGAGATCTACCTGTTCGACGACTCGTTCTCCGCACTGGACCTCGGCACCGACGCGCGGCTGCGGGCGGCACTGCGGCCGGTCACCGCGCAGTCCGCGGTGGTGATCGTGGCCCAGCGGGTCTCCACGATCGTGGACGCCGACCAGATCATCGTTCTTGAGGACGGAGGAGTCGTCGGAGTGGGACGACACGCGGAGCTTCTGGAGACCTGCCCGACGTACGCCGAGATCGTGGCCTCCCAGCAGACGACGGAGGTGCCGGCATGACCGAGCGCGAGACGCCGCCCACCGCGGCCGTACCCGAGCAGAAGTCGGCCCCGGACGGCCCGACACCCAAGCGGCTGCCTCCCGGCCGTCAGGGCGGTGGCCCACCGTGGATGGGCGCCGGCATGCCCGCCGAGAAGTCGATGAACTTCGGGCCGTCCGCCCGGCGGCTGCTGGGTCGGCTCCGCCCGCATCGGCTGCACCTGGCCGCGATCATCACGTTGGCCCTGGTGAGCGTCGGGTTCAGTGTGGCCGGGCCGAAGATCCTCGGCCACGCCACCGACCTGATCTTCAGTGGCGTGATCGGTCGGCAGCTGCCGGCGGGCACCACCACCGAGCAGGCCGTCGCCGCCGCACGGGCCAGCGGCAACGCCAGCTTCGCCGACATGCTGGCCCGGATGGACGTGGTGCCCGGCGTGGGCATCGACTTCGACGCCCTGAGCCGGGTGCTGCTGTTGGCGCTCGGGCTCTACCTCGCGGCCAGCCTGCTCATGTGGTGGCAGGGCTGGCTGCTCAACGGGGTCGTCCAGCGGACCGTGCTGCGGCTGCGCGCCGAGGTGGAGGAGAAGCTCAACCGACTGCCGCTGCCGTACTTCGACCGGCAGCCCCGCGGCGAGCTGCTCAGCCGGGTCACCAACGACATCGACAACATCTCCACCAGCCTGCAGCAGACCCTCAGCCAGCTGCTCACGTCCCTGCTGACCGTCATCGGCGTACTGGCCGTGATGTTCTGGATCTCGCCGCTGCTGGCCCTGGTGGCCCTGGTCGCCGTACCGCTGTCGGTGCTGGTCACCCAGCGGATCGCCAAGCGTTCACAGAAGCAGTTCATCGCGCAGTGGACGCACACCGGCGAGCTGAACGGCCAGATCGAGGAGGCGTACACGGGCCACGAGCTGGTGAAGGTCTTCGGTCGCCAGCGTGAGGTGGAGGCCGCGTTCCACGCCAAGAACGAGGAGTTGTTCCGGGCCAGCTTCGGCGCCCAGTTCATCTCCGGGATCATCATGCCGTCGATGATGTTCATCGGAAACCTGAGCTACGTGGCCATCGCCGTGGTCGGTGGGCTGCGGGTCGCCTCCGGCACGATGAGCCTCGGCGACGTGCAGGCGTTCATCCAGTACTCCCGTCAGTTCACCCAGCCGCTCACCCAGCTCGCCTCGATGGCCAACCTGCTCCAGTCCGGGGTGGCGTCGGCCGAGCGGGTCTTCGCGGTGCTCGACGCCGACGAGCAGACGCCCGACCCGGCCGAGCCGGCCCGGGTGGCCGACCCGCACGGCCGGGTCGAGTTCGAACACGTCTCGTTCCGCTACGAGCCGGACAAGCCGCTTATCGACGACCTGTCGCTGGTCGCCGAGCCGGGTCACACGGTGGCCATCGTCGGGCCGACCGGCGCCGGCAAGACCACCCTGGTCAACCTGATCATGCGCTTCTACGAGCTGGACGCCGGCCGGATCACCCTGGACGGGGTGGACGTCACCACGATGCGCCGCGACGACCTGCGCGGCCGGATCGGCATGGTGCTGCAGGACACCTGGCTCTTCGGCGGCACCATCCGCGACAACATCGCCTACGGCCGGCCGGACGCCACCGAGGAGGAGATCGTCGCCGCGGCGCGGGCCACCTTCGTGGACCGGTTCGTGCGCAGCCTGCCCGACGGCTACGACACGGTCATCGACGAGGAGGGCAGCAACGTCAGCGCCGGCGAGAAACAGCTCATCACCATCGCCCGCGCGTTCCTCGCCGAACCGTCGCTGCTGATCCTCGACGAGGCCACCAGCTCGGTGGACACCCGCACCGAGGTGCTGCTCCAGCGGGCGATGGCGGCGCTGCGCTCGGACCGGACCAGCTTCGTCATCGCGCACCGGCTCTCCACCATCCGCGACGCCGACCTGATCCTGATGATGGAGAACGGCCGGATCGTCGAGCAGGGCACCCACGAGCAGTTGCTCGCCGCCCAGGGCGCGTACCACCGGCTCTACCGCTCCCAGTTCACCGGGGCCGTGGTAGACGAGGAACCGGCCGCCGCCGCCGCTCAACCGGCGTCGGTCTAGCGTGTCAGTCCGGCGGGAGCAGATCCGCCGAGCGCGCCGCGACCTGCCCGCCGATCAGGGCGAGCGCGGCGCCGGCGGGCATCGGGGCCAGAGCGTCGCCGCCGCGCAGACGCAGCGCGAGGTGCCCGTCGGCCACCTCCCGGGCACCCAGCACCCCGAGGTACGGGACGCGGCGGCGGGCCGCGTCCCGGACCCGGGCGCCCAACGAGCCGGCGACGTCGACCTCGGCCCGCAGGCCGGCGTCGACGGCCCGCCGGGCCAGCTCCCTCGCCGCGTCGACCTGCCCGTCGTCCACCGGCAGCAGCACCAGCTGGACCGGCGCGTACCAGGCCGGGAAGGCGCCCTCGTGCACCTCGATGAGGTACGCGAACAGGCGCTCCATGCTGCCGACCAGACTGCGGTGCACCATGACCGGCCGGCGCCGACTGCCATCCGAATCGGTGTACGACAGGTCGAACCGCTCCGGCTTGTCGAAGTCGAGTTGGATGGTGGAGATGGTCGACTCCCGGCCGGCCGCGTCGACGATCTGGATGTCGATCTTCGGGCCGTAGAAGGCGGCCTCCCCGGGCGCCTCGACGTACTCCACCCCGGCCAGCGCTCCCCGGAGCAGATCCTCGGCGTGCGCCCACTGCGCGTCGTCGCCGACGTACCTCCCGCCCGGCCCGCGCAGCGACAGCCGGAACCCGGCCGGGCGGACGCCGAGCGCGGCGTGCGCCGCCCGGATCAGCCCGAGGATCTCGACGACCTCCGCGCCCACCTGCTCCGGCGCGCAGAAGGTGTGCGCGTCGTTGAGCGAGATGGCGCGTACCCGGGACAGCCCACCGAGCACCCCGGAACGCTCCGAGCGGTACATCCCGCCCAGCTCCGCGACCCGCAGCGGCAACTCCCGGTAGGAGCGACCCCGGGCCCGGAACACAAGCGCGTGGTGCGGGCAGAGCGCCGGCCGGAGCACGAACTCGTCGTCGGCGCTCAGCCGCATCGGCGGGAACATGTCGTCGGCGAAGTAGCCCAGATGCCCGGAGAGTTCGAAGAGTTCACGCTTGCCCAGCGGCGGCGAGTAGACGTGCTGGTGGCCGCAGCGGCGCTCCAACTCCCGGACGTACTCCTCGACGGCGTGCCGGGCGGCGGCGCCGGCGGGCAGCCAGATCGGCAGGCCGGCGCCGGCCAGCGGATCGGAGACGAAGAGGTCCAGCTCGCGGCCGAGCCTACGGTGGTCGATCATGTCGGGCTCCTGGATCGGGTACGACCCGGAGGCGACCTGGCCACCGAACGCCGCGCGGCCGTCGGGGGCGGATCGCCCCGGGGCCTGGTCGACTGTGGTTACGTCAGAGCGGCGCGCCGGGGACACCCGGCGTCGTGGTCACCACTACCGCGCTGCGCATACGGCGACGCTACCCGCGGGGCGCTCGGGGACGCACCCGGATTAACGGCGGCGCAGGAGGGGTGGGCCGCCGGCGCGGGACCCGCCGGCGGCCCTGGCGGCTCGAAATCGTCAGGAACGGGGGACCCGACGGGCGGAGCCGCGCCGACAACGGTACGCCGACGAGCGCCGATCCGCCGACCGCTCGGGCGGAGGTGGGACGGTCCCCGGAACCGTCACCCGAGGCCCGTTCGCCTCGTTGAACAGGGGTGGCCTGGCCGTGTCGACGGTCACGCCGGGCCAGGGCTGTCCACGGTGACGCCGGACACGCCGTCAGGCTCGAGACACCCAATCGGCCGCATCCGGCGAGGTGGCAGGCGTGCCCGAACTTCTGACTGACGTCGCATCGCCGGCGTGGGCGTACCTGGTGCTGCTCGCTCTGCTGATCGCGGACGCCTTCGTCCCGGTCATCCCCACCCAGATCGTCATGATCACCAGCGGTGCGTTGACCGTCTACGGCGGGCTCAGCCTGCCGGTCACCATCGCCGTCGGCGCGCTCGGCGTGTTCGCCGGCGACCTGGCCTGCTACCTGCTCGGTCGAGGCGCGCCCGACCGCCGGGCACCCCGGCACGCCGAGCCGAGCCGCGCCCGCCGGATGGCCAACCGGGTCACCCATGGGCTCCGGCAACCCGGGCCGATGGTCATCCTGCTCTGCCGGTTCGTGCCCGGCGGCCGAATGGCGGCCTGCTTCTCGGCCGGCCGCAGCCGCTACCCGTACCGGCTGTTCGTGCTCTACGAGGCGGTCGCCGCGGTGGGCTGGGCCACGTACGGCGCCCTGGTCGGGCACCTGGGTGGCACCGCACTGACCGAGTCGGCCTGGCGGCTGGCCATCATCGCCACCGCCGCGGCGGCCGGCTTCGCCGCGGCCGGATGGGCGATGACCCTGGTCAGCGCCCGCCACGCCCGCGCCGCCGCCGACGTCCCCGTCGATTGAGTGCCATCCACCGCCTCCACGGACCCGCACGGCGGGTGACGCGCAGATCCAAGATCGACGCACCTCATGCCGCCACAAGGGCAGGGGCGAGCCTCTAAGGGTGGTCCCGGGGGCGGATTTCGGTGGGCATCCCGGATCCGGCTGGGGTGTCCGCGGCGACAGGCTGAAGCATGCCTGGAACCCGGAACACCGGTCTGCTGGCCCTCGGCGGGATCACCGTGGCGGCGCTGCTCACCGTGATCGGTCACCTGGAAGTCAACGACGACCTCAACCCGTGGGCGCTGACCATCAGCGACTTCGCCGTCTCCGACCGAGGGGGCGTCATCGACGTCGCCATGGTGGTGCTGGCGCTCGCCACCGTGGCACTCCTCTACGGCCTGCGCCGTACCGGCCCACCCGGGCCACGCTCCGGTCGGATGGCCGAGGTGCTGCTCGGCGCGTGGGTGGCCGGGCTGCTGCTGGCCGCGGTGGTGCCGACGAACGAACCGGGCACCACCATGACCACCGCCGCGTACCTGCACCGGTACGCCTCCGTGGTCGCCTTCCTGGCCCTCCCGGTCGGCGGCTGGCTGCTCGCCCGCCGACCCGACCTGGCATCCGCCGCCGGGACGATACGAACCCTGGTCCTACTCAGCCTCACCCTGGCGGGCGCGATGATCTGGTCCGCCTATCCGGGCGACCGGGTGCTGATCGGCCTGGCCGAACGCCTCCTCATCCTCACCGAGGTCGGCGTACTGACCGCGGTGGCGCTCGTCCTCGCTCATTCCGGCCCGTCAAGGCGCGTCACCACCGGTTAGGCTCCCGCTTCCGGAAATGACGAAGGGGCGGGCTCAGTGAGGGTCAGGAAACGGCCGATCCAGTGGGCAATGATCCTGCTGCCCCTCCTGGCGTCGGCGACGGGCTGCGCGGCGGCGGACCCGGCGGTCGCCCCTCGGGCCGACACCGCGCCGAGCGCCGCCGGCGCCACACCGTCGGCACCGGCGGAGCGCCCCCGGCTCTGCGGTGCCCCGCCACCGGCCGAGGCCGACGAGTTCCGGTTCAACCGCGACGCCGCCCGGCGTGACCCGCTGGTCGGCGTGACCCCGGCGGGCTACACGGGCGGCATCGCGTCCTTCGACGACCTGGACGTCGGCGAGTTGGCGGAGCTGCTTGAGCTACGGTTCGTCGACCCGTACGACCGGCAGAACGCCGCGCCGACGGTGTGGGAGATCTTCCGCTTCCTGTGCGCGCATCCCGACGTCCGGGCGGCCGGTTACGTGGTCAGCCTGGACCGCGAGGACTACCGGACCTCGATCGAGAGCATCTACGCCGGACGGATCGACGCCGCCCTGAGCGCCGACGCCACGGCGTTCTGCGCCACGGCCGAGGCGATCACGGTGGAGAACCACCTGGAGTGCTTCTGGGACTGAACCCGTCGAGGAGGGACTACTCCAGTTCGTGGAGCATCAGCTGGCGGGCGGCCTCGGTGATCGATCCGGACAGGCTCGGGTAGATGGTGATGGTCTGGGCCAGCTCGTTGACCGTCAGGTTGTTCTCCACCGCCATCGTGATCGGCAGGATCAGCTCGCTGGCCTTCGGCGCGACCACCACACCGCCGACCACCTGACCACTGGCCGGCCGGCAGAACAACTTCACGAAGCCGTCGGAGAGGTCGTCCATCTTGGCCCGGGCGTTGCCGGACAGCGGCAGCATCACCTGCCGGGCCGGCACCTTCCCGGCGTCCACCTCGTCCTGCGAGACACCCACGGTGGCCAGCTCCGGGTCGGTGAAGACGTTCGCCGCGACGGTCCGCAGCCGCAGCGGGCGGACCGCCTCGCCGAGCGCGTGCCACATCGCGATCCGGCCCTGCATGGCGGCGACGCTGGCCAGCAGCAGAACCCCGGTGCAGTCACCGGCGGCGTAGATGCCGGGCACGTTGGTCCGGGAGACCCGGTCGACCGTGACGTAGCCGCCCCGGCCCAGCTCCACGCCGTACTCGGCGAGGCCCAGGTTGGCCGTGTTCGGGATCGAACCGACCGCGATCAGGGCGTGCGAGCCGGTGACCTTGCGGCCGTCGGACAGCTCCACCTCGACACCGTCGGCGGTACGCCGCACCGCGTCGGCCCGGGAGTTGTTGAGGATCTCCATGCCCCGGTTGCGGAACACCCGCTCGATGGCGGACGCCGCGTCGGCGTCCTCGTGCGGCATCACCCGGTCCCGGCTGGAGACCAGGGTGACCTCGACGCCCATGGCGAGGTACGCGCTGGCGAACTCCGCACCTGTCACACCGGAACCGACAACGATCAGGTGCTCGGGCAGCTCGGGCAGGTCGTACACCTGACGCCAGGTCAGGATGCGCTCGCCGTCCGGCACGGCGGTGGGCAGCTGCCGGGGCGTCGAACCGGTGGCCACCAGCACGGAGGACGCGGCGATCGAGTATTCCTCGGAGCCGTCGGCGGGGGTGACGACGACCCGGTGGGTGTGCCCGAGAGCGTCCTCACCGAGCCGGGCCGTGCCGGCCACGAAGGTGACCCCCGCCTTGAGCAGCTTGGCGTGGATGTCGGCGGACTGCGCGAGCGCCAGCCGCTTGACCCGCTCGTGCACCGCCCGCGCGTCGACGGTGACCGCCTCCAGGCCGTCCGAGTGCACCCCGAACTCCTCGGTGTCCCGGTAGCCGGTGACCACCCCCGAGCTGGCGATGAAGGTCTTCGACGGTACGCAGTCGGAGAGCACACACGCCCCGCCCGCGCCGTCGGCCTCCACGACTGTGACATCGGCGTCCAGCTGGGCGGCGACCAGGGCCGCCTCGTACCCGGCCGGCCCCCCACCGATGATCACGATCTGGCTCACAGCGTTCGCCCTTCGTCCATGCTCACAGTGACTTTCTTCTCCTGAGCGCATTCGACACGCACTGTCGTATTCTCCCCCACCCGTCCGGCGGGCTATCGTCATCGCCGTGCGTCATCACGCCTCCTACGGCTCAAACCTTGATCCCGCCCGGATGCGCGCCTACTGCCCGCACTCGCCGATGGTGGGCACCGGCTGGCTGGAGGGGTGGCGGCTGACCTTCGCCGGGGCGGACGTCATCGGCTGGGAGGGCGCGGTGAGCACCCTCGTCGAGTCGCCCGGTGACCGGGTGTTCGTGGCGATCTACGACATCCACCCGTACGACGCGGCCCAGCTCGACGAGCTGGAGGGGGCGACCGCCGGCACGTACCGCAAGCTGCACGTGCGGGTCTCCACCCTCGACGGCGACGTGACCGCGTGGATCTACGTGTTCGACGGGTACGAGGGTGGCCTGCCCACGTCGTGGTATCTCTCCGAGATCGCGAACGCCGCCGAGAAGGCGGGCGCGCCGGACGACTACGTCAACGAGCTGCGGTCCCGCCCCACCGGCACCGCGTCCGCGTAGCGCGTATCCCACGCCCCCAGTCTGCAACCGTCACCGACCGGCGCGTCCGTCGGGCCCCACCGACGTCGTCAATCACACACCGGCGGCCGGGACGGACAGCTCGTACATGTCGGTCCACCGGGTCTCCCGCAGGCCCACCGACCGGTAGAGCGACAGCGGCGCCGTCGGGTTGGTGAGATCCACGCCGAGGCCGGCCGCCGCCCGGCCCTTCTCGGCGTAGCGGGCGAAAGCGCGGCGCAGCAACGCCGCACCCACACCCCGCCGACGGTACGCGGGCAGCACCGACAGGCTCTTCACGAAGCCCTCCTGCTGGTCCAGGGCCTGATCCGAGGACTGCAACGCGCCGGCGGGCACCCCGTCCACCTCGGCGACGAACCACTCGTCCCAGGCGGTCAGGTCACCGATCCGGGCCCGCCACCGCTCGTACGACAGCGGTTCGTGGTCCGGGGTGTCGCCGAAGGCGATGTCGTGGATCCGGTGGAACTCCCGCAGGTCGGCGTCGTCGTCGGGGCGTACCGGACGCACGGTCACCCCGGGTGGCGGGGGTGGCTCGGCGGGCAGGTCGGCCAGCGTGCGACGCATCCGAACGTACCGCTTGGCCAGGGTGAACCCGGCGGCTCGCAGGTCGGCTTCCCAGTCGCGTTCCGGGGCGAAGACCGCGCACCGGACGGTGAGGGCGGGCAGGCCGCGCTCGGCGGCCCGTTCGGCGACCCGGTCGAGTTGCCGGGCCAGCAGCGGCGCCCGGAGCGCGGCGCCCCGGGTCGGGTCGACGTACACCTCCAGGAACTCCCGGCCGACACCTGTCGGGTTGTCCACGGTCGCCCAGCCGACCACCGTGTCGTCCGGGTCCACGGCCAGCCAGGAGTCCCGTGCCGGGTCGAAGAAGGGCGCCGTGAGCGACGCCGTCACGTCCTCGGCGTCGAAGTCGGGATGCCCGATGGCGAAGGTGTCGGCGGCGTGCACCACCGCGAGGATCGCCGGAACGTCGTCGAGGGTGGGTCGGCGCGTGGTCCAACCTGCGGGGAGGGTCACGGCAGGTGATCCTGACAGCCGATCGGCTCCGGCGCCGCCCATTTTTCGTCGCCGCAGGGTCGGCTCAGCCCAGGGCGGCCCGGGTGCGGTGCAGCAGTTCCACCAGCTCGGCGCCGTCGGCCGGGCCGAGCGCCGCGAACGCCGGCGCGGCCAACCGGTTGGTCACCGCCTCCGCCCACAGCCGCCGACGCACCAGCGGCCCGATCGGCGGGTACGGAGGGGACCAGCCGCAGGCCACCGCGCCGGCCTCCCCCTCCGGCCCGGCCAGCACCGCCTCCAGCGGGGTCATTCCGGCGGCGCGCACGGCCAGCAGGTACGCGCCGGTGAAGTGTTCGCGGAGCAGTCGTAACCCGGCCGCGGTGCGGGCGCCGGGGGTGTTCTCCGGCAGCGGCATGGCCCGCCAGGCGGCGAAGAGCGGCATCCCGCTGGCGTCCGCCGCTCCCACCGCCCGCTCGACGAGCGCGGACAGGCGTTCGGTCCCGGGTAGCGGACCGAGCTGCCGGGTGCCCCACTGGCAGCACTCGGCGAAGCTCGCGGCGGCCACCTCGATCGGGCGGACGGTCCGGGCGGCGGCGTCCCATCCGTCGGCGACCGCGTCCGGGGCGACGAAGCCGAGGGCGGCGGCGGCCGTCTCGGCACGTACGTCGCCGAGCGCGCCGGCCCGACCGCTGATGTAGAAAGCCCAGCCGGAGATGCCGAGCAGCCGGGCCCGCCGCAGCGTGGTCGGGCTGCGGCTGAACGCGTCGCCCAGGTCGAGCACGACGGGTTTGCTGGCGGCGGCGACCTGCTCCGGTGTCATCCGAGCGCCCACACCGGCCTGTTCCGGCCCGGAACCGCCGGACCGGAGGCCCGCTCGTCGTCGTCCATCGATGGTCAGTCTGCCGCGCCGCCGGCGGAGTCCGCAGTCCCCTCTTCGGCCGCCAACGCCTCCACCGCCGCCTCGACCTCGCCGGCGCGCCGCCGGGCCGCGGTGACCGCCCGCTCGGCGGCGCGGCGGGCGAGTTTGGCCCGGCTGAGGTCCTGCTCGGCGACCGCCCGCCGGCGCTCCAACTCGGCCAGCTCGGCCTCGATCGTGTCCAGCGCCTCGGCGCCGTCCCGCTCCTGCCCGCTCGCCTCGGCCAACTCGGCCTCGGCCCGCTGCTGATCGGCCCGGGCCTTGGCCAGCTCCCGATCCAGCGCCCGGCGCTGCCGGTCCCGTTCGGCACGGGCGGCCCGCGCGGCGCGCTCGGCGGCCCGGTCGGGGGCCGCCTCCTCGGTGGGCACACGTCGGGGTGCCGGCTGGCGCGGCTCCGGCTTCTCGTCGGTGCCGGTGACCAGCCGCAGCTGAGGTCGGGGCACCTCGCCGAAGCCGGCGTACGTGGCAGACCGGAGCAGGCGCCCGGCCCGGACCTGTTCGGCGACCTCGGCATCGGACAACGCCGCGTTGAGCGTTGTCTCCACCTCGGCCAGCGGCAGCTTGCCGACCGGCGGCGCGTCGGGCTCCGCCGCGGCGAGCTTGCGGACCTCGGCGACCAGGGCGCCGACCACGGCCCGGCGCTGGGCGGACAACTCCCGCAGTCGAGGCCCGCGCAGATCCCGCTGGGCGGACCGCAGCGCGTCGGCGAGCTGCACCAGGTCGGCGACCAGCTCGGGACGGCGGATGGCGAGCAGGTTCACCAGCCAGGCGGCCACCGTGGGGCGACGCAGCCGGGCCAGTTCCCGGGCGGTCGTCGGGTCGCCGGCCCGGCGGGCCTCGGCCACGGCCGCGTCCCGGGCGGCCACGAACCGGTCCGGCGGGATGCGGTAGAGCTGTCGCACCAGCTCCGGTGAGGGGCCGGGCATCGCTCAGACGTCCACCCGGCTACCGGGCTCCAGCCGCTGGTACTCGGTGCCGGACATCGCCGTGTACTGCCGGTTGAGCACACCCAGCCCGTTATCGTTGAGCAGCCCGTCGTGCAGGGCGTACGCGCGTCGGGGTGCGACCGCCCGGATGAAGTCGAGCACCTCGGAGAACTTCGACCAGGGGGCGTGGATCGGCGCGAAGAGCGTGTCGACAGGTGTCTCGTCCGGCACCACCAGGGCGTCACCGGGGTGGTAGACCACGTCGTTGATCAGGTAGCCGAGGTTGTCGATCACCGGGATGTCCGGGTGGATCACCGCGTGCTTCCCGCCGTACGCGCGGATGGCGATGCCGGCGGCGGTGAACGACTCGCCGGTCGTGACCGGGCGCAGCGCCTCGGCCGCGTCGCCGAGGGTGTCGGCGAGCGAGGCTGGACCGTGGATCGGGAACGGCCGCCTGTCGAGTTCCAGGCGCACCGCCGCCAGGTCGAGGTGGTCGGGATGTTGGTGGGTGATCAGCACCGCGTCGGCACCGTCCAACGCGGCCGGATCGCTGAACACCCCCGGGTCGACGACGAGCACTCCCCCGTCGTGTTCCACCCGGAGGCAGGAGTGGGCGTACTTGGTGAGTCGCATCGTGACTCCTCGATTATCGAATCGTGATGTCCTCAGCGCAGTCTGCCGGAACCAGCCGCCGCGCGCGCCGCGTCCGAGGTATCGCCACACCGGCTGACAACGATGGGAGCGGGGATGGACAAACGGGAGGGACGACGCCGCGGCGCGCTGCTGGCGGCGACGACACTGGCGGCGGCGCTGGCCGTGACGGGTTGCGGCGCAGGCGACAGCGGGGCACGGGACAGCGCGGGTTCGGCGGCCAAGGCGCCGGCGGTCAACGGCGAGGCGGGCCGGGACGCCGCCGCGGGCGCGCCGGGGGCGGCCGGGGCCGGCGCACCGGACCTGCGGGTCGACCAGCGGGCGATCATCTACACCGGAGCGATGCGGGTGCAGGTGGACGATGTGGACGCAGCCGCCCGCGAGGTCGCCGCCGTCGCCACCCGGGCCGGTGGCTTCGTCGGCGGCGACCAGCGACGCAGCGCCGACGCGGTGGCGGAGTTGGAGCTGCGTGTGCCGGCGGCGACGTTCACCGGCGTGGTGGAGGAGATCGCGAAGCTCGGCCGGCAGCAGAGCCGGGAGATCAGCACTCAGGACGTCACCGAGGAGACCGTCGACCTGGACGCCCGGATCACCAGTCAGCGTGCCCGGGTGGACAGCGCCCGCCGGTTGCTGGCCCGCGCCACCTCGATCGCCGACCTGGTGTCGTTGGAGAACGAGTTGGGTCGCCGGGAGGCCGACCTGGCCTCGCTGGAGGCCAAGAAGCGACGCCTGGCCGACCTGACCGCCCTCTCCACGATCACCGTGGCGCTGGCCGGGCCGGCCGCGAAGGCCACCGAGGAGAAGGCCGAGACCGGCTTCCTGGTCGGGCTCCGGGGCGGCTGGAAGGCGTTCGTCGTCTCGATGACCGTCCTGCTCACGGTGCTGGGCGCGCTGCTGCCGTGGCTGGTGGCGCTCGGCGTACCGCTGGCGGTGCTGCTGGTCGTGCTGCGACGGCGGCGCAGGTCGCCGGCCCTGGTCGCTCCGGTCAGCGCGCCGCCGCCAGTGCCCGCAGCGCGGTCTGCACCATGACGCGTACGCCGGCCGGGATGGCCCGCTCGTCCACGTCGAAGGACGCGCGGTGCAGGTCGACGTTGGGGCCGGAGCGGCCGACGCCGAGGCGGGCGAGGGCGCCGGGGACGTACTCCAGATACCAGGAGAAGTCCTCGCCGCCCATGCTCTGAGGTGTCTCGGCGATCCCCTCCGGGCCGAGGGCGGCGCCGGTGGCGGCGGTCAGCACCTGGATGGCCCGGGAGTCGTTGCACACCGGCGGCCGGCCGCGCAGGTACTCCAGGTCGACAGTCGCGCCGGTCGGGGCGATCACGTCCCGGACCACCTGAGCGACGATCTTCGGGGCCTGCTCCCAGGTGTCGCGGTCCATCACCCGCAGGGTGCCGGACGCGCTGGCCTCGGACGGGATGACGTTGTAGCGGGTGCCGGCCGAGGCGTGGCCGAAGACCAGCAGCAGGCCGCTGTTGGCCGGCACCCGGCGGCTGACCAGGGCGGGCACCTCGGTGATCAGCCGACCGAGCGCGTCGACCAGGTCGACGGTCAGGTGCGGACGGGCGGTGTGCCCGCCGGGGCCAGAGAGCCGGACGGTGACGTTGTCGGCGGCCGCGGTGATCGGGCCGACCCGCAGGCCGACCTGGCCCACCGGCAGGTTCGGGTCGCAGTGCAGGGCGAAGATCTGCACCACGTCGTCCAGGCCACCGGCCTCGATGACCTCCAGCGAACCGCAGGGCAGGATCTCCTCGGCCGGCTGGAAGATCAGCCGGACCCGGCCGTCCAGCTCACCGAGGTCGGCGAGCTGGGCCAGCAGCATGCCGACGCCGAGCAGGATCGTGGTGTGCACGTCGTGGCCGCAGGCGTGGCAGACGCCCTCCACCGTGGACCGGTAGGGCACGTCCTTGGAGTCGTCCAGCGGCAGCGCGTCGATGTCGGCGCGCAGCGCGACGACCGGGCCGTCGGGGCGGCCGTTGATGTCGCAGATCACGCCGTTGCCCTTGGGCAGCAGCCGAGGTTGCAGGCCGGCCAGGGACAGCTCCCGTGCGATCAGGGCAGCCGTCTCGAACTCCGTGCCGGACAGCTCGGGGTGCGAGTGGATGTGACGGCGCGTGGCGATCAGCCCGGGTACCCGGAGCGCGAGGAGGTGGTCCAGGTCGCGGGGCAGCGGCTGGGACCCGGGCGGCGGCTCCGGCCAGGACGACGCCAGCTGGCTGCCGGTGGGCAGCGTCAACGCACTCGTCACGTCGAATTCTCGATCACTAGAAATGGATGGATCATCGGGAACAGCAGACAGCCTAGACCTCCGGCGGTGACGCTGCGCAACCTCGTTCCGGTAATGATCGGACCGCGCAGAGTCACGTATGCCCTGCTGAGGACGCTCGGAGAGGTACGGGACAGCAGGTAGATCGCGGTCGAAGGCCGTCATCTGCCCCTCACCTCCTACAACGCGTAACCGGTCCCGGCGGTCACGAATCTCGGTGCCGGTCACCGGCCCCTGTTGCGAATTGTCGCATTAGTCGGGGTGATGAACTGACACTCCGACAATTAGCCGACCACGCTCCGCAACGAGCCGGAAAGACGCTCACACGCAAGGGACCACCGTCACCGCACAGGGTGTGCGTCCCGACGACCCGGTCGAGGTACCCGCAAACCGCGGTGGGCACACCGCGAACGCCCCCGCGAGGGCCGCGCCGCCCGGGGTTCCGCTCTCCACGGTAGCCCCGCCGGAGCCCGCAAACACCGCTTGAACTGGGAAAACGACAGAAGAGCGATCAGAAACGATCGGTCGGCCGGTACAGCCCCCACACCTCACGCAAAGTCCCGCAGACCTCACCCACCGTGGCGCGGGCCCGCAGTGCCTCCTTCATCGGGTACAGCACGTTCTCCGTACCGTCGGCGGCGGCCCGCAGGTCGGCGAGCGCCCGCGCCACCGCGTCGGCGTCCCGCTCGGCGCGCAACCGCGCCAGCCGCTCGGCCTGCGCCGCCTCGATCGCCGGGTCGACCCGCAGCGGCTCGTACGGCTCCTCCTCGTCCACCGTGAACCGGTTGAGCCCCACCACCACCCGCTCGCCCGAGTCGATCTCCTGGGCGATCCGGTACGCGGACTGCTCGATCTCCCGCTTCTGGAACCCGGCCTCGATGGCGTCCACCGCCGACCCGTGGTCCGCCACCCGTTCCATCAGCTCCACGGCGGCGGCCTCGATCTCGGCCGTCATCGCCTCCACCACGTACGAGCCGGCGAACGGGTCCACCGTGGCGGTCAGGTCCGTCTCGTACGCCAGCACCTGCTGGGTCCGCAGGGCGAGCCGGGCGGCCTTCTCGGTGGGCAGCGCGATGGCCTCGTCGAAGCTGTTGGTGTGCAGCGACTGGGTGCCGCCGAGCACCGCGCCCAGCCCCTGCACCGCCACCCGGACCAGGTTGACCTCGGGCTGCTGGGCGGTGAGCTGCACGCCGGCGGTCTGGGTGTGGAACCGCAGCATCATCGACTTCGGATCCTTGGCGCCGAAGTCGTCACGCATCAGCCGGGCCCAGATCCGCCGGGCGGCGCGGAACTTCGCCACCTCCTCCAGCAGCGTGGTGCGGGCCACGAAGAAGAACGACAGCCGGGGCGCGAAATCGTCCACGGCGAGCCCGGCGGCCAGCGCCGCGCGGACGTACTCCACGCCGTTGGCCAGGGTGAAGGCGATCTCCTGCGCGGGCGTCGCGCCGGCCTCGGCCATGTGGTAGCCGGAGATGGAGATGGTGTTCCACTTCGGCACCTCCTTGCGGCAGTACGCGAACGTGTCGGCCACCAGGCGCAGGGACGGCTTCGGCGGGAAGATGTACGTCCCCCGGGCGATGTACTCCTTGAGGATGTCGTTCTGGATGGTCCCGTTGAGCGCCGCGCCGGGCACCCCGTTCTCCTCGGCCACGAGCTGGTAGAGCAGCAGCAGCACCGACCCGGGCGCGTTGATCGTCATCGAGGTGGACACCTTGTCCAGCGGGATGTCGGCGAAGAGCAGCCGCATGTCCTCGATGGAGTCGATGGCCACGCCGACCTTGCCGACCTCGCCGTGCGCGATCGGTTCATCGGAGTCGTAGCCCATCTGGGTCGGCAGGTCGAAGGCGACCGAGAGGCCCATGGTGCCGGCCCGCAACAGCTGGTGGTATCGCGCGTTGGACTCGGTGGCGGTGCCGAAACCGGCGTACTGGCGCATGGTCCATGGGCGGGAGGTGTACATGGTGGGGTAGACGCCCCGGGTGTACGGGAACTCGCCGGGGTCGCCCAGCCGGGAGTCCAGGTCCTCCGGAAGGTCGGCACCCGTGTAGACGCCCTTGATCGGAAAACCGGACTCGCTAGACCGCCGTTCGCTCATCTCCGGATGGTAGGACGCCCGGGCTTGTCGTCGGGTGAGGGATACCGCACACTGCGTCCCGACCGGTCGACAGGAGGTGAACGACAGGGCACGTTCTGTCGACTTCGATAAACGCCCGTCGCGTCGGCTTTCATATCGGGCGTCGGACCCAGCAAGATAGGGGGGTTGTGTCCCAGCCCCCTCGATTTCCCCCGGTGGCTTTTCTGTGACTCAGATCCCGACGTGGAGCGGCGGACCAGTCAGTCCCGCCAACGGCCGCGCAGCACCCGGCACCACCATCGGTGACCGGTACTCGCTGCGGTCCTCGGTGGGCAACGGCGGCATGGGTACGGTGTGGCGCGCCACAGACACGCTGCTGCGCCGTGACGTGGCGGTGAAGGAGGTCGTCCTGCCCCCGGGGCTGGCCCCCAGCGACCGCGACGCCATGTACGAACGCACCCTGCGCGAGGCCCGCGCCGCCGCCGCGATCCAGCACCCGGCCGTGGTGCAGGTGTACGACGTGGTCACCGAGGCCGGTCGCCCGTGGATCGTGATGGAACTGCTGGACGCGCGCAGCCTCGCCGACATGGTGATCGAGGACGGGCCTGTCGCTCCCCGCGCCGTCGCCAAGATCGGCATCGCGCTGCTCGGGGCGCTGGAGGTCGCGCACGCGATCGGCGTGCTGCACCGCGACGTCAAGCCGGCGAACGTGCTCATCTGCACCGACGGCCGCTGCGTGCTTACCGACTTCGGTGTGGCCCGGATGCCCACCGACGTGCAGCTCACCACCCCCGGCATGGTGCTCGGCTCGCCGCACTTCATCTCGCCCGAGCGGGCCATGGGCCAGGAGTTCGGCCCACCGAGCGACCTGTTCTCGCTGGGTGTGACCCTCTACACGGCGGTCGAGGGACGGCCGCCGTTCGACAAGGGCGACCCGATCGAGACCATGCACGCCGTGGTCGAGGACCCGCCGGCCCCGCCGCAGCGCAGCGGCCCGCTGACCCGGGTGCTGATGGGCCTGCTGGAGAAGGACCCGGCCCGCCGGCTGGACGTGCACACCTCCCGGGCCATGCTCCGCGAGCTGCTCGCCGGCCCGCTGGGCAGCACCGCCACCGCCGTGCACTCGGTCACCGACCCGTACGCCGTGGTGCCGGTGCAGCAGCGCCCCGCACCCGTACACCCGCCGGCGCAGCCGGAGCCGAAGCCGGACAACCAGATCGGCGGCCGGGCGATGCTGGCCCCCGACGAGTCCCTGACCGACCGGTTGGCGGCGCTGCGTCGCGGCGAGCGCCCGCAGCCGGCCGCCCCCACCGGCGCCACCGGGCTCGACGTGACAAGCGCCGACGCGCTGGCCGGCCCGCTGCACACGCCGACCGGCGCGATGCCCGCCCCCGGGCGGCCCGCCGTCGGGCGCACCTACGGCGGCAACGCCGACGCCACCCAGCGGGTGGACGCCGGCGCGCACCCGGACGCCACCCAGCGGGTCACCTACGGCAACCAGTCCGACGCCACCCAGCAGGTCGGGTACGGCGGCGCACCGGAGGCCACCCAGCGCGTCGGGGGCACCTACGGCGGCGGCAACCAGTGGTCGGTGCCGGGCACCGGCCAGCCCTGGACGACGCCCGCCCCGTCGGGTGGTGGCGCGCTCGGCAAGGTCCGCGCCACCGGGGGCCAACTGGTCAGCACGGTCAAGGGCTGGCCACGCAAGGTCCAGCTCGCCGCGGCCGGCGGGCTGGCCGTCGTGCTGCTGATCACGGCGGTGGCGCTCTCCGGCGGCGACGACCCGGCCCCGAGCACCCCGCAGGCGCAGCCCACTCCGTCCGCCGCCGCGGGCCCCGGAGTGGAGATGCAGGAGCACGCCGCCCGCGGCATCCAGGTCATGGTGCCGAAGGGCTGGAAGAAGGCCACCGGCGGTTCCTACACGGACTACATCGACCCGGAGGACAGCGGCCGCAAGGTTCGCATCATCACCGAGAAGTGGTCCAGCAGCTCCACCCGGTGGGCGGAGACGGCCGAAAACGGTCTGAAGACCAGGAGCACCTCCTGCGTCAAGCCCTACAACCAGATCACCTCGACGGAGACGGAGCTGGCCGACAAGCCGGCCGCCGAATTCGAGTACACCTGTGGCGAGGGCGACAGCATGCGGCACGGCGTCTGGCGGGGTGTGGCGCAGGACGGCAAGGCGTACTCGTTCTACCTGACCGCCACCGACGCCAAGTTCGCCGAGAGCAAGCCCATCTTCGACGAGATGGTGCGCACGTTCCAGCTCACCGGGGACGGCTGAGCCGGAGGGAACCGACAGCGGTGATCCGCCGCCGTGCTATCAAGGGGCATGGCGGCGGACACCACTGACATCGACGACATTCGCGAGCAAGCCCGGCGCTGGCTGGCCGACGACCCGGACCCGGCCAGCCGGGACGAGCTGACGGCGGTGCTCGACGCGCTGCCGTCGAGCGCCCCCGACCTGGCCGACCGGTTCGCCGGGCCGCTCACCTTCGGCACCGCGGGCCTACGCGGGCCGCTGCGCGCCGGGCCCAACGGGATGAACCTGGCCGTGGTCACCCGGGCAGCCGCCGGCCTGGTCGACTGGCTCGCCGCCCAGGGCGGCACCGGCCCCCTGGTGATCGGGTACGACGCCCGGCACGGCTCCCGGCAGTTCGCCGAGCGCACCGCCCAGGTGGCCACCGGGGTGGGGCGCCCCGCGCTGCTGCTGCCGCGCCCGCTGCCCACCCCCGTCCTGGCGTACGCGGTGCGCCAGCTCGGCGCGGTCGCCGGTGTGATGGTGACGGCCAGCCACAACCCTCCGCAGGACAACGGCTACAAGGTCTACCTGGGTGCCGAGCTGGGCGGTGAGCTGGGCGCGGGAGCGCAGATCGTGCCTCCCGCAGACGCCGGCATCGAGGCCGCCATCCGGGCGGTCGGCCCACTGACCGAGGTGCCGCTGGGCGCGCCCGGTCAGGTGCTCGGCGACGACCTGGTCGCCTCGTACGTCGAACAGGCGACCGCGGTGATCGACCCGGACGGGCCGCGGGACCTGACCGTGGCGTACACCCCGCTGCACGGGGTGGGCGCGGCGGTGCTCACCGCCGCGTTCGCCCGCGCCGGTTTCCCGGTGCCCGGTGTGGTGCCCGACCAGGCCGAGCCGGACCCGGCGTTCCCCACCGTGTCGTTCCCCAACCCGGAGGAGCCGGGCGCGGTGGACCGGCTGATCGCCCTCGCCGACTCGACCGGCGCGGACCTCGCCATCGCCAACGACCCGGACGCGGACCGCTGCGCCGTGGTGGTCCGGGACGACCGCGACGGCTGGCGGATGCTGCGCGGCGACGAGGTCGGTGTCCTGCTCGCCGACCACCTGATGCGGCGCGGGGTGACCGGGCTGTACGCGACGACCATCGTCTCGTCGTCCATGCTGCGGGCCATGTGCGCGGCCCGGGGCCTGCCGTACGACGAGACGCTCACCGGCTTCAAGTGGATCGTCCGGGCCGGCGGCGGGAGCGCGCCACTGGTCTTCGGCTACGAGGAGGCGCTGGGCTACTGCGTCGCCCCGCAGCACGTACGGGACAAGGACGGCATCACGGCCGCGCTGACCGTGGCGGAGCTCGCCGCCGGCCTCAAGGCGCAGGGTCGTACGCTCACCGACCGGCTGGACGAGCTCGCCGCGGAGTTCGGCGTGCACCACACCGACCAGCTCTCCGTCCGGGTGGACGATCTGCGGCTGATCGCCGACGCGATGGCCCGGATCCGGGCAGCCACCCCGGCGACCCTGCTCGGGCAGCCGGTGGACAGCGCCAAGGATCTGCTGCCCGAGTCGGACGTGGTGATCCTGCGCACCGCCACGGCCCGGGTGGTGATCCGCCCGTCCGGGACCGAGCCGAAGCTCAAGGCGTACCTGGAGGTGGTGGAACCGGTCGTGGACGGTGACGTCCCGGCGGCCCGCGGCCGCGCGGCGTCGGCCGTCACCGCGCTGCGCGCCGAGGTCAGCGCTGCCCTGGGCATCTGAACCCCGCAGCCCCACCCGCGACGCGTCCGCCCTTTGCTCTGCACCCGCGGAGGCACCACGCACCTGTCGGTGGGTGGTGCCTAGGTGGGTGCAGAGCAAAGGGCACGCCGCGCGGTGAGCGGTGCCTAGGTGGGTGCAGAGCAAAGGGCACGCCGCGCGGGGTGGGCCCGACGGTCAGCGGCGGGGGCCGAGGGCCTGGTCGACGGCGCGGCCCAGGGCCGCCACGACCAGGCCCACCGACGGCCGTACCACCGAGTCGTCGGCGCTCACCTCGCCGGAGAACCCGGCGCCGGTGGCGATCTCCTCCAGCCGGCGGCGGGCGTCGGCGGCGGTCTCGCCGCTCACCCCCAGCGCGGTCTCCATCCGCAGCACCACGACCAGGGTGGCAAGCGCGGCGGTCCGCTCGTCCGGAGCCGCCACGCCGGTCAGCGCCTCGGTGAGCCGTTGGCGGGTGTCCGCCTCGACGGACCTGTCCACCACCGGGTAGCGGTGCACGTGGATGAAGCCCAGCTCGGTCTCGTCGACGTCCCGGACGACACCCTGGGTGCACAGGTCGCCGAGGATCCGGTCGCGCAGGCCGTGCCGCAGACGCTGCACCCAGGACGCCGGCGTGTGCGGGGTGTCGGCGGCGATCCGGCCCAGCACCTCGTCGGCGACCGGCTCGCCGGTGGGCATCGGGTCGACCACGGTCAGGGAGCCGTCGGCGTACGCGATCCGACCGGCCAGGGCCAGCTCGACCAGCACCGCCGCGGCCATGCCGAGGTCCAGGCTGATCCGCGGCATGGTCGCCTTGCCGGTCGTGTCGTCGTAGGCGAGGAGCAGCAGCTCCTCGGCGAGCGCAACACCAGTCATGGCCGGAGACGCTAGCGGGTCCGCGCCACACCGCGCGCGAACCCGCCGGACCCGGCACCGACCGGGGTGACGCGTCAGAACCGGGGCATGCCGCCGAACTGGCGGTCGCCGGCGTCGCCGAGCCCCGGGACGATGAACTTGCGGTCGTTCAGCCCCTCGTCGATCGACGCCGTGACCAGGCGCAACGGCAGGCCGGAGCGTTCCAGGCGCTCGATTCCGACCGGCGCGGCGAGGACGCAGAGCACGGTGATGTCGGTGCAGCCCCGGTCGGCGAGCAGCCGGCAGCAGTGCTCCAGCGAGCCGCCGGTGGCAAGCATCGGGTCGAGCACCAGCACCGGCAGACCGGCCAGGTCCCGGGGCAGCGACTCCATGTACGCGCGCGGCTCGTAGGTCTCCTCGTCGCGGGCCAGGCCGACGAAGCCCATCGAGGACTCCGGCAGCAGCCCCAGCGCGGCGTCCGCCATGCCCAGGCCGGCCCGCAGCACCGGGACCAGCAGCGGCGGGTTGGCCAGCCGGGTGCCCTCGGTGCCGGTGACGGGCGTCTGCACCGGGTACCGCTCGACGGGGAAGGAGCGCGCCGCCTCGTACACCAGCATGGTGGTCAGTTCGTGCAGCGACGCCCGAAACGTCGACGAATCGGTGCGCGCGTCCCGCATGGCGGTCAGCCGGGCCTGGGCCAGCGGGTGGTCAATGACGTGTACGTCCACGATCGCTCAACCTACCGGTCCGTTGGGCGTCGCGGTGTGGCTGCGCTCGGTGCAGCGACGCCGCTCACGTCGGAGCGGCCCGGCGTGACCAAGATCACTCAGGGGTTTCGTGCGTAGACTTCGGGGCATGACGGCGACAACGACGTCGGCCCGGCCGGAACTCTCCGAGCTGGGACGATCCGAGACCGCTCTGCGGACCTTCCTGCACGGCCTACCCGGCGTGGACCAGGTCGGCGCGGAGCAGCGGGCGGCGCAGCTCGGCACCCGATCCATCAAGACCACCGCCAAGGCCCAGGCGATCGACCTGGCGATCCGCATGGTCGACCTGACGACCCTGGAGGGGGCGGACACCCCCGGCAAGGTGCGCGCGCTGGCCGCGAAGGCGCTGCGCCCGGACCCGGCCGACCCGTCGTGCCCGCACGTCGGCGCGGTCTGCGTCTACCCGGCGATGGTCCCGTACGTCGCCGAGGTGCTGGCCGGCAGCGGCGTGCACCTGGCCAGTGTGGCGACGGCGTTCCCCTCGGGTCAGGCCCCGCTGGAGATCAAGCTCGCCGACACCCGGGCCGCCGTCGCGGCCGGCGCCGACGAGATCGACATGGTGATCAACCGGGGTGCGTTCCTGGCCGGGCGCTACAAGGAGGTCTACGACGAGATCGTGGCCACCAAGGAGGCCTGCGGAGACGCCCACCTCAAGGTCATCCTGGAGACCGGCGAGCTGGCCACCTACGACAACGTGCGCCGCGCCTCGTGGCTCGCCATGCTGGCCGGCGGCGACTTCATCAAGACCTCCACCGGCAAGGTCCCGGTCGCGGCCACGCTGCCGGTGACCCTGGTGATGCTGGAGGCGGTCCGCGACTTCCGGGCGGCCACCGGGCGGCAGGTCGGCGTGAAGCCGGCCGGCGGCATCAAGACCACCAAGGACGCGATCAAGTACCTGGTGATGGTCAACGAGACCGTCGGCACTGACTGGCTCGACCCGGACTGGTTCCGCTTCGGCGCGTCCAGCCTGCTCAACGACCTGCTGATGCAGCGCACCAAGCTGACGACCGGCACCTACGCCGGTCCCGACTACTTCACCCTGGACTGATAGCCGATGTTCGAATACGCCCCCGCCCCCGAGTCCCGCTCGGTGGTGGACCTCAAACCCTCGTACGGGCTGTTCATCGACGGTAAGTTCGTCGACCCGACCGACGGTGGCAGCTTCAAGTCGATCAACCCCGCCTCCGAGGAGGTGCTGGCCGAGATCGCCGAGGCCGGCGCCGAGGACGTGGAGCGTGCGGTACGCGCCGCCCGCAAGGCGTACGACAAGGTCTGGGGTCCGATGCCGGGCCGCGACCGGGCGAAGTACCTGTTCCGGATCGCCCGGCTCATCCAGGAGCGCTCCCGCGAACTGGCCGTCCTGGAGTCCCTGGACAACGGCAAGCCGATCCGGGAGTCCCGGGACGTCGACCTGCCGCTGGTCGCCGCGCACTTCTTCTACTACGCCGGTTGGGCCGACAAGCTGGGTCATGCCGGCTTCGGATCCAACCCGCAGCCGATCGGTGTGGCCGCGCAGGTCATCCCGTGGAACTTCCCGCTGCTCATGCTGGCCTGGAAGATCGCCCCGGCGCTCGCGGCGGGCAACACGGTGGTGCTGAAGCCGGCCGAGACCACCCCGCTGACCGCGCTGCTGTTCGCGGAGATCTGCCAGCAGGCCGAGCTGCCCGCCGGTGTGGTCAACATCGTCACCGGCGCCGGGGACACCGGACGCGCCCTGGTCGAGCACCCCGGCGTGGACAAGGTGGCCTTCACCGGCTCCACCGAGGTCGGCCGGGCCATCGCCCGGTCCGTCGCCGGCACCCGCAAGAAGCTCACCCTGGAGCTGGGCGGCAAGGCCGCCAACATCGTCTTCGACGACGCCCCCATCGACCAGGCCGTCGAGGGCATCGTCAACGGCATCTTCTTCAACCAGGGGCACGTCTGCTGCGCCGGCTCCCGCCTGCTGGTGCAGGAGAACGTCGCCGACCGGGTGCTGGAGTCGCTGAAGCGGCGCATGGCCCAACTCCGGGTGGGCGACCCGCTGGACAAGAACACCGACGTCGGCGCGATCAACTCCGCCGCCCAGTTGGAGCGGATCCGCGAGCTGTCCGACGCCGGCTCCGCCGAGGGCGCCGAGCGCTGGTCACCGCCGTGCGAGCTGCCCGACCGCGGCTTCTGGTTCGCGCCCACCATCTTCACAGGCGTCACCCAGGCCCACCGGATCGCCCGCGAGGAGATCTTCGGCCCGGTGCTGTCGGTGCTCACCTTCCGCACCCCGGCCGAGGCCGTCGAGAAGGCCAACAACACGCCGTACGGGCTGTCGGCGGGGATCTGGACCGACAAGGGCTCCCGGATCCTGTGGATGGCCGACCGGCTGCGCGCCGGCGTGGTCTGGGCCAACACGTTCAACAAGTTCGACCCCACCTCGCCGTTCGGTGGTTACAAGGAGTCGGGCTACGGTCGCGAGGGCGGCCGGCACGGGCTGGAGGGGTACCTCAATGTCTGAGCGGGTCGCGGTACGCAAGACGTACAAGCTCTTCATCGGCGGGAAGTTCCCGCGCAGCGAGTCGGGACGGTCGTATCTCGTGCAGTCCTCGAATGTGTCACTGGCCTCCCGCAAGGACGCCCGGGACGCGGTCGTCGCCGCCCGCGCCGCCGTCAAGGGCTGGGCCGGCGCGACCGCGTACAACAGGGGTCAGATCCTCTACCGGGCCGCCGAGATGCTGGAGGGCCGCCGCGAGCAGTTCGTCGCCCTGGGCATCCCCGGCGACGAGGTGGACGCGGCCGTGGACCGCTGGGTCTGGTACGCCGGGTGGGCCGACAAGCTCGCCCAGGTGTACGGCGGCGCCAACCCGGTCGCCGGCCCGTACTTCAACATCTCCGCCCCCGAGCCGACAGGCGTGGTAGCGGTCGTCGCCCCGGAACGCCCGGCGCTGCTCGGCCTGGTCAGCGTGATCGCCCCGGCGATCGTCACCGGCAACACCGTGGTGGTGGCGGCGTCGCCGTCGGAGCCGCTGGCGGCGGTGACGCTGGCCGAGGTGCTCGCCACGTCCGACCTGCCCGGCGGGGTGGTCAACATCCTCACCGGCGCGATCACCGAGACCGCGCCGACGCTGGCCTCGCACATGGACGTCAACGCGATCGACCTGACCGGGGTGACCGACGCCTCGCTCGCCAGCGAGCTGGAGGTCAAGGCCGCGGAGAACCTCAAGCGGGTGCTCCGGCCGGCACCGGCCGACCACGACTGGTCCGCCGACCCGGGCCTGACCCGGATGACCACTCTGCTGGAGACGAAGACGGTCTGGCACCCCAAGGGGGTGTGATTCGCTCCCGGCCTTGGGGTTTTCCGGGGGAGCCCGCCCACTCCGGGCGGTCAGGCTTGATCCCTGCGTGGGCGGGCTCCCGCGGAAACCTGACGTGGGCCGGGTCCGTCGGGAGGGTCAGCTCGCGGGTACTACCTCGGGCCGGGTTGGCGGTCGAGGGCGCGTCGGTGCGGTGGCGCACTGCCGCGCCGGGCCGCCCCTCCGCCGGCCCGCTCTTCGCCCGCCCTCGTCGGCGGGACGGGACGGCGAGGGGGTCTACTACCGGGGGTAGGATTGGGTTTGTGACTCGGTTGGGCGATCTTGAGCGTGCGGTGATGGACGTGCTGTGGGACGTGGTCCCGGGCACGTCGGACGGCGTGACCGTGCGCGAGGTGGCCGACGCGCTCGACGGCCGTGAGCTGGCGTACACGACGGTGATGACCGTCCTGGACCGGCTCGCCGGCAAGGGCATGGTGCAGCGGGAACGCGAGGGTCGGGCCTGGCGGTACCGGCCGGCGGCCAGCCGTGAGGCGCACATCGCCCAGCTCATGCTCGACGCCCTCGACCTGGGCGGCAGCCGGGACGCCGCGCTCGTGCGATTCGCCCGCTCGGTCACCGGCACCGAGGCCGAGGTGCTGCGCGCGGCGCTGGGCAGCGAGGCCGGGCTGACCGCGACGGGCACCTCCGGCGGGGCCGAGCTGACCGATCGCGTGGACGGGCCGACGGGCCGGCGGGCGGCCGACGAGGCAGCGGAGCGGTAGGGCGCGCCATGGCGTACGCCGTGCACTTCGCCGCCACCATGCTGGCCTGCTATCTGACCGCTCAGGTGCTGGCCCGCTCCACCTGGACGTGGCGCAGCCCCCGGGTGGCGATCGTCTGCTGGCAGGCGGTCGGCCTGGCGCTGGGCCTGTCGGCGATGGGCCTGCCGATGGCGCTCGGGTTGAGCGCGTACGACCTGCCGACCGGAAGCGCGCTGCTCGCCCTGACCTCCGATCTCGCGCACGGCACCCTGCCTGTCGGGGAGACCGCCCTCCACCTGGCCGGTGTCGGGGTGGGCTTCGGCATCGGCGCGGTGCTGCTCACCACGACCGTGCGCAGCATCCACGGCACCGTCCGCGCCCAGCGCCGCCACCGGGACCTGCTCACCCTTGTCGCCCGGGACGACCCGGCCGCACCCGGCGCGCTCGTGCTGGACCATCCGAGCGCCGCCGCGTACTGCCTTCCGGGCGTGAAGCCGCAGGTGGTGGTGAGCGCCGGCACGTTGAGCCTGCTGGACCGGGCGGAGTTGGCCGCGGTGCTCAGCCACGAGCGGGCGCACGCCCACGAGCGGCACGATCTGGTGCTGCTGCCGTTCACCGCGCTCTGCCGGGCGTTGCCGTGGTTCGGCTGGGTGCGCGACGCGCACGAGCGGGTCGCCCTGCTGGTCGAGATGCGCGCCGACGACAAGGCGCGCGAGCTGCACGCCGAGGCGCCCCTTGCCGGCGCGCTGCGCCGGTTCGCCGCCGCCGGTCACCGGATCACCCCGGCCGGCGCGCTGGGCGTGGGCGACCGTGATCTGGACGTACGGGTGCAGCGCCTGCTGGTCGTCGACCGGCCGCCCCGGGTGCTCGGCGCCGTCGCCCTCGCGGTCGCCACCACACTGGTCGCCCTCCCGATCACCCTCTTCCTGTCCTGAGCTGACGGCCCTCGCCCCGATGCGGGGTCGAGTGCGACCTCCCTCACTTACTACATGTTGTAGTAGCATTTACTACGACACTATGTAGTAGTCAGACATGTAGCCAAGCTACGTGTAGGGTGGCTATGACAAGTGAGCCAACCTACGGAGGGCCGGCCATGGACACCCTGCTCCTCGCCCGCCTGCAGTTCGCCACCACGACCTCGATCCACTTCCTCTTCGTGGTGGTCACACTCGGGCTGGTGACCCTGCTGGTCGGGATGCAGACCGCCTGGGTGCTCACCGGCAACCCCAGGTGGGAACGGCTCACCCGGTACTGGGGGCAGCTCTACGTCATCAACTACGTGCTCGGCATCGCCACCGGCATCGTGATGGAGTTCCAGTTCGGGCTGAACTGGAGCGGCCTGTCGCGCTACGTCGGCAACGTCTTCGGCGCGCCGCTGGCCATCGAGACGCTTGTGGCGTTCTTCCTGGAGTCCACGTTCCTCGGGATGTGGATCTTCGGGTGGCACCGGCTCCGCAGGGGCGTCCACCTCGCGCTGCTCTGGGGCGTGGCCCTCACCGCGTACGCCTCGGCGTTCTGGATCATGGTGGCCAACTCCTGGCTGCAACACCCGGTCGGGTACGAGGTCCGCGACGGGATCGCCCACCTCACCGACTTCGGCGCGCTGCTCACCAACCCCAGCCTCGGCATGGCGTTCGGGCACGTGGTGTCCGCCGCGCTGCTGGTCGGCGGGATGCTGATGGCGGCCGTCAGCGCCTGGCACCTGATCCGGCGTACGCCCGACTTCGTGCTGTTCCGCACCTCACTGCGGATCGGCCTGGTCACCGCGGCGCTGGCCATCACGCTGGTACAGGGCTTCGGCTTCGCCCAGTTCGGCCCGGTCGGCGAGGTGCAGCCCACCAAGTTCGGCCAGGGTCCGGAGGCGCAGGAGCTGATCGCCGAGTGGACCATCCGGTTCGGCCCCGGCGACTACACCCCGCCGGTGCTGGCGAACGTCGGGCTGGGCTTCATGATCCTGATCGGTTTCACCCTCGGCTGCGTCTGGCTCCTGCTCCCGCTGCTCTTCCGGGACTGGGTCATCCGGCTGCGCTTCCCGCTCTGGCTGATCCTGCTCGCCCTGCCGCTGCCGTTCGTCGCGGTGATCCTCGGCTGGATCGCCCGTGAGGTCGGCCGTCAGCCCTGGGTGGCGTACGGGCTGCTCCCCACCGACCAGGCCGTCTCCCAGGTCGGCGCGCCGGTGATGCTCGCCTCGCTTATCGGCTTCAGCCTGCTGCTCGGCGCCCTCGCCGTCACCAACTGGGTGCTGCTCGCCCGGCACGCGGCGCGCGGCGCGGACGACCCGGCGCTCGGCCGTCCGCCGGCGCCGCCCAACGAGCCGGCCCATCCCGAACCCGCCCTCGCCTGAGGAGATCACCCGTGGACCTCGCCTGGTACGCCCTGCTCGGCCTCTTCTTCGCCGGCTACCTGGTGCTCGCCGGCTACGACTACGGCGTCGGGCTGCTGCTCGCCCGGGGTGGTGGCCCCACCGGGCGGCGGGCGGCCCTCACCGCGCTCGGCCCGTTCTTCCTCGGCAACGAGGTCTGGCTGGTGGCGGCCGTGGGGATCCTCTTCGGCGCGTTCCCGATGCTGGAGGGCGAGCTGCTGTCCGGCTGTTATCCGGCGGTCGCCGGAGCGCTGGTCGGGGTCATCCTGGTCACCGTCGGGGTGCAGTTGCGCAGCCGGCCGGCCGACGAGCGGATCCGGGCGCGCTGGGACCGGGTGGTGGTGGTCGGCAGCGTGCTCGCCGCGCTGGGCTGGGGCGTCCTGCTGGCCGCGCTTCTCCAGGGTGTGCCCCGCCAGACCAATGGGCACGTGGTAGGTATGGCGCACCTGGCCACCCCGTTCACGGCCGCCGCCGGGCTGGCCATGGTCGCGCTTGTCGCGGTGCACGGTGCGGCCTTCCTCACGCTGCGACTGCCGGCTGCCGACGCCGCAGTGGTCGGTCGCACCGCCCGCCGGCTGGTGCCGGTGGCGCTCGCCGCGGTAGCCGTGGCCACCGTCGTGGGCCTGCTCTCCGTTCGGGTACGCGACAGCGTCCAACGACCGGCGGTGGCCGTACTCCTGCCGGTGCTGCTGGCGGTGGCGCTGCTGGCGGCCCGCGCGGCGCTCAGCCGACGGCGGCCGGGGTGGGCTCTGGCCGCCACCGGCGTGGCCCTGGCGATGCCTGTGGCGCTGGTCGGCGCGGCCCTGTGGCCCTACGTGCTGGTGTCCACGACCGACCCGGGCGCCTCGCTGTCGGTGGCCGACGCGGCCGCGAGCACGCCGACGCTACGGCTGCTCGCCTGGGTGGCGCTGCCGCTGCTGCCGGCCCTACTAGGCTTCCAGGCGATGTGCTTGTGGGTTTTCCGGGGACGGACCGACGGCAGGGCACCGGTGTACTGGTGAACCGCCGTCCCTTCGACCCGCGTCTCCTGCGCCGGGTCCCCGCGGCCCGGCGCGACCTCGCCGTGCTCGCGCTGCTGGGTGTGCTCGCCGCCGGGCTGATCGTGGCGCAGGCCACCACGCTGGCGGCGGTGCTGGCCACCGCCTTCGACGGGCGGCTGGACCGGGCGGCGCTGGCCGGCTTCCTGGCCACTGTCGCCGCCCGGTCGGCGCTGGTCTGGGCGCAGGGGACGGTGTCGGCGCGGGTCGCCGCCACGGTCAAGGCCACGCTGCGCGCCGACCTGCTCGGCGCGGTCGGCCGGCACGGCCCGGGTTGGGTGGCCGGGCAGCGGGCCGGTCAGCTCGCCACCCTGGCCGGGCGTGGGCTGGACGCGCTGGACGCGTACTTCACCGGGTACCTGCCGCAGCTGGTGCTCAGCGTGACGGTGCCGCTTGCCGTGCTGGCCCGGATCGTCCTCGCCGACTGGAGTTCGGCGGTGATCATCGCGTTGACGCTGCCGCTGATCCCGGTCTTCGGGGCGCTGCTGGGCTGGCAGGCGCAGGCCGCCACCGAACGGCAGTGGCGGCGGCTCTCCCTGCTGGGCGGGCACTTCCTGGACATGGTCGCCGGGCTGCCCACGCTGCGCGCGTTCGGCCGCGCCCGGGCGCAGACCGAGGTGGTCCGCCGGATGGCCGACGGGCACCGGGTCGCCACCATGAAGACCCTCCGGATCGCGTTCCTGTCCGCGCTGGTGCTGGAGCTGGTCGCCACGCTGTCGGTGGCGCTGGTCGCGGTGCCGGTCGGCATCCGGCTGCTCGGCGGCGGCCTGGCCCTGCAGACGGCGCTGCTGGTGCTGCTGCTCACCCCGGAGGCGTACCTGCCGCTGCGGGCCGCCGGCAGCCGCTTCCACGCCAGCATGGAGGGGCTGGCCGCGCTGGACGAGGCGCTCACCGTCTCGGCGACGCCCACCCCTCCCCGGGCGGCCGAGGGCGCGGCCACCCCCGACGGGCGGGGCGAGATCCGGTTCGAGTCGGTGACAGTGGCGTACGAGCGGACCACCGCGCTGCGCGACGTGACCCTGACCATCCGACCCGGTGAACGGATCGCCGTCATCGGCCCGAGCGGCGCCGGCAAGAGCACGCTGCTCGGCCTGCTGCTCGGCTTCGTGACCCCGACCAGCGGCCGGATCACCGTCGACGGCGTGGACCTCGCCGCCGCCGACCCGGACGCCTGGCGTCGGCAGCTCGCCTGGGTGCCGCAGCGCGCCCACCTCTTCGCCGCCTCGCTGGCCGACAACATCCGCCTCGGCGCGCCGGACACTTCACCGGAGGCGCTCACCGCGGCGGTACGCGACGCCGCCCTGGACGACGTGGTGGCCGGCCTGCCGGACGGACTGGACACGCTGCTCGGCGAACGCGGCCACGGACTGTCCAGCGGGCAGCGGCAACGGGTGGCCCTGGCCCGCGCGTTCCTCCGCGACGCCCCGGTGGTGCTACTCGACGAGCCCACCGCCCGTCTGGACACCGCCTCCGAGACGGTGGTGCTCGACGCCACCCGTCGGCTGGTCGCCGGGCGGACGGCGCTGCTCGTCGCGCACCGGCCCGCGCTGCTGGCCGACGCCGACCGGATCCTGCGGATCGAGGACGGTCGGCTCACCGAGCTGACACCGACGCCGATCGGGAAGGTGGCCCGATGACCGCGGCACCTGACATCGGCTCGCCACCGGCCGGACGGACGGCCGCCGAACGTGCGGTGCTGCGACTGGCCCGGCCGTACCTGAACCGGCTCGTCGGCGCGGGGCTGCTCGCCGCCGCCACCGAGTTCGCCGGGCTCGCCCTGATGGCCACGGCGACCTGGCTGCTGATGAGCGCCGCCGGCCAGCCGCCCCTGGACCGGCTCACCGTGGCGATCGTCGCGGTCCGGGCCCTCGCCATCAGCCGGGGCGTCCTCCGCTACACCGAACGGCTCGCCGGGCACGACGCGGTGCTCCGCATGATCACCGAAGTACGGGCCCGGGTCTTCGCCACCCTCGCCGCCCGCCGCACCGCCGGGCACCGCTCGGGGGACGTGTTGAGCCGGCTGGTCTCCGACGTCGAAGCAGTCCAGGACCTGCTACTGCGGGTGCTGGTGCCCGGCTCGGCGGCGGCCCTGGTCGGGGTGCTGGCCGTGGGCGGCGCGACGCTGATCTCACCGCTGGCCGGTGCGGCGCTCGCCGTCGGGCTGCTCGTCGCCGGGGTGGCGCTGCCCGCGCTGGCCACCGTGGTCACCCGACGCAGCGCGGCAGAGGTGGCCCCACTGCGCGGGGCGCTGGCCACCGACGCGGTCGACCTCACCCACGGCGCCGCCGACCTGGCCGCGTTCGGCGCCACCGACGCCGCCCTGCGCGCCGCCGAGCAGCGGGCCGGCCGGCTGGCCCGGCTGGAACGCCGGCTGGCCGCCACCGGGTTCGCGGTGGACGCGGCCGGGGTGCTTGTCGCCGGGCTGACCGCCGGCGCGGTGGTGCTGGCCGCGCTGGCCGCCGACGTACCGGGGGTGCTCGTCGGTGTGCTGGCCGTCGGCTCGCTCGCCGCCGTCGAGGTGGCGCTGGCCCTGGTCGCGGCGGCCCGACAGTGGACCCAGCTGCGCCCCGGACTGACCCGGGTGGCCGCCCTGCTCGACGAGGACGTGCCCACTCCCCCGACCGCCGAGGGCAGCCCCCACCCCGCCGGCCCGTACGACCTGCGCTTCGTCGAACTGGCCGTGCGGTACCGGGCCGGTGCCGCACCCGCCCTGGACGGCATCGACCTGGACCTGCCCGCCGGTCGACGGATCGCGGTGGTCGGCCCGAGCGGTGCCGGCAAGAGCACCCTGGCCGCCGTGCTGACCGGGGCGGTCCGGCCCACGTCCGGGCGGGTCGAGCTGGGCGGCCGGGACCTGTCGACGTACACCGAGCAGGAGTTGCCCCGCGCGGTCGGCGGGCTGCTCGCCGAGGCGTACGTCTTCCACGCCACCGTGCGGGAGAACCTCCTGCTCGGGCGCGCCGACGCGGGCGACGACGAGTTGGCCGCCGCCACCGCCGCCGCGGGCCTGCTGGACTGGGTACGCGCCCAGCCGGCGGGTTGGGACACCCTGGTCGGCGAGGAGGGCGGCCAGCTCTCCGGTGGTCAGCGGCAACGGCTCGCGCTCGCCCGGGCGCTGCTCGCCGCGCCGCCCGTGCTGGTGCTCGACGAGCCCACCGAGGGACTGGACCCGGCCGCGGCGGACGCGGTGCTCGCCTCCGCCCTCGCCGCCACCCCCGCCGGGCACTCGGTGCTGCTGATCAGCCACCGGCTCAGCGGCCTGGCCGAGCTGGACGAGATCGTCGTCCTCGACGGCGGCCGGGTGATCCAACGCGGCCGGCACGTCGACCTGGTCGCCGCCCCCGGCTGGTACCGGGACCAGTGGCTGCTCCAGGAGGCTGCCGAACGCGGGTACCTGGCGCTCGCCCCCTGAGCTGGCTCGGGGACGGACCAGGGTTCCCCCGGACGTCGGCGTCTCGAAGTCGTGGCAGGGTGGTGCCATGCCGCGCTGTGAGGACGTGTTGGTCGACGAGCACCTGCGCAAACTGGCCGCCCGGTTGCAGGGCCCGGCCCGCCTGAAGTCCGACCTGCTCACCGAGGCCCGGCACGGATTGCTGGACGCCGTCGAGGCGTACCGGGAGAGCGGGGTGCCGCCCACCGAGGCGCAGCGCCGCGCGGTGGCCGAGTTCGGCTCACCGGCGCAGCTGCTGCCGTCCTGGCAGGCCGAGCTGGCGACGGCCGCCCTGCGCGGGTTCTCCCTGCGGATGTTGGCGATCGCCGGGGTGGGGGTGGCCGCCGGCGACCTGACCTGGCGGGGGGCGAGCTGGAGCGACGGCCCCCGCCCGCCGGCCGTCTACCTGCTGCTCTCCGCCACGGTCAACTGGATCTGGATGGGCGCGCTGCTGCTCTCCGTGGCCGGTCTGCTGGTGGTCGCGGCGAGCGCCCGTACGGCACGACCGGGCCTGGCCACCGCACAGCGCGCGGTGGGTGTCGCCCTGACCGGTGTGCTGGCCCTGGGGGTGCTGGCCGGCGGCGCGCTCTTCGCCTGGTCACTCGACCTCTGGGAGGCGGCGCTGAGCTGGCCTCCGATGATCATCGGCGTGGTGCTGGCCGGCGCCGCCTACTTCTCGCTGGCCCGCGCGGCACGCGGCTGGGTGCTGGCCACCGCGCGCTGAGACGTCCCGACCGCACCGGGCGCCGGGCACGCTCAGACCGGGGCGCCGGGCGCGGTGCCGGGGTCGAGGAAACGGCCGACCGTCGACTGGAACTCGCGCCAGCCGGCGCGCTCCCCGGCCAGCGCCCGCCGGCCGGCGTCGGTGAGCTGGTACGTCCGCCGCTCCCGCCCGTTGACAGTGCTCCACGTGCTCGCCACGTGCCCGGCCCGCTCCAGCCGCCTCAGCGCCGGATAGATGGTGCCGGTGGGCAGGTCGAGGCTGCCGTCACTGCGCGCCCGCAGGGCCTCGATGATGGCGTACCCGTGCAGCGCGCCCTGTTCGAGGACGGCGAGCAGCAGGGCGTCGAGGTGGCCGTGCAGCTCCTGCGCCTTCATGTGTAGCTACGCTACTTGTTAGGCGGCCGGTGCGCCACCGGTGGCGATCCGCAGGCCCGGGCGGTACGGGGAGACGCCATCGGGGTGCGGGCTCCGGTCTTCCCGAGCAGCCGACTAGGGTATGTGCCCAGAGTCACTCGCCGGTCCGAGACACCGGCGGGTGGGCAACCCGAAGCACACGGAGGTCAGCGTGGCCCGCCAGTCGCCCCAACGGCCCGACGCCGACGAGCCCGAGCTCGACGACACCACCGGCGCGGCCGAGCCAGATGACACCGAGGACACCGGCCGCGCGTCGACGTCGGCCGACCGGTCGCTCTGGGACGAGGTGCGGATCGACCCGGTGGAGATCGCCCTGCCCGCCGGCACCGGCTTCACGCTGCGCGCGTACCGGCCGGCGGGTGAGCTGACCCCGACCGACGTGACCGAGCGCGACCAGGACGACCCGTTCCTCGCCCGCCGTCAGGTGATCGAGGAGGAGGACGACGAGACCGTCGTCATCCTCGACGAGGAGCTGGCCGAGGAGTTCGCCGAGAGCGACGAGGACGAGCCGTCGCGGCGCCGCCGGGACGCCGACGCGACAGGCGACACCGAGACCGACGAGGCCGACGACGAGGACGCCACGGACGAGGCGGACGACGAGGAGGTGCCGGTCTTCCTCAGCCACCGGGGCAAGTTGCTGCTGTTCAAGACGCCCGAGTCGCTTGTCAGTTTCATCCGGTCCGGCGCGCCCAATGATCTGTCTCAACTGGACAGCTGGAATGAATTGTCCGAACGGGTGGAGCCGGCAGATATCGCGCCGCTCGACGAGGACACCTACGAACTCGACCTCGTCGTGGAGAACCTGCGCGGCGGTCACGACGCCTGGGATTCGACCCTGCTGATCGAGGCCGGCGAGATCGCCCGTGACCTCTCGTACGCGTTGCGGCTGCCTGCGGTACTCGACATGCTCTCCGCCGGCTCCAGCCTCGACAACCTGGACGAGGCGCTGCGGGCGACCGTCAACGGCGGGATCGGCGGCTTCATGGGCCGTCGGCGGCTGAAGAAGATCGGGGCACAGACCGCAAGTTTGGGCTGGCGCACCATTGTCGGCAAGATCTCTGCGGTGGTGGACTGGCGCGACTGACCCGTTCCGGGGAGCATCAGTTGCTGGCAGAGGAAAGACCTGTCCCGGGAGGAGGACGACGCCGTGGCGCTCGTGCGCGTGTACTGCGGTCTGGCCTCGGCGGATTCGGCTGACCGACCGGCCTCGGCCGGTTCGACGCTGACGTCCGCTGTGGTCGACGACGCAGGCCGTCTGCTGCATGTCTGCGAGATCAGCGACGACGCCGCTGGCTACGCCCAGCTCGTCGCGCTGCTCGTGGAGCGGTCGGGCGGGCCGAGCGGTGCGGCCATCGCCGCCGACAGCGACGACCACACGGTCACCTCGCTGTTGAGCGCGGCGGGTCGACCCCTGGCGATCGCCGACGACGACTCGGTGGACGACTTCGCCGAGCGGTTCGCCGACGACGACTCGCTGGAGGAGATGCAGTCGCCGCCTGCCGAACGACGCGCCGTGGGCCTGGCCCGCGCGTTGCAGGCGGGCGCGCTCTCCGCGGTCACGTTGCCCGCACCCCGGGACCTGGCCGGCTACAAGCAGGTGCTCGCCGCGCACGCCGCGCTGGCCAGTGGTCGGCACTCCGCCGCCGTGGCGCTGCGCGAGGTGCTGCGCGAGCTGTATCCGGCGGCGCTGCGCGCGTACCCGGATCCGGCCGAGCCGGTCTCCCTGGCGGTGCTGGACGCGCTTCCCGAGCCGGGCATGCTCGGCGGCACCGTCGCCCGGGGCCGTGAGGTGTCCGTCGCGGCGGACGCCATCGCCGCGCACCTCGCCGCGGACGGGGTGGCCGACGCCGACGAGATCAACGACGCGGTGACCGCGCTGCGGGTCGCCATCTCCGAGACGCCCCGCCGCGCGGCGGTGAACCGGGCGCTCACCTCCGCGGTGGCCGAGACGGTCCGCCAGGCGGTCGCCTCGGTCCGGGCCTGCGATGCCGGCTGCGAGGCGCTGGTGAGTGCTCTCGGCGCTCGCGTGAGCACGCCCGCGCCGACCCCCGGCCGACGCGCCGCCGCCCGCCGTGGCGAATCGGTCGGCGAGCTGTCCGGCCTGGGCAACACCGGCGCTGGCCTGAGCAACACCGGCGCTGGCCTGCGCGCGGTCCGGCCGACGCCGGCCGCCGCCGAGCAGGCCCCCACCGTGGGCCGGCGGAGCCGTCCCGAGCCCGCCCCGGGC
>NZ_VDFY01000118.1 GCF_006228125.1 Micromonospora orduensis | reverse complement strand
TACCGATCCGAGACCGCCCGACGAGCGGCCCTACCCGCCTGGCTCCACACCTACAATCACCACCGCCACCACACCGCACTCGGCGGCCCACCCGCCAGCCGCGTCCCCAACCTCTCTGGACAGAACAGCTAGGGCCTGCCCGGCGGATCGTGCCGGACAGGCCCGTGGTCTTCGACGACCGATCAGCGTTTGAGCGTGAAGGTGAAGTCGCCGGAGAGCGTGCCACCCAGCCGGACCGCCGACACGATCTTCCCTTCCGTGACCAGCCGCTCGACCTCGCCCCGCGACAGACCGCACCCATCGGCGATCAGTCGTACCGGCCGGACCGGGATCCGGGCGGCCTAGACGACGTGTTCCCGCGCCGCACGGTAACGGCGCGCGGCGGCGCCACTCCACTGGGTTTCGGGCAGACGGCGGTCAGGCGGTCGGGACAGGCACTACCGTGCCCTCGGCCGCCGACCGGTGCGCCAACTCGATCAACTCGACGGTGGCGACCGAGTCCCGTGGGTCCACAGGCATCGGCGTGCCGTCCCGCAGCGCCGCCGCCACCTGCGCGTAGAAGCTCTGGTACGCGCCCGGCTCGGTCGGCACCGGCCGCAGGTCACCGTCCACGCCGAGCAGGCCGTACCGCTCCGGCGGGACCTCGCCCCAGCCCGGCTGGTCCGGTCGGCCGCCGTCGTGCAGCGCCGCCTCCTGCACGTCCAGCCCGTACGTCGTGTAGCCGGCCCGGTCGCCGAGCACCCGCAGTCGGGGGCCGAGCTGCGCGGTCACCGCGCCCATCCACAGGTGCGAGTGCACCCCGTTGGCGTGGGTCAACGCCACGAAGGCGTCGTCGTCCACAGCCGCACCCGCGCGGCGCCTGTCCACCTCCGCGTACACGCGGTCCACCCTGCCGAACAGCTGCACCGCCTGGTCGACGAGGTGGGCGCCGAGGTCGAAGAGGGCGCCGCCGGCCTCCTCGGGACCGGCGAGCTCCCGCCAGCCCGGCTTGATCGTGGGCCGGAAACGCTCGAACCGGGACTCGAAGCGCAGCACCCGCCCCAACTCGCCCTGCTCGACCAGGCGACGGGCGGTCAGGAAGTCGCCGTCCCAGCGCCGGTTCTGGAACACCGTCAGCGGCACCCCACGCTCGGCCGCCTCGTCGACGAGCGCGCGGCCCTCGGCCGCCGTGGGGGACAGGGGCTTGTCGACGACGACCGGCAGGCCGGCGGCGAGCGCCGCCCGCGCCATCGGCACGTGCTGCCGGTTCGGCGTCGCCACCACGACCAGGTCCAACGCGTCCGGCGTACGCCACAACTCGTCGGCGTCGTCGACCAGGCGGGCGTCCGGGAAGTGCTGCCGGGCCTGCTCGCGCCGCTGCGGATCGCGGGTCACGATGGCGTCGAGGCGCAGGCCCGGCGTCGCGGCGATCAGCGGCGCGTGGAACACCCGGCCCGCCAGCCCGTACCCCAGCAGGCCAACCCGCAGTACCTCCGCCATGCCGGACCCCCGTCTCGCCGGTCCGCGGCCCTGAGCGGCGGCGGTACCGCTTGTCGAATCTACGCCCCGCTCCCGGCCCGCCGCTGGTCAGGCCGCCGGGTCGCTGCGCAGGTAGGTGAGCACCGCGAGCACCCTTCGGTTGGTGTCGTCGCTGGGCGGCAGGTCGAGCTTCAGCAGGATGTTGCCGACGTGCTTGCCGACCGCCGCCTCGGTGACGTGCAGCCGGGCCGCGATCGACGCGTTCGACCGGCCCTCGGCCAGCAGCGCCAGCACCTCGCGTTCCCGCCCGGACAGCGCGGCGAGCGGATCACGCGGGCGGTGCAGGAGTTGCCGGACCACGTCCGGGTCGATGGCGGTTCCGCCCGCGGTGACCCGGCGCAGCGTGTCGACGAACTCGGCGACCTCGGCGACGCGGTCCTTGAGCAGGTAGCCCACCCGCTGGCCGTCGCCGCTGTCCAGCAGCGCCGCCGCGTACCCGGTCTGCACGTACTGGCTGAGCACCACCACCGGGAGTCCGGGCCGTTCGGCGCGCAGCGCCACGGCCGCGCGCAGCCCGTCGTCGCGTCGACCGGGCGGCATCCGGATGTCGGTCAGCACCAGGTCCGGCTGGTGCTCCCGGGCGGCGTCCAGCAGTTCCGGCGCGGAACCGACGGCGGCGCACACCGCGAAGTCGAAGCGGGTCAGCAGCGCGACCAGCCCTTCGCGCAGCAGCACCTCGTCCTCGGCGAGCACCACCCGGGTCACCGACGACATGGCAGCTCCACCCGGACCAGGGTAGGCCCGCCGGGCGGGCTGGACAGCAGCAGCCGCCCGTCGGCGGCGGCGACCCGGTCGGCGAGGCCGGTCAGGCCGGTGCCCCGGGCCGGGTCGGCGCCGCCGCGACCGTCGTCGGACACCTCGACCACGAGGTCGCCGCCGGCCCGTGTGAGGCGCACGTCGGCGCGGGTCGCCCCGGCGTGCCGGGCCACGTTGCCCAGCGCCTCGGACACCACGAAGTACGCGGTGGTCTCGACGATCTCCGGCAGCTCGCCGTCGATGTCGGCGTGCACGGTGACCGCGACGGTGGCCACGTCCGCCAGCTCGCGGACAGCGCCGGCCAGGCCGAGGTCGGTGAGGCTCTGCGGTCGGATGCCGTGCACCAGCTGCCGCAGCATCACCATCAGTCCGCGCGCCTGGTCGTGCGCCACGGCGAGGGGCCGGGAGGCCGGGGAGTCCTCCGGTACGTCCAGCCGGGCCAGACCCAGCTGAAGAGTGAGGCTGGTCAGCCGGGGCTGCGCGCCATCGTGCAGATCCCGTTCGATGCGGCGCCGTTCGGCCTCGTACGCGCCGACCAGGCGGGTGCGGGACCGGGCGACCTCGCGCAGCGCCGCCGCGTCGACCGGCCAGGCGAGCGCCCACCGGGCCACCGCGGCCTGGACGGTGGCGAGCAGACCGGCCGCGTAGCCCAGGACCGGTAGCAGCAGCACCCCGACGACCGCGTACGGAACGGCCTCCCCGGTGGTCTCGATCGGCTGCCAGACCACCACCGGGTCGGCGTCGCTGACCAGCCAGGGGCTGGTGACCATCCCGAGGTCGAGCAGCACCAGCAGCAGAAACACCCAGTACGCGACCGGGGCTATCCCACCCAGCCAGAACAGGTACGCCACCTCCCGCCAGCCGGCGGCGGTGCGGTACCGGGCGGCCAGGCCCGGCCACGGGGACGCCGGCAGGGGGCGGCCGTCCACGAGCCCGAGCCGCCACCGCTCCACGGCGGCGACCGGGAAACTCACGATCGGCGCGAGCGCCAGCAGGGTGAGGCTGCCGACCGCCAGGAACAGCGTCAGCGGTATCCCCGGCGGTCGTCCGTGCAGCCGCACCGCGTTGACTGCGGCGAGCAGGGGTGCGCCGATGACGAGCAACCCGACGGCGAGCACACCCGCGATCGGCACGGTGCTGACCAGGTAGGCCAGCGCCCGCCAGGGCCAGGCGGAGACCAGCCAGTCGCGGCGACGTAGCGCTTCGGCCAGGTGGGAAGGGCGTTGCGGGGTCATGCCACAGACGCTAATCGCGGGCGAACTGGCGCCCCAGCCGTCCAGATCCACTTCGCGGGTATGCCCAGCACTACCGGCCTGACGGGTGTGCGGGGTCCGGAAACGGGAAGGACGCGCCATCACGCGACCCGCGTGAGCTGTGCTCGCGACGGCGGGAGAGACATGGGTGCCAGAACCTTCGTGGTGGTCGGCGGGACCAGCGGTCTCGGTCTCGCGGTGGCCCGACTGCTCGTGGACGAGCATCAGGTCGTGGTGTTCGGCAACGTGCCGGCCGAGGTAGCCGCGGTGACCGACGAACTGGGGTGCGACGGGGCGGTCTGCGACATCGCCTCCTACGAGCAGGTCCGCGACGGGTTCGCCGAGGTGGTCGAGCGCTACGGCACTATCGACGGGGTGGCGGCCTGCGCCTCGATGTGGGCAGGCGGCGACCTGGGGGACCTGTCGGTAGAGCACATCCGCCGGGCCGTGGAGATCAACGTTCTGGGCCTCACCTACCTGATGCGCGAGGCGGTGCAGCACCTGCACCGGCAGGGCCACGGCAACGTCGTGTACATCGGCGCGCTGGCGCTGGCGGCCCCCCGGCCCGGCATCCCCGTCTACCGGGCCACCAAGAGCTACGGCAACAGCCTGGTCGATTCGCTGGCCGAGGCCCAGCACAGCAACCGGGTCAAGGTGATGCAGCTGCATCCCGGGCCGATGCCGACCCGGCTACAGGAACGGGTCGGCGCCGACTTCCTCGACGAGGTGTACGCCCTGCCGGAACAGGTCGCCTCCGAGGTCGTCCGGCTCCTGCTGCTCGAACCCGACGACCTGTACGTGTCCGGCGAGCGCGTGCTACGCGCGGACGGGCGGTGGTGACGGCCGGAGCCGGACCCACCGACCGTCCGGCCTCGGCGTGGGCGCCGCTGCGGACCACGGTCTACCGCAACCTGTGGCTGGCCCTGCTCGTCGCCAACATCGGCACCTGGATGCAGACGGTCGGCGCGCAGTGGCTGCTGATCCACCACTCCAACGCCTCGACCCTCGTCGCCCTGGTGCAGACCGCCAGCCTGCTGCCCGTGCTGCTGCTGGCGCTGCCCGCCGGGGTGCTCGCCGACAACTTCGACCGTCGGCACCTGCTGATCGCCGTGCAGCTGTTCCTCGTCGTGGTGGCCCTCGCCCTGACGCTGCTCACCCTGACCGACCGGATGCCGCCGGCGCTGCTGCTCACGCTCACCTTCGCGTTCGGGGTCGGGCAGGCGCTCACCCTGCCGGCCTGGGCGGCGGTGATCCCGGAGCTGGTGCCGCAGGAGCAGCTGCGGTCGGCGTCCGCGCTCGGTTCGATAAGCGTGAACGTGGCGCGGGCGGTCGGGCCGGCGCTGGCCGGTGTGCTGATCGCCCGTACCGGTGTCGCCCCGGTCTTCGGGTTCAACGCGGTCGCCTTCGCGATCTTCACGTACGCGCTGTGGCGCTGGCGGCCCGGCACTGCCCGCGCGGTCGAGGTCCCCGAGCGGTTCACCGCCGCGCTGCGCGCCGGCAGCCGGTACGTCCGCCACTCGCCGACCGTGCGTCGGTTGCTGCGTCGGGCGCTGGTCTTCGTGATCCCGGCCAGCGCGCTGTGGGCGTTGCTGCCGTTGGTGGCGAGCCGTCGGCTGGGGCTGGGCTCCGGCGGGTACGGGTTGCTGCTGGCAGCCCTCGGGGTGGGCGCGGTCGTCGGTGGGTTGCTGTTGGCCGTGATCCGTACCCGCCTGTCGGCGAACCAGCTCCTGTTCACTGCCGGGGCGGTGTTCACCGTGGCGTTGGCCGTGGTCGCCACGGTACGGGTGGTGCCGCTGGTGCTTCTCGCCCTGCTGCCCGCCGGGATGGCCTGGGTGACGGTGCTGGCGAACGTCAACGCCGAGATGCAGCTCTTCCTGCCGGCCTGGGTACGCGCCCGTGGCCTGGCCGTCTACCAGGTGTGCTTCGCGGGCGGGCAGGCGGTCGGCGCTCTGCTGTGGGGGCTGGTGGCCGACACGGGTGGCCTGGTCCTCGCCTACCTCGCGGCGGCGGCGTTGATGCTGGTCGGCACCGTGACGAGCCGGATCTGGCCACTGCCCGACCTGCGCGCGGTGAACCGGGAACCGGCGGCCTACTGGCCGCAGCTGCACCTCGCGTACGAGCCGGACCCGAGGGTGGGGCCGGTGCTGGTGACGGTGCGGTACAGCGTCCGGCCGGAGCGCACCCGGCCGTTCCTGGCGGCCATGGACCTGGTGCGCGCCGCCCGGCAGCGGACCGGTGCGATGCGCTGGGGGCTGTTCCGTCCGGCCGAGGCCACTGACCAGTTCGTCGAGGTGTACCTGGTGCCGTCCTGGGACGAGCACCTGCGCCAGCACGGTGGCCGGCTGACCGGCGAGGACCGTGCGGCCGAGGAGCGGGCCCGGGAGTGCGCCGACGGCGCCCCGGAGGTGCGGCACCTGGTACCGGCCGCCGCCGGCCGCGCGCTGGCCGACGACCGCGAGGCCACCTGACCCGGCCAGCCGCGCGGCGTACGTCGTACGCCCGCGTTGTTAGGATGGCCGCACCATGGCGAGTGAGCGTAAGGCGACCGCGGACCCGGCCCGCAGCCTGGCCATCCTCTGGCGCACCCGGGAGCCGACCAGCCGCAGCGCCGGGCAGGGGCTCAGCGTCGACCGGATCGTCCGTGCCGCCATCGACATCGCCGACGCCGAGGGCCTCGACGCGCTGACCATGCGCCGCGTCGGTGAGGCGCTGGGGGTGGGCACGATGTCGGTCTACACCTACGTGCCGGGCAAGGCCGAACTCGTCGACGTCATGATCGACACGGCGTACGGCGAGATGCCGCGCCCCGCGGTCGAGGGGGACTGGCGGGTCCGGCTGGAGCGGATCGCCCGGGACAATCTCGCGCTCTACCAGCGGCATCCGTGGATGCTGCGGGCCGAGACGACCCGACCGGTGCTCGGTCCGCACCTGGTGGCCAAGTACGACTACGAACTCGGCGCGGTCGCCGACATCGGGCTCACCGACGTCGAGATGGACGCGGTGCTCACCCTCGTGCTCGGGCACGTGAAGAGTTCCGCGCGCTCCGCGTCCGAGGTGGTCGACCTGGAGCGGGACACGGGCCTGACCGACGGCCAGTGGTGGCAGTCGCACGCGCCCTGGCTGGAGACGTTCCTGACGCCCGAGCGCTATCCGACCGCCTCCCGGGTCGGTACGGCGGCCGGCCAGCAGCACGGCGCCGCGTACGGCCCGGAGTACGCCTTCGAGTTCGGTCTGCAACGCGTCCTCGACGGGATCTCCGTGGTGGTCGCCGAGCGGGCGGCCAACCGGTAGCCAGCCCCGCTCAGGGGTACGCCGGCACCGACGTCCCGGGCTCGGCGGAACCCGCCCGCGACCGGTCGCCGGGGTGGTACGACTGGGACGGCAGGCGACGTCCGGGAAGGGGGGCGATGAACAACGGCCTCCCCGAGCGGCTGCTTCAGCGGAGGGAGAACCCTCGCCGGACGTCGTTCCTGGAGCTCTTCTTCGACCTGGCCTTCATCTTCGCGCTGCCCCGGCTGTCCCAGGCGCTGCTTGCCGACCACACCCTCAACGGCGGCGACCGCGCGGACGGCCACCCGCAGCGCCCGCGCGACGGGCGTGGCGGCTGTCGGCCTGAGTGTGGCGACGCTTGTCGCCATCGCCCGTGATGAGCGTGACTGGCCGTCGTCGGGCGGGCTACCCGGCTACGACGGGGTCGCTGGCGCGGTGCTGCTCGGCCAGATGGCACTGTTGGTGCTGCTCAGCGGCCTGGTCCTGTGGCAGCGCGGCCGGGTGGACGGCCGCGTCGTGCTACGGCACGGACTGGGCGCGGCCGTCATCGCGGCGATCGCGGTCGGCCTGGCCGGTGCGCTCTCCGCCGGCCTGGCCTACCAGACGGGGGAGGTGCTCGGCGGGTACTTCAGTGACGGCGGGCCGCCGCTGCCGTACCGCTGGACACTGCTGGCCTTCTTCCTGCACATGGGCGTGGCGGTGCTGCTGTGTGGGGCGATAGCCCTGCTGTCGCGGTCACGCCGGCGCCGAGCGGCAGAGATGGTCACCGCCCGCGACTTTCCCGCCGCGCCGCCGGAGGCGGCCGGGCGGCTGCGGCAGGCCACCAGGGCCATCGCCCGGGCGCGGTTCACCGAGTGGCTGGGCGTGCTGGCCGCCACGTACGCGGTTCTCGCGGCGGTCGGACTGGCCACCAGCCTGCTCGGGCTCACCGGCCGCCAACCGGAGGATCTGGCGGGGGATGTCGGGCTGCCGGCCGAATCCGTCCGGATGGGGCTCACCGCCGGCACCTACCTCGTCGCCGCGGTGGTCCTCACCCTGCTGGTGGGTGGTGTTTTCGGGTACCGGACGGCCTGGTTCCGCCGGCACGTCGGGATCCTGTGGGACCTGGGCACCTTCTGGCCCCGGGCTGCCCACCCGTTCGCACCGGCGAGTTACGCCGACCGCGCGGTGCCGGAGTTGGCCGACCGGATCATCCAGCTCGCCGGGCGGCACGCCGGGGTGCTGCTCTGCGGGCACAGCCACGGCTCGGTGCTGCTGGCCCTGGCGGTGCTGCGGCTGCCGCAGCAGGTGCGTCAACGGGTTGCTCTGCTCACCTACGGGTCGCCGCTGGACCGCCTCTACGCCCGGCTCTACCCGGCGTACCTCAACGAGGAGATGATGCGTGACGTGGGGGAGCGGGTCGGGTGGCGGTGGATCAACCTGTGGCGCGACACCGACCCGGTCGGCGGTTGGATCTTCTACCCGAACCGACCCGGTGACCCGCCTCCGGCCGCCGCCGACCCGGCCGGTGGGGTCGACCGGCGGCTGCGGGACCCCCGGGAGCTGCTGGGCACGCCGGGGGAGGATCGGCCGCCACCGGTCCGGGGCCACCATCCGGGCGAGTCCGACCCTGAGTTCCGGGCGGCGGTACGCGACCTCCTCGGACGACTCAGTGGCTCCGCCGGCCACGGCTGAGCCAGACGTGGCAGGCCGGTCAACCGCCGTCCGGGAGCCGTTCGGACTCCGCCACGACCGCTCTGACCTTGCGCAGGGTGGCGTCCGGCGCGCGGATCGCGGCCCGCCAGCGGTCCAGCGTCCGGGTGAGCACCCGGACCACGAACTGCAACTGGTTGACCTGTTCGCGCAGCGTCCCCAGCTCCGAGCGGGCGTGCAACGCCTCGCCCTCCAATTCGGTGATCCGGGTCTGCAACGGCTGCACCAGGGTGAGGGCGGCCTCGGTGAGGGTGTCGGCGGCGTCGGCCTTGAACTTGCCCCGCTGCACCAGCACGGTGGCGATCGCGGCCAGACCGGTCGAGCCCCCGAGGATGCCGAACACACTGAGCGCCACCTGCACCCAGTGTGGTGCGGCGGGCGCCGGCGGGGCGCTCACGGGATACTCCCCTGCAGTTGCAGGTCGGTCACGCATCGGCAGGCGCGGACCAGACGGCGCAGGTCGACGGCGATCTGGATGGCCCGCCAGATCGAGCCGATCGTCACCGCGACGACGAACGACGACGCGACCAGGGACTGCTGGCTCCACAGGGACACCAGGGCGACCGCGTACATGCCGGTGATGGTGCCGAGCACCAGGACCGACGCGAGTTCGAGGCCGAGCCCGGTGGAGAGCCGGCCGGGCCACAGGATGCCCAGCAGCCCGCCCACCCCCACGAGGATCAGGCCGAGCTCCCAGGCGGCCTGCACGGGCGCCGGCATGGACGTCTGGACGGACGTCGGCCGGACGTCGAGGGTCAGCATCAGGACGCCGCAGATCGGCGACGTGACCAGGACGGCCACCTCGTACGGCTGGTGGCGGGACCGGATACGCAGATATCTCACGGCAACTCCCTGGTCGAGGAACCGTCCCATCCGTCATCGGCCGATGGGCCGGTGCCGTGTGGAGAGGTTGGTGACTGGGTGCGGTTCCTGCGGCGGAGGCCCGTGGAGTGGCGGTTGCGTGCGAACGGTCGGTGGCGAGGAGGTGGGCGACGGGCCGTCGTTGGCTGCCGGTATCTGCCTGTGTATCACCGATGACCGGTTGTCGTCCACCTGGTGTAACGTAGCATTTCCGCAGGTCAGGGCCATTATTGGGTACGGGCGGTCCGGCTGTGCCGGACCGCCCTTGACACACAGTGTCGTAAGTCTTACTGATGGTGTGGGCGGCTGAGCAGGGCGCGCAGCGCCCCGACCACCTCGGCCGGCGCCTCCTCGGCCATGAAGTGCCCGCAGGTGACCGTCTGGTGCGCCAGGTCCGGTGCCCACGCCCGCCACAGCCCGGCCGCGTCGTAACCGAGCGCCGCGCCCCAGTCCTGCTGCAGCACGGTCACCGGCATCGACAGCTGACGACCGGCGCTCCGGTCGGCGGCGTCGTGGGCGACGTCGACCCCGGCGGACGCGCGGTAGTCGGCGACGATCGAGGTGACCGCGTTGCGGGACGCACGCAGGTACGAGGCCCGCACCTCCGCCGGCAGGGCCTCCGGGTCGCGGGTCCAGACGTCCAGGAAATGACCGAAGAAGGTGTCCGGGCTGGCGCCGATCAACTCCTCGGGCAGACCGGGCGGCTGTGCCATCAGGTAGAGGTGGAAGGCGACCGCCGCGCTGGCGCCGTGCAGCACGTCCCACATGTCGAGGGTGGGCAGCACGTCGAGCAGGGCGAGCTGGCTGATCGCCGCCGGGTGGTCGAGACCGGCGCGGAACGCGACCAGGGCGCCCCGGTCGTGCCCGGCCAGCGCGAACCGTTCGTGGCCGAGCGCCCCGGCCAGCGCCACGACGTCGGCCGCCAGGGTGCGCTTGGCGTACGCGGTGCCGTCGCTGTCCGCGGGCTTGTCGCTGTCGCCGTACCCCCGCAGGTCGGGGCAGATGACCGTGTGGTCGGCGGCCAGGTCGGCCGCGACGTGCCGCCACATGAGGTGCGTCTGCGGAAAGCCGTGCAGCAGCACGATCGGTGGCCCGGAACCGCCCACGGCGGCGTTGAGCGTCACACCGTCGGCGACCGTGACGCGCTGGTAGTCGAATCCGTTGATCCTGGGGTCCACGGGGAACCTTCCTGGTGATGAGGGCGGGCTCCGGCGCGGTGGCCGGACGCCGTCGTACGTCGTCGAGCCTGCCCCGCGGCGATCAGCGGACGGTCAGCGTCCGATCAGTGCGGGCGGGCGGCCGTGGTCCGCGCCGGCCCGCCTAGATTGGTGCCATGACCAGGCAGCCGGAGCCGGCTCCGGCGGTGACCTTCGGGGTGCTCGGGCCGGTGACCGCCGCCACCGACGGTGGCCCGGTCCCGCTCAGGGGGCACCGGCAGCGCCTCGTGCTGGCCCGGCTGCTGATCGCCCACGGCCGGGTGGTGCCTGTGGAACGGCTCGTCGACGACCTGTGGGACGTCGCACCGGACGGTGCGGTGGGCGCCATCCGCACCTTCGTGGCCGACCTGCGCCGGGCGCTGGAGCCTGACCGGCCGCCCCGCACGCCGCCCCGGATCCTGCTCACCGAGGCGCCGGGGTACGCGCTGCGGGCCGGCCCGGACGCGGTGGACGCCGACCGGTTCGAGGCGGCCGTCGGCGAGACCGGCCGGCTGTTGGCGGCGGGACGTCCCGCCCCGGCCCTGGAGGCGCTGGATGCGGCGCTCGGGTTGTGGCGCGGTCCCGCGTACGCCGACTGCGCGAACGAGGCCTGGGCGGTGGCGGAGGTCAACCGACTGGACGAGCTGCGGATGCTCGCCGTCGAACGGCGGGCCGAGGCGCTGCTGGCGTTGGGACGGCCGGACGAGGCCGCCGCCGACCTGCCGGCCCACCTCGCCGGCAACCCGCTGCGCGAGGACGCCTGGCGGCTGCTGGCGATGGCCAGGTACCGCGCCGGTCGGCAGGGTGACGCGCTGGCCGCGCTCCGCGAGGCCCGGGACGTCCTGGTGACCGCGCTGGGTGTGGACCCGGGGCCGGAGCTGCGGCGGCTGGAGGCCGACATCCTGGCCCAGGCGCCGCACCTCACCCCGCGCCTCGGCGGCGCCGCCCCCGACGTCGGGACCGTCGATCGTCCCGTCGTGACCGCGGACCGTCCCGGCGGGGCGGCGCGGGAGCGTCCGTTCGTCGGCCGCGACGCGGAGTTGGCCCGGCTGCGGCTGGCCGCCGACACCGCCGCCGGTCGCCGCCGGCCCGCGCTCGCCCTGCTCAGCGGCGAGCCAGGGGCCGGCAAGACCGCGTTGGCCGAGACGCTCACCCGACAGCTGGCCGCGCAGGGATGGACCACGGCGTGGGGGCGCAGCCCGGAGTACGAGGGCGCCCCTGCGGCCTGGCCCTGGACGCAGGTCACCGAGGCGCTCGCCGGCTCGACCGGCGTCGACGAACAGGACGACGCCGCCACGGGCGACACCAGCGTCACACGGTTCCGCCGGCACCGCGCGGTCGCCTCGCTGGTCTCCGCGGTCGCCGACCGGCAACCGGTGCTGGTCGTCCTGGACGACCTGCACCGTGCCGACGGCGACACCCTGGACCTGCTGACCGCGCTCCTGGCCGGCCCGCAACCGGCCAGCGGGCCGGTCCTGATCCTCGGCACCTACCGGGCCACCGAGATCAGCCCGGCGCTGACCGCCGCCCTGGCCCGCGCGGCCGGGCTGGAACCGGTGCGGGCGTATCTCGCCGGCCTGCCCGCTCCGGCGACAGGCGAACTGGCCAGCGCCGTCGCCGGAGTCGACCTGGACGCGGCCACCGCCCAGCTGATCCATTACCGCAGCGGCGGCAACCCCTTCTTCGTCCGGGAGCTGGCCCAGCTGTACGCGGGTGAGGGCGACGCCGCGCTGGCGTCGGTGCCGCCCGGGGTGCGCGACGTGATCCGGCACCGGCTGGCGCAGCTGCCCGCGCCGACCCGTACCCTGCTGCGGCAGGCAGCCGTGCTCGGCCGGGACCTCGACCCGCAGGTGCTCAGCGCGTTGGCGGACGACCCCTCGACCGTGCTGGACGCCGTGGACCGCGCCCTTCAGGCGGGCTTCCTCGTCGAGCGGGACACCGACGGACAGCTGCGCTTCACCCACATCCTGGTCCGCGACACGCTCTACGCCGATCTGTCCGCGCCGCGCCGCGCCGCCTGGCACGGTGCCGCCGCCGAGGTGCTGCGACAGCGTGAGCCCGTCGAACCGGCCGCGCTGGCCCACCACCTGCTGCGCGCCGGCGGGCCGGTCGCCGCTGGTCGCGCCGCCGCGTACGCCCGCACGGCGGCCGAGCAGGCCGAACGGAGCGGCAACCCGCACGAGGCGGCCCGGCTGTGGCGGCAGGCGATCGACGCGTACGACCGGGCCGGCGGGGTCCACCACCGCGAGCGGTTGACCGCGCTTGTGGGTCTGGGGCGTGCGCTGGCCGTGACGGGCCGCCTCGCCGAGGCGCGGCGGGAGAGGGCCGAGGCGATCACGGCGGCCGAGTCCGTCGGCGACCCCCGGCTGATCGAGGAGGTGCTGGCCGGTTTCGACGTGCCGGCGATCTGGACGCGCAACGACGACGACCTGCTCTCCGGACGGATCGCGCAGGCCGCCGAGCGTGCCCTGGCGGCCCTCGGTGCGACCGGGTCGGCGCGGCGCAGCCGGCTGCTGAGCACCCTCGCCCTGGAGCTGCGCGGCACCGTCACCGACCGTGGACGTCGTGCGGCCGACGAGGCCGAGACGATCGCCCGGACCGTCGGTGACCCCGGGCTGCTGGCGTTCGCGCTGAACGCCCGCTTCATGCACGCCTTCGACCGGGTCGGCCTGGCCGGTGAACGCGCCCGGATCGGCGCCGAGCTGGTCGACCTGGCCGCCCGGCACCAGCTGGTGACCTTCGAGGTGCTGGGTCACCTCGTCCTGGTCCAGGCCGCCTGTGCGCTGGCCGACCGGCCCGCCGCCGACGCGCACGCCCGCGCCGCCGACCGCCTCGCCGAACGGTACGAGCTGCCGCTGGTCGGCGTCTTCACCAGGTGGTACGCCGCGCTGCGGCTGGCGCTTGACGGCGAGTTGGCCGCGGCGGCCGACGCGTACCGGGCGGCTGCCGACCGGCTGTCTGGTGACGCCATGCCGGGCCTGACCCGCGGTCTGCTCCCGATCGCGCTGCTCGGCCTGCGGCTGGCCGGCGACCGTCCGCTCCCGAAGCCCGACGACGAGGGTTGGGCGGGTCTGGACTGGGGGCCGCACGAGCCGTGGGTCCGCCCGCTGCTGCTGGTCGCCGCCGGGGACCGGACCGCGGCCGGGTCGGCCCTGCGGGCACTGCCGCCGGGGCCGCACGACCTGCTGCGCGAGGTCCGTCTCTGCCTCGTCGGCCGGGCGGCGCGGCTGCTCGGCGACCGGGTCACGATGGACCGCGTCCACGCCGAGCTGCTGCCCGCTGCCGACGAGCTGGCCGCCGGCAGCGGAGTGCTCACCGTCGGCCCGGTGGCCGGGCACCTCGCCGACCTCGCCGCGGCGCTGGGCCGCGACGACGAGGCGGCCCGGCACCGTCGTACCGCCCGCGCGGTGACCGCCCGCGCTCGCGTCGCCGCCTGACCCCCACGGCGACTTGCGGGCTTTCCGTCGGAACCGGCCGGTGGGTGCGGTCAGATGGAACCACCGACGCGCCCGCCGTCGGCCGGGGATCGAGGGGGTACGCCGTGGAGGTGCTCGTCCTGATCGTGGTGCTGGGCGTCACCGTCCTGGTCGGCACCACGCTCGGCGGCCGGTACCGGGTCGCGCCGCCGGTCCTGCTCATCGTGTTCGGGGTGCTGCTCGGGCTGGCACCCCCGCTGTCCGAGCTGACCCTGGAACCGGACCTGGTGCTGCTGATCTTCCTGCCGGCGATCCTGTACCGGGAGAGCCTCACCATCAGCCTGCGCGAGATCCGGGCCAATCTGCCGGTGATCGGTCTGCTCGCCGTGGTGCTGGTGGTGCTCACCATGGTCACGGTGTCGTTCACCGCGCAGGCGTTCGGGGTGAACCCCGCCGCCGCCTGGGTGCTCGGCGCGGTCCTCGCACCTACCGATGCGGCGGCGGTCACCGGTCTGGCCAAACGGCTGCCCCGCAAGCTCCTCACCACCCTGCACGCGGAGAGCCTGATCAACGACGGCACCGCGCTTGTGATCTTCGCGGTGGCCGTGGGGCTGCTCACCCAGAGCGCGGAGCCGGGCGCGCTGGGCATCAGTGAGGAGTTCGTCGGGGCCAGCGTCGGCGGCGTGCTCGCCGGACTGCTGGTGGGCTTGGCCGTGGTGCTGATCCGCAAGCGGCTCGACGATCCGCTGCGCGAGGGCGCGCTGAGCGTGCTGACCCCGTTCGGCGCGTTCCTGCTCGCCGACTCGATGCACGCCAGCGGTGTGCTGGCGGTGGTGGTCGCCGGTCTGATCCTGGCCTACGCCGGTCCACGGGTGATCCGCGCCCGCTCCCGGGTGCTGGCGTACGCGTTCTGGGACCTGTCCACGTTCCTCATCAACGGCGGCCTGTTCGTGCTGCTCGGCACCCAGATCCCAAGGGCGGTGCGGGGTGTCACGAGCACCTCGCCGGCGAGGGCCGTGGTGATCGTGCTGGTGGTCACGCTTGTCGTCCTCTGCACCCGGCTGTTCTTCATCTACCTGACCGCGCAGTCGGCGAAGCTGCGACGCCGCCGGATGGTCGAGCAGGGCCCGGGACCGTCGAGCTGGCGGGTGGGGACCGTCGCGGGCTGGGCCGGCTTCCGGGGCGCCGTGTCGCTCGCGGCCGCGCTGGCCGTCCCGACGATGACGGTATCCGGTCGACCGGTTGTCGAACGCGATCTGATCATCTTCGTGACGGCGCTGGTGATCGTGCTGATCATGCTCATCCAGGGCACCACCCTGCCGCTTGTGGTGCGCTGGGCGGGACTGGCGGGCGACCCGGAACGGGTCGACGAGGCCCGGCTGGCCCGGATGCGCGCCACCGAGGTCGGCCTGGCCGCGGTGCCCCACGTGGCCGCCGAGGTCGGCGCGGGCGAGGATGCGGTGCGGCGGTTGCAGGCCGAATACCAGCGGCACCTGGAGGACGTCAACGAGAGCGGCGGGGACACCGCCGAGGAACGTCGACTGGAACGCAAACTGCGCCTGGGCGTCCTCGCCCACAAGCGCCGGGAGGTCACCCGCCTGCGCGACAGCCGGGAGATCGACGACCTCGTGCTCCTGGAGTTGCAGGCCGCGCTGGACAACGAGGAGATCCGGCTGCTGGGACGCGGACCCAGCGAGTGACAGTCGGCCCGTCGCCACGGCCCGGGCCGTGGCGACGGCTGGCCGGCTGGACGCCTGACGGATTGGTGACAGCGTCCGGCGCAGGTCGAGGGCGGCTGCCCACCACACCACCCGGGTACGGTGGAAACCATTCGGCGTCCGTCGATGCGTCCGGTCCGCGGGAGGGGGTGTCCATGACCACCGGTGCGACGGGGAACGAGCCGCGGGTGGTCACCGAGCGGGAGTTCCTCGACGAGCTGGTCTCGGTCACCCGCGAACGCGCCGCTACCGAGTTCCTCTACCTGATGGCGCGGGGCGACGCCGTGATCGCCGTCCAGTGGGAGCAGCCCGGCGTCGACCATCTGCGCCGCTACCGCGTACGCGACCGCTGCCCGCACTGCGTCGCACTGGAGGCGGTACGGGCGCTGTCGCCGGTGCTTCCCCTGGACGTCCTGCGCGCCGGGCGTGCCCGTCCGCAGTACGAGACGGTGCTGCGGACCGGTCGACTGCCCCACCTGGCGTTCGCCCGGCCGGCGGGCTCGGCGGGGCAGAGCTGGCTCGGTGACTGCCACGCGGTCGACGGTGACCCGCACACCGGTGCCGACTGCGCGCGGCACGCGGTCCCCGCACCGACGGGTGACCCTCTGGACCTGCGCCCCGGAGCGCTGCCCCGGGCGCTGCGCGAGCTGTACCCGCACGACGCCGCCGCGACGGCGGACATCCAGCAGCGGCTGCGGATCGCCCGGGACTGGCGGGCCGACGCACAGGCGGTGGCGAGTGGAGTCCGCGAGGCGGCGGCGACCTGGGCGTTCCTGCGTACGTCCTGCGTGCTTGGCGTGCCGGTGCCCGGCGCCGGCGGTCTCGTCCTCGCCCTGGCCCCGCACGGGGCCGGGGACGACCGGCCGCTGTCCGAGCTGCACACCGCGGCGCTGCGGGCGCTGCCCACCGGCGGCCCGTTGCCGTACCAGGAGCGGGCCTGTCTGCTGCCGGAGCCGGGGTCGGGTTCGCAGCGGATGCCGTCGTACGCCGGTGCGGTGGACCTGATCGGCGCGGCGCCGGTGCGGACGCTCCGGCTGCCGGCGCCCCGCCGTCCGCTCAGCACCACCGGCCGGGGTGTGCTGTTGCTCTTCGAGGCGCGGCACGCCATGGGCCGGCACGTCGCGGCCGCACCGGAGCGGGACAGCGCCTACTGGGAGTCCGAGGCGGCGTTGAACGTCTTCGAGTTCACCCTGCTGGAGCGGGTCGCCGGTCGGCGTTACCAGGACGCGGTGGCCGCCTACGTTCAGGCCCTGCGCCGCGAGGGCGACCTGCTCGCGCGTCCGCACAAGGTGCTCGACCGGCGGCGGCGCAAGGCGCTGTCGGCGGCGTTCGGCGGACTGGACGACGACGAGCTGCACCTGTGGGCGTCGGTGGCGTACCGCAACGCCATCCTGGTGCTGCTCGGCGATCTGACGGCCTTCGCCGCGCACCTGCGCCGCCAGGCCGGGTGAGCGACGGCCCTCAGAGCACCTGCGCGAGGAAGCGGCGCAGCCGGGGATGCTCGGCCGCCTCGAAGATCGCCTCGGGCGGGCCGGCCTCCAGCACCACACCCCGGTCCATGAAGGCGACGGTGTCGGCGACCTGCCGGGCGAACCCCATCTCGTGGGTCACCACCACCATGGTCATTCCGGCGGCGGACAGGTCGGCCATCACCCCGAGCACGCCCTTGACCAGCTCGGGGTCGAGCGCCGAGGTGGCCTCGTCGAAGAGCATCACCTCGGGCCGCAGGGCCAGTGCCCGGGCGATCGCCACCCGCTGCTGCTGACCGCCGGAGAGCTGCGTCGGCCGGGCGTCGGCCCGGCCGGCCAGCCCCACCAGCTCCAGCTGCGCGCGGGCGACGGCGTCCGCCTCGTCCTCGCCGAGCTTGCGCAGGCGGCGCAGGGCCAGGGTGATGTTGCGCAGCACGGTCATGTGCGGAAACAGGTTGAACTGCTGGAACACCATGCCGACCCGCTGCCGCAACGCGTCCGGGTCGTCGCGCAGCACGCTGCGGCCGTCCAGCAGCACGTCGCCGCGGTCGGGCTCGATCAGCCGGTTGAGGGTCCGCAGCAGAGTGGACTTGCCCGACCCGGACGGCCCGATCACGCAGGCCGTCGCGCCGCGCGCCACGGTGAGGTCGACGCCGCGCAGCACCCGGTTCGGTCCGAAGGCGAGGTGGACGTCGCGCGCCTCCAGGCTCACGGAGGTGGTCATCGCCGGTCTCCTTCCGGGGCCCCGGCCAGCGCCGGGGTGTCGTCCTCGTCCTCGTCGACGGGAGCGGTGGCCGGTCGGCCGTGCCGCAGCCGCCTGTCGATCCAGTTGACGACGTGCGTCAGCGGGACGGTCAACGCCAGGTAGAAGAGCCCGGCGAGCAGCAGCGCGGACTCGTTGCCTGTGGTGGCCGCGTAGTCCTGCCCGATCCGGAACAGCTCCCGCTGGCTGGCCACCAGCCCGAGGAAGTAGACCAGGCTGGAGTCCTTGATCAACGCGATGAGCTGGTTGACCCAGGCGGGCAGCACCCGCCGGATGCCCTGCGGAATGATCACCAGCCGCATCGCGTCGGCCCAGGAGAAACCGAGGGCGCGGGCGCCCTCCAACTGGGCGGCCTCCACCGACTGGATGCCGGAACGGAAGATCTCCCCGATGTACGCCGCCGCGATCAACGACAGCGCCAGGATGCCCAGCGGGTACGGGTCCGGCCCCCAGACCTCCATGCCCAGCGGCGCCAGCCCGACGCCGATCAGCAGGATCGTCGCGGCGGCCGGCAGACCCCGGAACACGTCGGTGTAGACCCGCGCCGGCCAGCGCAGCCAACGGGTACGGGAGATGCCGGCGACGGCCAGCAGCAGGCCCAGCACCGAGCCGAGCAGGGCGGCGGAGACCGCCAGGATCAGCGTGTTCGGCAGCCCGACGGTCAGCATCTCGGGCAGCGCCTCGCGCATGGCGTCGGCGTCGAAGAACGTCTCCCACAGGGTGCTCAACGGATCCATCGGTCGCCTCTCCTACCGCCCCGCTCGCTCGTCACCGGTTACCGCTCAGGACGCGGTCGACGCGGACGCCGACGGCGCGACGGACGCGGACGGCGCCGCGACCGCGCCGCTGCCCGGCGTGAAGTCCGCCGGGATCGGCCGACCCGGGTAGTACTGCGCCTGCAGACGGCTCCAGGTGCCGTCCGCGATGACCTCGTCGAGGCCCTTGTTCAGAGCCTCGCGCAGCTTGTCGCCACCCTTGGCCACGGCGTACGCGGTCGGCGCCGGGCTGAGCTGCTTGGCCACCACGGTGATCTTGCCGTTGCTGTCGGCGGCTGACTTCTCGCCGATCTCCGCCGGGGCGATCCACGCGTCGGCGGTGCCGGCCTTGAGCTGGTTGATCGCGCCGTTGTAGTCCGGCACCCGCACCGGGTCGAGCTGCTTGCCGGTGGCGTAGTCGTCCTGGACAGTGCCCTGCACCACCACGACCCGCTTGCCGGTCAACTGGTCGAAGCTGGTGATCGGCGAGCCGGCCGGGACGTCCAGGCCGAAGTAGCCGAAGTCGTAGCCGTTGCCGAAGTCGACTGTCTTCTTGCGCGCCTCGGTGATGGTGATCGAGGAGCTGCCGACGTCGAACTTGTGGTTGTTGACCTGGCTGAGTAGGGCGGAGAAGTCGGTTCCGACGAACTCGACAGTCAGGCCGAGCTTGCCGGCCACCGCGCTCAGCAGGTCGTTGTCGAAGCCGGTGAACCTACCGTCCTTGAGGTAGACGTTCGGCGGGGCGTCGGTGAGCGTGCCGGCGCGTAGGACACCCGGCTGCGCCAGGCCGTACGGGTTGGCGGCGTCGTCGGTCGAGGCTTCGTCGCCGCACGCGGTGAGCGCGGTGGCGGCGAGGATCGTGGCCGCGCCCAGGGCGGCGACGCGGGTCAGGGCAGGAAGGAATCGCACAGGTCTCTCCGATGGGGTGCGCCGCGGCGGGTAGCGCCGCGGACGGTGCGCCCGATTGGCGTACCGCTGGAAATGGGTGTGGAAAGAGGGACGCGTCAGAGCGCGGCGCGGCGGCGACACGCCGCGCTGCACATTCGCATCATGTCCACGTGCCGGCGCCGGGTCAGTGCCGGCGAGAGGCGGCCGACGCGCAGATCCGCGAGGTCGGCCGGTGGGATGGAGCTGAGGATGCGCATACGGTCTCCCGGGTCTGTGCTGACCTGGGTGCCAGGCCACGCTTGCACCGACGTCCTGCCGGTGCCTGGTCTTCACCCGGGGCACCCCACCGCGGAGGAGGGTTGCCGGCCAGCGAGCCGGGGCTTCGCGCTGGCGCTCATGACCTGCGCCGAGGCTAGCAGCCGGAACCGGTGCGTCGTCCAGGCGTTATGACCATGCTCACCGTCCGCGACGAGGGTCGACCGGCAGGTCAGCCGGCGTGCACGTGCGGGCGGCGGCGCGGGTCGGGCTCCTGGCGGCGCAGGATCTCCCGGGTGACCGAGACGATCGCGCCCTGCCCGAACGCCAGGTAGCGCAGGAGATTGCGACCCGGGCCGCCCTCGGTCCACTCGAAGTAGATGTGGGGGCGTCGCCGGCTCCGGTCGCGGATCTCCAGCAGCAGGGCGGCGAGGGCGCTGGGCACCGAGGAACTGGCCAGACTGAGCACCTGGTAGCTGTCGTGCGCCACGCTGCCGCGGACCAGCAGCGCCGTCTCGAAGTCCGACGGGTCGGTGACGTGCACCTCGACGAAGATGACGTCGCTGTCGTCGGGAAAGTCGTTGTCCGCCATGGTCTGGGCCAGCTTGGCGCGGTACTCGGCCGGGTCCCGGCGCTCCGGCTCGTGCGCGATGAGGCGGATCCGCCGGGCGGCCCGCTCGTCGACCATCCGGGCCGCGACCGGGTCCAGCTCGACGTGGTCGACCCGCAGCTCGTAGGCCCGCATGAGCCGGGACAGCACCGACACCAGGATCATCCCGCCGATGAAACAGGCGGCGATCTTGACGCCGTCGGGGCGTTCCACGACGTTCGCCACTGTCGTGTAGACGAAGATCACCGCGATGGTCCCGAACGCGAGCGTCCGGCCCCGCTGCCGCCGTCGCCGCGCCGCGAGGGTCACCGCCGTCGCCGCCGAGGTGATCAACACCAGGACCCCGGTGGCGTACGCGCCGCCCTGCGCGTCCACGCTGGCGTCGAACACCACCGTGATCAGGAACGCCACCGCGGTGAAGACCAGCACCAGCGGGCGCACGGCCCGGGCCCAGGTGGGGGCCATGCCGTACCGCGGCAGATAGCGGGGTACGAGGTTGAGCAGTCCGGCCATCGCCGAGGCGCCCGCGAACCAGAGGATCCCGATGGTGGACAGGTCGTAGACGGTGCCGAACACCTCGCCGAGGTGCTGGTGCGCCAGGTAGGCCAGTGCCCGGCCGTTCGCGGGGCCGCCCGGCTGGAACGCCTCGGGCGGGATCAGCACGGTGGTTGTCACACTGCTCGTGATCAGGAAGACGCTCATGATCGTCGCGGCGGTGGTGAGCAGTCGACGCGCGCCGCGGATGCGGCCCGACGGTCGGTCCTCGGAGTCCCGCCGATCCCCCCGGATGTGCGGCATCACGGCCACCCCGGTCTCGAACCCGGACAGGCCCAGCGCCAGTTTCGGAAAGACCAGCAGGGACAGCCCGACCACCAGCAGCGGATCGCCGTGCCCGGTGGTCAGCGCGGTCCTCCAGTCCCCGACCGCGCTCGGATGCGTCACCACCCGCTCCAACGCGACGGCGATCACCACCGCGTTCAACGTGAGGTAGACCGCCACCAGGGCGACAGCGATCCCGATGGCCTCGCCAAATCCCTTGAGGAACACCGCGCCCAGCAACGCCACCAGCAGCAGCGTGAGCGGCAGCTCGTGTCCCTTGAGCACGCCGGGCAGGAACGGGTTCTCGTCGATGTGGGCGGTCGCGTCCGCCGCCGAGAGGGTGATGGTGATGATGAAGTCGGTAGCCGCGAACCCCAGCAGCACCAGCACGAGCAGCTTGCCCGGCCAGAAGCTCAGCAGACGGACAAGCATCGCGATCGAACCCTCACCGTGCGGGCTCTCCACGGCCACCCGCCGGTACACCGGCAGCGCGCCCAGCAACGTCACAAGCACCAGCACCAGGGTCGCCACCGGCGACAGGGCCCCGGCGGCCAGCGCCGCGATGCCCGGCTGGTAGCCAAGCGTCGAGAAGTAGTCGACACCGGTCAGGCACATCACCCTCCACCACGGGTGCTGCCGGTCCCGCGGCGGGCGGGCGAGCGGGCCAGCCTGTCGCGCGGCCTGCTCAGTACCGCCACCGAGCAGCCAGCCGCGCAGCCGCCCGGCACGCCTGTCGACCCGCACCGGCGCTTCCCCCGTCCTCCGCCCATGGTCACCGCGAGTATCCGCCCGGTCGTGTGCGCCCGTCCGCGGGTACGCCGAACCCGCCCGTGACCGTCCGGCCGTCCCGGCGAGTCGGACGGGTTTCGGCCCAGGGGCAGGGGGGATGCAGCGCCTCCGGCGCCCCGCGCCGACCCGCCCGCTCGGGCTGCGGCCGCCGGACGCGGATGCCACCGGGGAGGGGAGCGGCTCATGGTCGGCGGCCGTCGCCTCCGCCCGGGTGGTGGCTTCGGCCGCCGGCTCGACGAGCACGAGACCCCCGTCGGCATGCCGCCACCTCCCGCGCCCGCACCGGCCGCCGGCGGCATGGTGGAGAGCGCCGTCTACATCCAGGGGCACCGTTTCGCCTCGCCGTCCGGCCTCGCCGAGACCTACCGCTGCCTCCAGGAGCGGGACGGCGCGATGGCCTGGATCGGGCTGTACCGGCCCGACATCGACCAGATCACCTCACTGGCGCGGGAGTTCCGGCTGCACGACCTGGCGGTCGAGGACGCGATCAACGCCCACCAGCGGCCCAAGCTGGAACGGTACGGCGAGACCCTGTTCGTGGTGCTGCGCGCCGCCCGCTACGACGACCTGCGGGAGGAGGTCGAGTTCTCCGAGCTGCACCTGTTCATCGGGCCGGGGTTCGTGGTCACCGTCCGGCACGGCGAGGCGCCCGACCTGGCCGCCGTACGCCGTCGACTGGAGACCGACGCGCAGATGCTCGCCCAGGGACCCGAGGCGGTCCTGTACGCGATCCTCGACCAGGTGGTCGACGGGTACGCGCCGGTGGTGGCCGGACTGGAGAACGACATCGACGAGATCGAAACCCAGGTGTTCGGCGGTGACCCGAACGCCAGCCGGCGCATCTACGGGCTCAGCCGGGAGGTCATCGAGTTCCAGCGGGCCGCCCGTCCGCTGCTCACCATGTTGGACGCGCTCGCGGCCGGCGCGGGCAGCTACGGCACCGACGAGGAACTACGCCGGTACCTACGCGACGTCACCGACCACCTCACCCAGGTGGTGGAACGGGTGGACGGCTTCCGGCACCTGTTGCAGAACATCCTCACCGTCAACGCCACCCTCGTCTCGCAGCAGCAGAACGAGGAGATGCGCAGCCTCACCGCCGCCAGCTACGCCCAGAACGAGGAGCTGAAGAAGGTCTCGTCCTGGGCCGCGATCCTGTTCGCCCCCACCCTCATCGGCACCGTGTACGGGATGAACTTCGTCCACATGCCGGAGTTGAACTGGCGTTTCGGCTACCTGTTCGCGTTGCTGCTGATGCTGCTGGTGTGCGGCACCCTCTACCTGGTCTTCAAGCGGCGCGGCTGGCTCTGAGCCGGTGCGTCGGGATCACTCGATGCCGCGCAGGATGTGTCGCTCGTCCTCGCTGTCGTCGTCGCCCGCGGCGATCCGGCCGAGCAGCACCGCGGCGGCCCAGATCGTCAGTGGCGTGGCCGCCCCGGTCATCCCGCCGCCGGTCTGGTCGTCCCGGGTCTGGCTCCGCTCCGTGCGCGGTGGCCTGCGCTGAGCCTGCATGGGCCCTGCCTCTCCTCGTCGAAGCCGCCGTGGGTGGCGCGGTCTACGCCCACGCCCCCGGGCGGGTCCCCGCGCCTGAGCAGGTCACCACCGGTACGGCAGCCATCTCGAACCATCCCACGCCCGGACGCGTCCGCACCGCTTCTTTTCAATTTCCCGACTGTGGCCCGCCAAACCGGACATCTTTCGCTACGGTCCGGCGAGCGGGTGAGCTGATCAGGGCAGCGGGTGGGCGATGCCGCGCGCGTGGTCGGTGAGCGCCGCGCCGACCACTGTCGCGGCCACCGGCAGCACCTCCAGGCAGCGGCGTACCGCGGCGGCCATCAACGCGTTCGGCACCCGCATGGACAGCGTGCAGTGCGGCACCCAGCGGCCCGGCTGGTAGTGCTCGGCGAGGGGGATGCCGGCGGCGGCCAGCCGGTCGTGAACCAGCCGGTGGTGCGCCAGCAACTCCGTGGTGGGCGCCGGACCGAGCCAGAGCACCCGGCCGACGAACTGCCCGGCGTGTTGGAACTCGAGTCGCAGCGGGGCGGCCACGACCGTCCCGCGCAGCGCGGCGGCTACCTGTTCCGGGTCAAAGCGGGGCGCCACCGCGAGCGACACGTGCGGGCGGTGACGCCGTTCCAGCAGCGAGCGCATGCTCTGCACGCCCTCGGCCTCCAGCGCGTCCCACAGCACCCGGATCCGGCGGGTGGCGTCCGGATCCAGGTACAACTCCAAGGCCGCGACCACGTGATCACCGTAGCGGCCGAGGTTTGATCGCCCGTGTCGGCGGTACCTGTTCGAAAACCGACAAGGAGGCGTGCGCCGTGGACGTGAGTGACCTGCTGACCGAGACGTACGACCGGCTGCCCGACCTCGTCCGCGCCGCGGTCGACGGCCTGAGCCCGGAGCAACTGCGCCACGAGCCCGGCCCGGGCGCCAACTCGATCGGCTGGCTGGTCTGGCACCTCACCCGCATCCAGGACCAGGCCGTCGCCGACCTGCTCGACGCCGAGCAGGTCTGGGTCAGCGGCGACTTGGCGGGCCGCTTCGGCCTCGCCGCCGATCCCGACGACACCGGCTTCGGGCACTCGCCCGCGCAGGTCGCGGCGGTGCGGCCGGAGAGCGCCCAGGCGTTGATCGACTACTACGGCGCGGTGTCGGGGCGTACCCTGCCGTTCCTGGCCGGGCTGTCCCCGGCGGACCTGGACCGGGTCGTGGACGAGGCGTGGGACCCACCGGTCACCGTCGGCGTGCGGCTGGTAAGCGTCGTCGAGGACGATCTGCAACACGTCGGGCAGGCCGCCTTCGTCCGTGGCCTCCTCGGGGCCGACTGACCCGACGGGCTCAGGGCACGATCACCGCCCGGCCCTCAAGCGTGCCCTCGCGCATCTGGCGGTACGCGTCCAGGGCGTCGTCCAGGGCGAAGGTGGTGCTCTTCGGCCGGATCAGACCGCGCGCGCCCAGGTCCAGCACCTCCAACAGTTCGGGGCGGCTGCCCCAGTAGGTGGTCGCGATGCTCACCTCGTACGGCACGGAGAAGAACGACACCGGCAGGGTGCCACCGCCGATTCCCACGATGGTCAGGTCGCCCACGGTACGGGCCACCGCCGACCCGAGCGCCAGGGTGGCGTCCGCGCCGACGAAGTCCAGCACCACGTCGGCGCCCCGCCCGCCGGTGGCGTCCCGGATCTCCTCGGCCGCGGTCGGGCCGGAGGCCACCGCGCGGTCCGCCCCGCACTCCGTGGCCAGTCGCAGCGCCTCGGCGCGGGTGTCCACCGCGATCACGCGGGCGGCAGTGGTGGCCTTGAGGATCTGCACGCCCACGTGCCCCAGCCCGCCGACCCCGATCACCACGGCCGTGCTTCCCGGCGGGAGCTTCGGCCAGGACCGCCGCACGGCGTGGTACGGGGTGAGCCCGGCGTCGGTGAGCGGTGCGGCGTGCACCGGATCCAACCCGTCGGGCAGCGGCACGATGTGCCGCGCGTCCGGTACCAGCTCGTACTCGGCCATGCCGCCGTCCAGGCCCAGGCCGCCACCGCCACTGGGCACCGGCGCGCCGGCCGGGTTCTCGCAGTACGGGTCGATGCCGACCCGGCAACGGGCGCAGGTGCCGCAGCCCCACGGGCCGTAGACGGCGACGGGTTCCCCGACGCGCAGCCCGACCACGCCGTCGCCGAGGGCGTGCACCCATCCCGCGTTCTCGTGGCCCAACGTGAACGGTGGGTTCCAGGGCATCGACCCCGGCTCGAACTCGTCCATCAGGTGCAGGTCGGAGTGGCAGGCGCCGGCGCCGCCGATCCGCACCACCACCTGGCCCGGCCCGGGTTTCGGTTCGGCGACCTCGACCAGTTTCGGTTCCGACTTCCACTCCATCAACCGCAGTGCCCGCATCCGACTTCCCCCCGTCTCTGAGCCTGCGGATGGCTGCCCACTTCGTCGCGGGGCAAACGGGTTCGCGTCCCGCGACGTGGCTCACCCGATCGGGGTGAGCCACGCTCACCCCGGCGCCGGTGATCCTGCCAAGAACCCGAAAGGAGGGCGACGCGATGGGCGCGACCGTGGTGCGGTACCTCCAGCAGTTGGACGACGGCCGGCGTCCGGACCTGCCCGAGACCACCGCCGGCACGCTGCGGCTGGACGTACGCGGTGACGGCGGCACCGAGCACTGGTACCTGACCGTGGCCGACCAGCACGTCCGGGTGACCCGGTCGGCCGAGGAAGCCGACCTGGTGGTCCGCGCCGACCGGGTGGTCTTCGACCGGCTGGCGAACGGTTCGGTGCACGTCGTGGCGGCGTTGCTGCGCAACGACATCACCGTGCGGGGCGACCTACGGCTGCTGACGCTGCTGAGGCGGATCTTCCCCGGGCCGAACGGCGCCCGTCATCCGCGCGAACTGGGGCGTGCCGCGCTGGCCGGTCGGGACGGGCAGCGGTGAAGCAGGAACTGGTGCACGTCCTAGCGGGCAACGTCTTCGCCATCAGCGACGCCCAGGGCGACATCGAAGTCGATCCGCAGGCGCCCGTCGGTCTCTTCTCGTTCGACACCCGCTTTCTGTCCCACTGGGTGCTCACCGTCGACGGTGAACGGCTCAACGCCCTCTCCCGCGACGACATGACCTACTTCGAGACGCGGTTCTTCCTCGTCCCGGGCGCGGCCAGCCACTACGTCGACGCCGACGTGTCGATCATCCGGCACCGCTCGGTGCACGACTGCTTCCACGAGAACATCACAGTGCTCAACCACTCCGCACAGCCCGCGGAGTTCACCGTCCGGATGGAGGTGGGCAGCGACTTCGCCGACATCGCCGAGGTCGGGAACCTCCGACAGCGGGACGTGCACGTCGACGCCGACTCCGCGCGGCACCGGCTCGTCCTGTGCTACGAGCGGGAGCGGTTCGTCCGCGAGGCCACCGTGAGCAGCACCGCTCCGGTCGAGGTGGACGACGGGGGAATGACGTTCCGGATCCGTGTCGACCCCGAGGGGCGGTGGGAGACCGACCTGCACGTCAGCCTGACCATCCAGGGCGAGCACGGGCAGGACATGCGCGCCAGCCTGGCCTCGCACCAACAGGACGTCCGCAGCGGGATGGACGAGGACCTCGCGGGCTGGCTGAACCGGGCTCCACGGCTGGTCTCCGAACGGGACGGCCTGGAGGCGACGTACCAGGGAAGCCTCGCCGACCTGGCGGCGCTGCGGTACCGGCCGCTGGCGTACACCCAGCGGGTGCCGACCGGCGGTCTGCCGTGGGCGATGTCGTTCTGCGGACGGGACAGCCTCATCACCTGCCTGGAGACGATGGCGTTCACCCCCGAACTGACGCCCGCGACGCTGCGGATGCTGGCCCTGTTGCAGGGCGGGCAGCTCGACGACGAGCACGAGGAGGAACCGGGCAAGATCCTGGCCCAGCTCCGCTACGGCGAGTCGGCCGCCTTCGGCGCGCTCCCGAACGCCCTGTACTACGGCGCCGCCGACACCACCCCGCTCTTCGTCGTCCTGCTCGACGAGTACGAGCTCTGGTCCGGCGACGCGGACCTGGTCCGCGAGTTGCGCCACCCGGCCCGCATGGCGCTGGACTGGATCGACGAGTACGGCGACCTGACCGGGGACGGCTACGTGCGCTACCAGCGCCGCAACGAGCGGCACGGTGTGGTGAACCAGTCCTGGAAGGACTCCGATGACGCGATCGCCGACGCGCGTGCACGGCAACCGGCGTTCCCGCGCGCCACCTGCGAGTTGCAGGGCTACGCGTACGACGCGAAACGGCGCGGCGCCCGCCTGGCCCGTACGTTCTGGGACGACCCCGGGTACGCCGACCGGCTGGAGCGGGAGGCCGAGGCACTGAAGGAGCGGTTCAACAGGGACTTCTGGCTGCCCCACCAGGAGTACTACGCGTTGGCCCTGGACCCGTACGGCGAGCCGGTCGACGCCCTGTCCTCCAATATCGGGCACCTGCTGTGGAGTGGGATCGTGCCGGACCACCGTGCGGAGGCGGTCGCCGAGCACCTGGTCGGGCCGCGGCTGTTCAACGGTTGGGGTGTGCGCACCCTCGCCGCCGGGCAACGCCCGTACAACCCGGTGGGTTCGCACCTGGGGGCGGTGTGGCCGTCGGACAACGCGCTGATCGCCGCCGGGCTGCGGCGCTACCGCTTCGACGCGCACGCGGCCCGGATCGCCGCCGGCATCCTCGACATGGCGCAGACCCTCGGCGGGGCGGTGCCGGAGCTGATCGCCGGCTACGAGCGCAGCATCACGAAGTATCCCGTCCAGTTGCCGTCGGCGGGCCGCCCCCAGTCGTGGTCCTCGGGCGCGCTGCTGATGCTGCTGGGAACCCTGCTGGGACTGCGACCCACCGGGGACGACCTCCTGGTGACCCCGGCCCTGCCGGCGGGCTTCGGTCGGCTGGAGCTGCTCGACATCCCCGGCCGTTGGGGCCACGCCGACGCCTACGCCAGCGACCGCTCCACCGGCACCCGCCCCCGCTGACCGGACGTCACCCGTCGCGGTGTGTCGCCCCGCCGGCCTCCGGACGGGGTGTGAGCCGGGCGCTGCGGAAGCCCTGCACGGCGAGACCCTCGCCGGCCAGTTCGGCGGGGCGCGGCGCGGCGCGGACCGCGGACAGCAGCAGCACGAGCGGACGTGGTCCGGCCGACGGGTCGACAGGACCCCCGCCGAGCAGCCGCTCGGCGGTCTCCTGGTTTATCTGATCCGCGTCCATCTCGTGTCCCTCAGCGCCGCCCACCTGCGCGACGTCACATCTGCCCGGTGCGGGACGGGAGGTGACACGCGACGGGGCGCCGGGGGCACCGTCGGACGCGGGTCGGCTCAGCCCATGGTCTTGGCGCCGTCGATCGCCTCCCGCAGGATGTCGGCGTGCCCGGCGTGCTGGGCCGTCTCGGCGATGAGGTGCAGCAGCACCCGGCGGACCGTCCAGCTCGCCCCCGGCTCGAACCAGGGCGCCTGCGGCAGCGGGTGCGCATTGTCAAGGTCGAGGGTGGCGACCAGCTCGTCGGTGTGCGCGGCGACCGCCTGGAAACGCTCGACCAGCCCGGCCAGGGTCTCGCCCGGCGTCATCCGGAACTGACCCGCCCAGTCGATCTCGGCGCGCTGCATCGCCTCGGCGCCGCCCACGGCGAAGAGCATCCACCGCTCCTCGACACCGGCGACGTGCTTCACCAGACCACCCGGGCAGAGCTCGCTGACGGTGCTGCGGGTGGCGGCCTGCTCGTCGGTCAGCCCTTCGACCGTGTGCAGGAGGAAACCCCTGTGCCGTCGCAGGGCCTGCAGCAGGTCGGCCCGTTCCCCGGTGAGCTGTGCGGTGCTGGTCATGGTCACCCCTTCGTCGAAGTCCGTCGCGCGCCAGACTAGGAAGGGACACCGACAGTTCGGCGTCGACACGACGTCGGCCCGGGCCGCCAGCGGTTGCCGATCGGCGCTCGGGACTGTCCACTGAACGACATGGGTGTGATTAAGGTGGGCACGTCGTCCTGGGCCGACCAGTCGCTGCTGCGCTCCGGCTGGTACCCGCGCTCGGCCAACACGCCGGCCGCCCGGCTGGCCTTCTACGCCGGCCGGTTCCCCCTGGTCGAGGTGGACACCTCCTACTACGCGGTGCCGGCGCCGGAGACCACCCAGGGCTGGGTCGACGCGACACCCGAGGACTTCACCTTCGACGTCAAGGCGTTCCGTCTCTTCACCGGTCACCCGACGCCGGTCGCCGCGCTGCCCCGCGACCTGCGGCCCGCCTCCGGCCCCAGCCGGGTCCGCCGCCGCGACCTGCCCGAGCAGGTGTACGACGAGCTGTGGGCCCGCTTCCGCGCGGCGCTGGACCCGATCGCCGGCGCCGGCAAGCTGGGCGTGGTGCTGTTGCAGTTCCCGCCGTGGCTGGCGCGTGGCGCGGCGGCCGAGCGCCGCATCGTCGAGCTGGCACAGCGGTGCCGGCCGTGGCGGGTGGCGGTGGAGGTGCGGCACGGGTCCTGGTTCGACGGTGCCGCCCAGGCGGCCACTCTGGACCTGCTGCGCGCACACGACCTCTCGCTGGTCTGCGTCGACATGCCGCAGGGCCACCCGTCGTCGGTGCCGCCGATCCTCACGCTCACCGCGGAACCGGCGGTCGTCCGGTTCCACGGGCACAGCGACGCGTGGCGCGACGGTGACAAGGAGGACAAGTTCCGATACGCGTACACGGAGTCGGAACTCCGGGACTGGGCCGGACGGCTGGCCGAACTGGCTGGCCGGGTCGAGGACCTGCACGTGCTGTTCAACAACTGCTGCGCCGGGCAGGCCCAGCGCGACGCCACCCGGCTGGCGCAGGTGCTCGCCGAGACCATGCTCGTCGAGGCGCCGGCCGGGCCGCGTCGACCGGCCGACGGCCGGAGCGTTCCGGCGCCTGTCGCGTCGGCCCGTTGACGGCCCGCTGCCCGCGTGCCCTCCCGGCCGTACCGGGGGACGCGGGCAGCGCGGTGGTCAGGAGCGCCGGCCCCGGGTGCGCAACGCGTCCTGGGTCCGCTCGGTGACGTCCGCGTCGTCCGGGAAGGGCCGGTTGCTGGGCGCCGGGTCCGGTGGCGCGCCCGGCCCGGCCGTCGGCGTACGGGTGGGTTCGACCGAACCGAGGCCGTGTCGACCGGCCGGACCGGACCGGCCAGCAGGGGCGCCCGCGCGCCGTTCACCACGCTGTCCCTCGGGCACCGCGGTCTCCTCGCTGCCCTCGTCCATCGGCGAATCGTCGTCCACGCCCCACGGCGGCTCGGCGTCGAAACGGTCGTCGGTGTCCCACGGCTTGACCGCCTCCGGTACTGGCCGGTCACCGCCGCCACTGCTGCGTGCCTCGGTCATGGCCACCTCGCTCGTCGGTCCGCCGCTAAGGGCGGACGGAATGCCCGTCCCCGGGCCGGTCCCGCCCGCTGCCACGGCGTACGCCGTGGGCGGGCGCGTAGGGCCCGGCCGCTGTCCCGCCGTCGACGGTCCGTCGGGGCGTCGGCCGGTGCGACGCTCAGCGTCCGGACATGGCCATGTGCCGCTTGCCGGCCCCCATGCTCATGCCCATCTTGGCCATGCTCATCGGGGCGCCGCGCATCCCGTTGGTGCGGCTCAGGATGCCCCGCAGCACCTGACCGGGCTTCTGCTGTTCGCCCATGTACGCGGTGACGACGACCAGTGATCCCGTCAGCGCCGGGATCGCCCACTGGAGCAGCTTCATCTGTCGCTGCGAGGAGGCGACGTTCGCCGGGGTCTGGTGGTTGGGCTCGGTGGCGCCGCTCACCGGCGGGCCGCCCGCCTTCTCCAACCGCTTGCCGACCAACCGGCTGTAGCCGGTGACCGCGAGCGCGCCGATGGTCAGCGCCGTCTTGATGGCACTGGCCCGGCCGACTCCCCGCTGGGCCGCCACCCGAGGGCTCTCGGTGACCAGTTCGCCGACCGCCCCGGCCAGGTGCGCGCCGATCGCGGCCGCGTTGACAGGTGTCCACTTCGACCATCCGGCCGAGGCGATCGGGAGTCGCTGGGTCGAGTCGTTGATTTTCGCCGCTGCGCCGTTGACGCCGAAGGCACCCATGAGGGAGCCGCCGAACCAGGCCGCCAGGCCCAGATCGTGCATCGAGCGCAGTGCGGTGTGTCGTTCGGACATGTGATCCCCTTCCGCCGTGTCGGGCGATGCGGCTTACCCGCCGCCCGGGCGGCTAACCCCGTCACCCGCCGGCCGATCCCCGCCGCACCGGCACGGTGGTGACATCGGTGCATCGCGGTGCGGGACCGCCGCCGGCAGGAGTCGTCCGGGCGGTGGCGGGTAGAGCCGTGTGACGCTTACCGAGAGGGGAACGGAATGTCGCAGCCGGATGAGGTTCGGGAGAAGACCCCCAAGACCGACGCGGTGCTCATGCATCCGGACAACGACCCGCACCGGAACACGGCGGAGGTCGCGCCGCGTAGGGACCACGCCGAGATCCGGGTGGAGCGCGACGGTGAGTTGACCCCGCTGGACCAGGACGAGTGAGTCCGACGGCCGGGCCACGTGCCCGGCCGGTCACGCCTCAGCGCGGCGGCAGGTCGCCGGCGAAACGGGCGATCCGCCCCGCCAGGGGCGTGCTGGCGCGGACCCAGGTGAAGTGGTCGAGCGCCGCGCCGGCCTCCGCCACCGTGTACCGCTGGCGGGTCAGCGGCGCCGACGTGAGCTTCGCGCAGAGGTGGTCCATGGTCTCGTGCGGGGTGTACTGGTCGTCGTCGATGCTTATCGCCAGCACCGGTGTCCGCACCGCGCGTACGGCCGCTTCGGTGTCGGTGCCGTCCAGGCGCGGGAAACGGCCGGTCCGGGCGGTGTGGGCCCAGTCCCGGATGACCCCGCGTGCCTGCCGGCCGCCGAAGCCCCAGCCCGGCCAGACCCCGAGCAGCGCCGCGGTCGCGGCGATTCCCTGGGTGTACGGCAGGACGCCGAGGCCACGCCGCCCCGGGTAGGCACGCCAGTAGGGGACGCCCACCGCGACCAGCACGAGCCCGTCCACGTCGACGTCGCCGTGCAGGGCGAGGTGCAGCAGGGCGGCCTGTCCGCCGAGTGAGTGACCGAGCAGCAGTCGGGTGCGCCCGTCCAGCCGTGGCTTGAGGGCGGCCAGGACGGCGTCGACGTCGCTGGCCAGTTCGCTGTAGCCGTGCCGGTCGGCGCGGGTCGGCGCGGGAGTGCTCGTGCCGGTGCCCCGCAGGTCGGCGACGACCACGGCCAGCCCGGCGGCGCGCAGCGCGGCCGCGAACGGACGGTAGTAGCGGGCGCGTACCCCCATCGCGGGCCAGATGACCACGACCGGCGCTCCCGCCGGTCCGGCCGGCTCGGGGTACACCTGCACACCGAGTCGGGCGCCGTCGACGTCGACGAACTCCTGCGCGTACTCCGCTTCCCCGTTCATCGGGCCAGCTTACGGCCCGACGTTACCGACGGGTAGCCCCGGCGGGGCCGGACACGACGAAGGCCCCGCCGGGTGGCGGGGCCTTCGGTGAGGCGGCCGGTCAGGAGACGGAGATCGCTCCGTTGCTGGCGCGGACACACGCCACCGCGCGGGCGGCGGTGGTGGCGGCGCCGGCCAGGCACTGGCCGAGCACCTGGTGCCCGGTGGCGTTCGGGTGCCACGACTCCTGGCAGGTCTGGAAGTAGCTGACGCAGGTGTTCGCGATCCGCTGGATGGCGATCTTGTCCTTGCCGGCGAGGCTCGTGACGAAGGTGCCGTTCGCGCCGTCCTGGAGGCGGATCGGGGTGGCCAGCGCGCCGGTCGGGCTGCTGGTCTGCTCGCAGAGCCGGGCGCCGTCGAAGGCCCGCTGCACGTTGAGGTAGACCAGGTCGGCCGAGGGGAACTCGGCGGCCAGGGTGTCCCGGGTGGACTTCACGATGCCGCCGAGGCCCTGGGAGAAGCGGTGCCCGGGCGCGAGGCTGGCGCGGTGGATCGGGCAGCCGGCCGCGTACCGCTCGGCGCCCAGGTCACGGAACTTGTCCCGGGTGTCGTCCCGGCCGTCCTCCTCGTGGAACGTCGGGTTCAGCTCCAGCGGCAGCGGGTTCGTGTAGTCCTGGAACACGACCCGGTGCTGCCCGTCCGCGTCCACCTGGTCGAGCGTGGTCAGGATCTGGCGTACGGCGGCGGTGGTCTCCGCCGTCGCGGCGCTGAGCTGCGCGGCGGTGGCCAGGTCGGCGTCGCTGCACGGCTTCTGCTCGACCGGCCCGTTCAGGTACGCCCAGAACTCCCACCAGCCGGTCCACGCGTCGGCGATGAACCGGTTGGCGCACGTCTCCGCGACGCTGCCGAAGGTGAACGAGCTGTTGTTGGAGCCCAGGCCGATCAGCACCAGGTCGATGTCCTGGGTCTGCGCGACGGCGCGGAGCTGGTCGAGCTGCGCGGCCACCGTACGACCGTTGGCGCGCGCCTGCGAGGCGTTGGCGATGTCGTGGGGCTGACCGCCGGAGCAGGCCAGGTTGAACCGGTTCTGGATGCCCGGCAGGTTCGCCTGGTTGAGCGAGGCGTTGGCCGAACGGTGGCAGAAGTACGCGTTGTTGTTCGGTGCCGTCCAGCCGGGGAACCCCTGGGCCACCCCGTTGACGTCGACCACCGGGGTGTACGCCCCGGCGCCCTCGCCGCTGATGAAGCTGTCGCCGAGCGCCACCGCGGCGGTGGGCAGCGCGGCGGTCGCGGGGGAGGGCAGCGCGACGGCCGTCGACAGCGCGGCCGTGACGATCGTGAGTGCCGCGGCGAGCGCGGTACGCCGGAACCTGGGCATGGGGCTCCCATCCATCGAAAGATGAAAGATTCTCTGAGAGCGCGATCAGATCACCCCTGCGCAACGGGCGTCAATGGCCCGTAACAGAATCTTTCGATGAATGACATGTCGGCCCGGTAGGCCCCGCGTCCGAATCGGACGACCTGTTGGCGTACCGGATCGGGGCGTGCCAGAGCGCCGGGCGGCCGCTACCACGGCGAGGCCGACCCGCTGCGCCGCGTCACCGCGACGTGGACGACGCCGACCTACGCGAGCCCGTCCGCCGGCGCGCCGACCCGGTCGGGCCGCCCGCGACGCCTCAGCGCGGCCGCGCCCAGCGCGTTCAGACCCACACCCCAGATCAGCAGTACGCACAGCCACTGCACCCACCGCAGCACGCTCATCTCGCCCGACAGCAGGTGGCGCACGCTGCCGAACGGGGTCACCCACGGCTGCGCCGGACGGAGGCCGTCCACGGCGCCCAACAGCCCGAACAGCCCCAACGGCAGGACGATCGTCGCGACGAACGCGAGCACCGTCGAGCGCAGCAGCAGACCCAGCCCGGTGCCGACCAGCCCGGCGACGCCCTGCACCAGCACGCTGCCCACCGCGACAGTCCCCGCGTGCCGCCACGGCTCGTCGGCCACGGCGGCCGGGGTGAGAGCCACCGTCGCGGCGCAGACAAGCACCCCGCCCACGCCGACGACGACGGCCGGCACCAGCACCGCGAGCACCGTGGGAACGACCCCGATCGTGTCGGGCGCCCGCCGCAGATCACGCACCAGCAGGATGCCGAAGAGCGGCGTCAGCACCGACATCAGGCTCTGGGCCGTGTCCGAGATGGCGGCGAACGTCCGGTCGGCGGGATCCGCCGCCGCGACCAGCGCCACGGCGCTGAGCAGCCCCGCCGCCAGGGTGCCCACGAGCAGCCAGGCCCGGCCCCGCGTGCCGAGGGAGCGCCGCAGCGCACCGCGCGTCGTCTCGTCCACCGTGTCCACCTTTCGACCACCGGCCGGGTAGGAGAGCCTACCGGCGACGGTGTCGGTGCGTTGTCCCGTGATCACCCGGGGTTGTTCCCTCGCTCACGTCCGGGCGGGGCCACGCGGCGGGTCGCGTAGGGCCTACGGGAGTTGTCCCAGCCTCCGGCTAGGCTCGCTGCGGCGCGCCACGCCGGCTGATGTCGCCGGTGACCGGCAGCACACCGCCGAGACCGGGGAGTACGACCAGTTGACCGCAGAGCCTGACACCCTGTACGGGGCCGATGACCTCACCCACCTTGAGGGGCTGGACGCCGTCCGCAAGCGGCCCGGCATGTACATCGGCTCCACCGACAGCCGTGGCGTGGGTCACCTCGTCAACGAGATCCTCGACAACTCCACCGACGAGGGTGTCGCCGGTCACGCCAGCCACGTCGAGGTGATCCTGCACGCCGACGGCTCGGTGCAGGTCGACGACGACGGCCGGGGCATCCCCACCGACGTGCACGCCAAGTCCGGCATCTCCGGCGTCGAGCTGGTGCTGACCCGCCTGCACGCCGGTGGCAAGTTCGGTGGCTCCGGCTACAAGACCTCCGGCGGCCTGCACGGCGTCGGCGCCTCCGCGGTCAACGCGCTGTCCCGCCGGTTCGACGTGACCGTCCGCCGCGCCGGCAAGATCCACGCGATGTCGTTCCGGCACGGCGTCCCCGGGATCTTCGACGGGGACGGTCCGGACGCGCCCTTCACCCCCGGCCCCGGGCTCCAGGTGGTCGGCGCCATGAAGCGCGGCCACCGCACCGGCACCTCGATCCGCTGGTGGCACGACGCCCGCTACTTCGAGACCGGCGCGGCGCTCGACGTCGACGCGGTCCGGATGAAGCTGCGCAACACCGCCTTCCTGGTCCCCGGCGTGACGTACCTGCTGCGTGACCTGACCGGCGAGGCGCCCGCCGAGGAGCGGTTCCACTACCCCAACGGGCTCAGCGACATGGTGGAGTTCCTCGCCCCGGCCGGCGACCGGCCCGTCTCCGGCGTCCTGCTGGTCAACGGCGAGGGGACGTACCGGGAGAACGCCGCCGACGCCAACGGGGTCATGCAGTCCAACGTGCAGCGCCGCGCCGAGGTCGAGGTGGCGTTCCGCTGGGGCACCGGCTACGAGCGCACCGTCGAGTGCTTCACCAACACCATCCGCAACGCGCACGGCGGCACCCACCGCAAGGGCTTCGAGCGCGCCCTGGTCCGCACCCTCGCCGACGCGGTCCGCAACACCCGCGGTCTGCTCAAGGCCAAGGAGGAGCCGCCCACCCTGGACGACGTCCTGGAGGGCATGACCGCTGTGGTGCACGTGCGGATCCCCGAGCCGCAGTTCACCTCGCAGACCAAGGACGAGCTGTCCACCACCGGCATCACCAAGGTGATCCAGACTCTGGTCGACGCGCACGTCAAGGCGTGGCTGGAGGACCGGCGTACCAAGGCCGAGGCGCGCACCGTCCTGCAGAAGATCGTCGACGCGGCCCGGGTGCGACTCACCCAGAAGCAGCAGAAGGACGCCGCCCGGCGCAAGACCGCCCTGGAGGGCGCGTCGATGCCGCCGAAGCTTGTCGACTGCCGGGCCACCGGCATCGACCGCAGTGAGCTGTTCATCGTGGAGGGCGACAGCGCCCTCGGCACGAGCCGCATGGCGCGCAGTTCGGAATACCAGGCGTTGCTGCCGATCCGCGGCAAGATCCTCAACGTGCAGAAGGCCAACCTCCAGCAGGTTCTGGACAATGCCGAGTGCGCGGCCATCGTCCAGGTCCTCGGGGCCGGCTCCGGGCGGACGTTCGACCTCTCCGCGCTGCGCTACGGCCGCGTGCTGATCATGGCCGACGCCGACGTGGACGGCGCGCATATCCGTACCCTGCTGATCACCCTCTTCGCCCGGTACATGCGTCCGCTGATCGAGGCTGGTCGGCTCTACGCCGCGATGCCGCCCCTGCACAAGGTCACCACCAAGGGGCGTAACCCGCAGACCGTCTACACGTACACCCAGGCCGAGATGGAGACGACGGTCCGCAAGCTGGAGAAGGCCGGCAAGCAGATCGTCACCCCCATCCCACGGTTCAAGGGTCTCGGTGAGATGGACGCCGACGAGTTGTGGGACACCACGATGAACCCGGCCACCCGCGCCGTGCGCCGCATCACCCTCGACGACGTGGACGCCGCCGAACGCATCCTCGAACTCCTGATGGGCGAGAAGGTCGAGCCCCGGCGCAACTGGCTGATCGACTCGGCCGACCGGGTCGACCGCGAGGCGATCGACGCATGAGCACGGGTTCCGTCCGAGTGGAGAGCTGAGTCATGGCACGCCGTAAGGAAAACAAGGTCGACCTCTCCTCCTTCGACCAGGCCGGTGCGCGGGTCTTCGACAACCCGCTGGTCACCGAGGTCTCCGACTCCTATCTGGAGTACGCGTTCTCGGTCATCCACTCCCGCGCCCTGCCGGACGCCCGCGACGGTCTCAAGCCCGTGCACCGGCGCATCCTCTGGTCGATGTACGAGCAGGGCTACCGTCCCGACCGTGGCCACGTGAAGTCCGCCCGCATTGTGGGCGACTGCTTCGTTGCCGGCACACTCGTCTCGACGCCTGACGGTTTGCAGGCCATTGAGGAGATCGAGGTCGGGGACCTCGTACTGGACGGCGACGGAGCCTCCGTACCGGTGACTGCTGTTTATCGGAACCCGACCTCCGAACTCGTGCGCGTGACCTGGAGCAACGGGCACACGATGCTCGTCACGCCGGGCCAGCGCTTCCGCGTGGTCGCCGATGACCTCTCGGTTCAATGGGCGGAGGCCCGGGATCTCCCGGGGCGACTGGCATTGGCGTACGGCAGTCGCCGCAAAGCGGTGTCGACGCCTGCCGGTGACGTCTACGACTATGTGCGCGGGCTGCTGGTGGCTGAGGGCTTTCCTGCCCATCGGTCTCGCGGAGCGGACGGCCGGGTCCGGATCCACATGTGTGACGTCGAGCCGCTGGATGTCGCTCACGGCTGGGCCATCGCCAGTGGATTGAACGTCTCCCGAGGTAAGCGCGAGGCGCACAATCCCCTCCATCGCGACCAGCACATTCTGACCTTCAGCCGGCACGAGGGGCTGCTGGAGGCGACACGTCCGCTCAGCCGGGACAAGCACGTGCCGGGCGACATCATCGCGAACCGGTCGGCGTGGGTGCCGTTCCTCGCCGGCTTCTTTGACGGGGACGGCTACGTCCGTAAGCGCTTCAGGGAGATCGTCTTCGTCAGCACGAGCGAGGTGCTGGTGCGGCAGATCTACGCCATGCTTGCCGACCTGGGGCTGCACGCGCACCACTGGACCAGCGGTCGCGCCTCCGCGGGTAACCCGCTCTTGGGTCTCTCGGTCAGCGGTCGGGACGCCGCAGACCTTGCCCGGTTGTTGCTGCCCTGGGTGCGGATCGGATACAAGCACGACGGCTTGCAGCGGGTCGCCGAGATCGGCTACGAGTACAGCGGCAAGCAGGGCAACGACCGGTTGCCGTACGGTCCGGTCATCGCGGAGTTCACGGCCGCGCATCAAGGCGGCGGGTGGTTCCGGGACCAGGACGGACAGGCGTTCCGTGACTCGCTTTCGGCGAGCGGTGGACCGAAGGTGCGGTATGGCAAGGACCGCAACGGCGTTCCGCTCGCGGACCGGTCGTTCCAGTTGGAGCGTGCGGTACGAGACGGATGGATCCACAAGCTCCACCGCCTTGGCTCACCGCTCGCCGCCCGGCTGGACGCGTTGGTCGGGAGTTCGTTTCTACGGGTCACCTCCGTTGAGGCGGTGTCGCCCGACGTCACGTACGACATCCAAGTCGGCACTGACGAGCACGCGTTCGTAGCCGAGGGCTATGTCGTTCACAACTGCATGGGAAAGTACCATCCACACGGCGACACGGCGATCTATGACGCGATGGTCCGCCTCGCACAGGACTTCTCCCTCAACGTGCCGCTCATCGACGGGCACGGAAATTTTGGATCTCCAGACGATGGTCCGGCAGCATCGAGATATACCGAAGCGCGCATGTCTCGCGAGGCGATGCTGCTCGTCGGTGAGCTGGGCGAGGACACCGTCGACGTCGAGCCCAACTACGACGGGTCGCTGACCCAGCCGACCGTGCTGCCGGCCGCGTTCCCCAACCTGCTTGTCAACGGCGCGTCCGGCATCGCGGTCGGGATGGCCACCAACATGATCCCGCACAACCTGGCCGAGGTGGTCTCCGCCGCCCGTTGGTTGATCAACCACCCGGACGCCACGCTGGACCGGCTCATGGAGTTCGTCCCCGGCCCCGACCTGCCCACCGGTGGTGTGCTGCTCGGCCTGGACGAGGTGCGCCGGGCGTACGAGACCGGGCGCGGCGTGGTGCGGATGCGCGGCAAGGTGGAGATCGGCCCGATCGAGGGCAGCCGGGGCCGTCAGGCGATCACCGTGGTCGAGCTGCCCTACGGGGTCGGCGCGGAGAAGGTCATCGCGGCGATCACCAACGAGGTCACCAAGACCAAGCGGCTGACCGGCATCGCCGACGTCAAGGACCTCACCGACCGGGAGAGCGGCACCCGGCTCGTCATCGAGTGCAAGGTCGGGGTCAACCCGCAGGCGCTGCTCGCCGACCTCTACCGGTTGACCCCGCTGGAGCAGTCCTTCGGCGTCAACAACCTGGTCCTGGTGGACGGGCAGCCGCGCACGCTGGGGCTGAAGGCACTGCTGGAGGTCTTCCTGGCGCACCGGTACGAGGTGGTCACCCGGCGCACCTCGTACCGCCGGCGCAAGCGGCAGGAACGACTGCACCTGGTCGACGGCCTGCTCATCGCCTTGCTGGACATCGACGAGGTGGTCCGGCTGATCCGGGGCAGCGACGACGCGCAGGCCGCGAAGGACGGGCTGATGAGCCGCTTCGGCCTCTCCGACATCCAGGCCACCTACATCCTGGACACCCCGCTGCGCCGGTTGACGAAGTTCGACCGGATCGAGCTGGAGGCCGAGCAGGAACGGCTGCGCTCCGAGATCGCCGAGCTGAGCAAGATCCTCGACGACGAGCGGGTGCTCCGCAAGGTGGTCTCCGACGAGCTGGCGGCGGTGGTCAAGCAGTTCGGCGCCGAACGGCGTACGACCCTTGTCGACGGCGACCTGAAGGAGGTGCTGGCCGCGTCGGCGCCGGCCGGCCCGCTGGAGGTGGCCGACGATCCGTGCCAGGTGATCCTCTCCGCGACCGGGCTGGTCGCCCGGACCGCCGCCGAGTCGGAGGAGAGCGCCGAGGGGCGCCGACGCAATGGCCGGGTCAAGCACGACACGGTACGCGCGATCGTGCACTCCACCGCGCGTGGTCGGGTGTTGCTGCTGACCAGCGCCGGTCGGGCGTTCAAGGTCGATGTCCTGCCGTTGCCGGTGCTGCCGGAGCAGGCGGGCACGGTGTCGCTGCGCGGCGGGATGTCCGCGGCCGAGCTGGTGCCGTTGGAGGCGGGGGAGACCGTTGTGGGTCTGGCCCCGCTGGGCGGGCAGGCGGAGGGCTCACCGGGGTTGGCGTTGGGCACCCGGCAGGGCGTGGTGAAGGTCTGCGCGCCGGAGTGGCCGGTGCGTTCCGACGAGTTCGAGGTGATCGGTCTGCGCGATGGTGACGAGGTGGTCGGGGCGACCTGGCTGACCGACGGCGCCGAGACGTTGACGTTCGTGTCCTCGGAGGCGTCGCTGCTGCGGTTCCCTGCCGCGCTGGTCCGTCCGCAAGGGCTCAAGGGTGGTGGCATGGCCGGCATCAACCTGCCGGCCGGGGCGCACGTGGTGTTCTTCGGGGCGGTGCGCACCGACGACCCGGGCCACGGCGAGCCGATGGTGGTGACGTCGACCGGGGCGACGGTCAAGGTGACGCCGTTCAGGTCGTACCCGGCGAAGGGCCGGGCGACCGGCGGCGTGCGCGCGCACCGCTTCCTCAAGGGTGAGACGGACGTGGCTGTCGCCTGGGTGGGCCCGCGCCCGGTCGGCGCGACCGGCACCGGCGACCCGGTGGAGCTGCCCGCGGCCGACCCGCGCCGCGACGGTTCCGGTTTCGCGGTGATGCTCGGCCCGACGGTGGTCGGCCACCTCATCGAACGCGACTAACCCAACCGCGTTGTCCCGGCGTGCGCCCGGCGTGGCCGGCCCCAAGATCCGCACAACTTCGGGGAAGGTGCTGCTTCCGGGATGCCGCAGGCAGCAGTTTCCCTGATGTTGTGCGGATCTTGTCGCTCGAGCCGCCGCATATTCGTGCTCGATCCTGGAAGTATTGGTTTCATCGACGCGGTGATACCACTCGATCCTGGATCGAGCACGATCATGGGGAGTGGGGTGTACGCCAGCGCGGTATGGTGGGGCCCTCTGTTGTCGGTGAGGGTCCGGGTGCACCGCGAAGCACCCCTCAACATGTTTTCTTCTCTGTCCGGCGGAGTCGCCGGCGCGGCGTGAGCGCCGCCATCCGGGTCCGGCCGAGGCGTGAGCTACGCGCCGCCCGCCGTCCCCGGCCACACCGCTGTTGGGGTCACCTGATCGCCGCCCCGCTCTGGCCGATGCACGGCGCGAACCTGGGCACCCTGTTGCGTACGTGCGACGCGGTCGGTGCCTGCCGCCGGCTCCCTGGTCTCTACAAACTAGCCGGCCTCCTCTAGCCGCTCGCGCCCCGCTCGCGCCGATCTTGCACTTCCTGCACCGACAATGCACCGCGAAAGGGGCATTCAGCGTCCGGAGATGCAAGATCGGCGAGGCGAGGCGAGGTGAGGTGAGGTG
>NZ_VDFY01000183.1 GCF_006228125.1 Micromonospora orduensis | reverse complement strand
GCCCTGGGAGAGCAGGGTGGGGGCGGCCTGCGCCGGCGCGGTGGCACCGGTCGGGGTGAGCGCCGCGACCAGGGCCACGGTGAGTCCGACGAGCAGGTGCCGGACGGTCCGCCGGGGACGCGGGCGTACGGATGTAGCACGAGATGTCATGACATCGCCTGTCGATAGGGGGTTACGGGGGTGCCGCGCGGATGGGATCGGCTCGCCCCGTGGCGCCGTGGGTGGTGCCGCCGATGCGGCGTCGCGGGTCGGAGAGCGCTTTCGTAGGAGTGTTGCGGCGAGATTGCGACGGCGTCAAGACATCGATCTATAACTCTGTTATTTATCCCGAGGATCAGGTTTTGTGTAATTTGCTGGCCGACCGCGCGGTCGCTCCCGCTCAGCGGCGGACGCCGCCCTCGGTGAGAAAGCGGGCGATCGGCAGCGTCGCCGCGCCCAGCGCCACCGCGTCCACCCCGAGCCGGCACAGCTCGATCGACGCTTGCTCGTACGGCTGGCGCAGCGCCTGCCGACCGGCGGCCTCGCGGACGGCCGGCAGCAGGTCGCCCAGCGCCATCGCCGCCCAGCCGCCGAGCACCACCCGCTGCGGGTTGAACAGGTTGATCAGGTTGGCCACCCCGGCGCCCAGGTAGCCGGCGGTCTCGTCCAGCACCCGCCGGGCGGTGGCCGAGGTGTCGGCGGCGGCGACCAGGGCGGCGAGCTGCGACTCCTCGTCCTCGCCCGGCACCGCTCGGCCCCGACGCGCCTCCCGGTAGCGGTCGATGATCGCCTCCGCGCCGACGTACGCCTCCAGGCAGCCACGGGCGCCGCACCGGCAGGCCCGGCCGCCGTACACCAGGGTGGTGTGCCCCCACTCCCCCGCGCTGCTGGACGCGCCCCGGTAGGTGGCGCCGTTGGTCACCACCGACGCGCCCACCCCGGAGCCGACAAGCGCGAAGACGGCGTGTCGGGCTCCGCGCCCGGCGCCGAACCACATCTCCGCCTGGCCGAGGGTCTTCGCGCCGTTGTCGATGTGCAGCGGCAGGTCGGTGCCCGCGCTGATCAGGCGTTCCAGCGGCACCCGGTCCCAGCCGAGGGCCTGGGCGTGCACGACAGCCTCGACGCCCTGCTCGACGACCCCGGAGACACCGATGCCGACGCCGAGCACGTCGGCGGGGGCCACGTCGGCCTCCCCGGTCACCGCGTCGATGCCGGCCAGCACGTGCCCGGCCACGACGTCCGGCTCGGTCCGCGCCGGGTCGAGCGGGTACTCGATGCTGGCCAGCAGGGTCATCGCGAAGTCGAACAGCTCGACCCGGACCCGGGTCTCGCCGACGTCCACGCCGACCACGAACGCGAAGCGGGGCGCGATCCGCAGCAGCATGCTGGGCCGGCCACCGTCGGACTCGGCGGCCCCCGCCTCGGCGACCAGCCCCTCGTCGATCAGGTCGGCCACCACGTTGCTCACCGCCGGCTGGCTGAGCCCGGTGCTGCGCACCAGGTCCTGGCGGGTGAGCGGACCGTCGAGGAAGAGCCTGGTCAGCAGGGCGGACCTGTTGCGCAGCCGCACGCTGCGGTTGGTGGCACGCGCCAGCTCCACTCGTCACCTCGTTCCCGTCGGCCGTTCGAGGCGACTGTAACCGCCCCGTGCTTGACGACCCACCGACCAGCAACTTTAATGACGACATAAATTAAGCCGTGATGTAACTCCCGGGAAACGCCGGCGGACCCCGACGGCGCACCCCCGAACCCTGTCCGCAGCCGGCCGCCCGTCGCCCCGACCCCTATCGACGACGGACTCCGGCGGACCCCCACCACGCACCGGAAGGGCAGACCGTGTCGAGACGACACCTCGGGATATTCACCGCCGCCGTACTGGCAGCGGCATCGCTCACCGCCTGCGGCGGTTCCGGCGACGACTCCGCCGCATCGCCCAAGACGCTCACCTACTGGGCCAGCAACCAGGGCGCCAGCCTGGAGGCGGACAAGACCATCCTCCAGCCGGAGCTGGACAAGTTCGAGAAGCAGACCGGGATCAAGGTCACCGTCGAGGTGGTCCCCTGGTCGGACCTGCTCAACCGCCTGCTGGCCGCCGCCACCTCCGGCAAGGGCCCGGACGTGGTCAACATCGGCAACACCTGGTCGGCGTCGTTGCAGGCCACCGGCGCGCTCGTCGAGTTCGACGACGCCACCCTGCAGGCCGTCGGTGGCAAGGACCGGATCGTGCCCGCCGCGCTCGCCGCCGCCGGCGCCCCCGGCAAGCCGCCGGCCGCCGTGCCGCTCTACAGCATGGCCTACAGCCTGTACTACAACAAGAAGATGTTCGCCGACGCCGGCATCACCGCGCCGCCGACCACCTGGGAGCAGCTCGCCGAGTACGGCAAGAAACTCAGCACCGGCGGCAAGTGGGGCCTGGCGATCGAGGGGGCCAACCCGTCGGAGAACGCGCACCACGCCTTCACCTTCAGCCAGCAGTACGGCGGCGAGTGGTTCGACTCGGCCGGCAAGCCGACCTTCGACACCCCGCAGAACGTCTCGGCGATCAAGCGGTACATCGACTTCATGGCCGCCGACAAGATCACCAACCCGAGCAACGCCGAGTACGCGCAGAACCAGTCGGTCTCCGACTTCGCCAACGGCAAGGCCGCCATGCTGCTCTGGCAGTCCGCCGGCTCGAACCTCAAGACGCAGAACATGCCCGCCGACGCGTACGGGGTGGCCCCGGTGCCGTTCCTAGCCAGCCCGCCGGCCGGCGGCAAGAAGGTCAACAGCATGGTCGCCGGGATCAACATGGCGGTCTTCAAGCACACGAAGAACAAGGACGGCGCGCTGAGCTTCGTCAAGTTCATGACCAGCGACGAGGAGCAGACGATCCTCAACCGCACGTACGGCTCGCTGCCGGCGGTGAAGACCGCGGGCGCCGACCCGGCGTTCAGCGCCCCGGAGCAGAAGAGCATCCAGGAGACCCTGGTCACCACCGCGGCGCCGCTGCCGCAGGTGCCCGAGGAGAGCACCTTCGAGACCCTGGTCGGCACCGCGATGAAGGAGCTGTTCGCCGACGCGGCCAGCGGCAAGCCGGTCACCGAGGCGTCGGTGAAGGCGAAGCTGACCGACGCGCAGCAGAAGATGCGCTGACCCACGCGTCGCCGGTGGCCGTGGTCGGGCGTCGAGCCCGACCACGGCCACCGCCTCCGAGAGGACCCTGATGGCAACCAGCACCACCGCGCCGGACGCCGGCCGGCGCGAACCCCGGGCCGGGACGCCCGCCCGGGAGCCGGCCCGCCGGCCCCGCGGCCCACTCCTGCCGTACCTGCTGCTCGCACCGGCCATCGTGCTGGAACTCGCCGTCCACGTGATCCCGATGGTGGTCGGGGTCTGGATGAGCCTGCTGGAGCTGACCCAGTTCCACATCCGCGACTGGTCCACAGCACCCTTCGTCGGGTGGGAGAACTACCGGGCGACGCTCGACATCAACAGCGCCGCCGGCAAGGAACTGCTGCACTCGTTCTGGATCACCCTGGCGTACAGCCTGCTCTCGGTCGGGTTCGCCTGGCTGCTCGGCATCTCGGCGGCGGTGGTGCTGCAACGGCCGTTCCGGGGGCGGGCCCTGCTGCGGGCGCTGTTCCTCACCCCGTACGCGCTGCCGGTCTACGCCGCCGTCATCACCTGGAGCTTCCTGCTGCAACGCGACACCGGCCTGGTCAACCACGTCCTCGTCGACCAGCTCGGGCTGCTGAACGAGCGGCCGTTCTGGTTGATCGGCGACAACAGCTTCTGGTCGCTGCTTGTGGTGTCGGTGTGGCGCAACTGGCCGTTCGCGTTCCTGTGCCTGATGGCCGGCCTGCAGAACGTGCCGGGCGAGCTGTACGAGGCCGCCGCGATCGACGGCGCCGGGTTCTGGCGTCGACTGCGCTCGGTCACCCTGCCGATGCTGCGGCCGGTGAACCTGGTGCTGCTGCTGGTGCTGTTCCTGTGGACGTTCAACGACTTCAACACGCCGTTCGTGCTGTTCGGCGGCTCCGCCCCGGAGCAGGCCGACCTGATCTCCATCCACATCTACCGCAGCTCCTTCAAGACCTGGGACTTCGGCTCCGGCTCGGCGATGTCCGTGGCGCTGCTGCTGTTCCTGCTTGTCGTCTCGGCCGTGTACCTGCTGATCACCAACCGTCGGAGGGACGACCATGCGTGAGACCGCCGGCGAGCGCTGGGGCCGGCGCATCGTGCTGACCCTGCTCACCCTCTTCGTCGTCATCCCGCTCTACGTGATGGTCACCTCGGCGGCGAAGCCGTTGCAGGACGTGCAGAACGGCTTCACCTGGTGGCCCAGCCGGCCCACCCTGCAACCGTTCGTCGACATGTGGAGCACCGTGCCGCTGGCCCGGTACCTGGTGAACAGCCTCGTGGTGTCGAGCATCGCGGCGGTCTGCTCGGTGGCGGTGGCCATCTTCGCCGCGTTCGCGGTCAGCCGGTACCGGTTCCGGGGCCGGGGAGTCTTCTCGGTGACGGTGCTGTCCACCCAGATGTTCCCCGGCATCCTGTTCCTGCTGCCGCTGTTCCTCATCTACGTCAACCTGGGCAACGCCACAGGCATCGAGCTGTACGCCAGCCGCACCGGCCTGGTGATCACGTACCTGACCTTCTCGTTGCCGTTCTCGATCTGGATGCTTGTCGGCTACTTCGACTCGATCCCTCGTGGGCTGGACGAGGCGGCCCAGGTCGACGGGGCCGGTCCGCTGCGCACCCTGTTCCAGGTCATCCTGCCCGCCGCCGTCCCGGGCGTCGTCGCGGTCACCGTGTACGCGTTCATGACCGCCTGGGGTGAGGTGCTCTTCGCGTCGGTGATGACCGACGAGGGCAGCCGCACCCTGGCCGTGGGCCTGCAGGGCTACTCCACCCAGTTCAACGTCTACTGGAACCAGATCATGGCCGCCTCGCTGGTGGTCAGCATCCCGGTCGTCGTCGGCTTCCTGGCCCTTCAGCGGTACTTCGTCGCCGGCCTCACCGCCGGCGCGGTCAAGTGAGCCATCCAACCCCAGAGGAGAACCGTCCCGTGCCCGACCTGTCCAAGCTGCCACCCGACTTCCTCTGGGGCGTGGCCACCGCGGCGTACCAGATCGAGGGGGCCATCGACGTCGACGGTCGGTCGCCGTCCATCTGGGACACCTTCTCGGCGACCCCCGGCAAGGTCGACAACGGCGACACCGGCGCGGTGGCGTGCGACCACTACCACCGGTGGCCGGAGGACCTGGCGCTGCTGCGTCGGCTCGGCGTGGACGCGTACCGGTTCTCGGTGGCGTGGCCCCGGGTGATGCCAGACGGCGTCGGGCGGGTCAACCCCGCCGGGCTGGACTTCTACGACCGGCTCGTCGACACGCTGCTCGCCGACGGGATCCGGCCGTTCGTCACCCTCTACCACTGGGACCTGCCGCAGGTCCTGCAGGATCGGGGTGGCTGGCCGGAGCGGGCCACCGCCGAGGCGTTCGCCGACTACGCCGCAGTGGTCGCCGGCCGCCTCGGCGACCGGGTGGCCGACTGGTGCACGGTCAACGAGCCGCTCTGCGTGTCCTGGATCGGGCATCTGGAGGGGAACATGGCCCCCGGCGAGCGGGACCTGACCCGCGCGGTGCACACCTCGCACCACGTGCTGCTCGGGCACGGCCTGGCCACCCAGGCGATCCGCGCCAACGCCGCCCGCCCGGCCTCGGTGGGCCTGGTGCTCAACCTCAGCCCGATCGAGGCGGCCACCGACCGCCCCGAGGACGTCGCGGCGGCCCGCCGGGCCGACGGGCACGTCAACCGGTGGTGGCTGGACCCGATCCACGGGCGCGGCTACCCCGCCGACATGGTCGCCACGTACGGGGTCGAGCCGCCGGTACGCGGTGACGACCTGGCGGTGATCGCCACGCCCACCGACTTCCTCGGCGTGAACTACTACTTCCGTCAGCTCGTCGTGGACGACCCGACCGGCGCGGCGCCGTACGCCAGGCAGGTGCCGGTGCCCGGCTCGGTGGAGACCGCGATGGGCTGGGAGGTGTATCCGGCGGGTCTGGAGCGGCTGCTTGTCGACGTGCACGAGGAGTACCGGCCGGGCCGGATCATCGTCACCGAGAGCGGTTCGGCGTGGCCGGACGAGGTCACCGCGGACGGCACCGTGCAGGACAAGGAACGCACCGACCACCTGGAGCAGCACCTGGCGGCCTGCGCGGCGGCGGTGGCGAAGGGCGTGCCGCTGGACGGCTACTTCGTCTGGTCGCTGCTGGACAACTTCGAGTGGGCGTACGGCTACGACAAGCGCTTCGGGCTGGTGCACGTCGACTACGCCACGCAGCGCCGGACGGTGAAGGCCAGTGCTCTGCGCTACGCCGAGCTGATCCGCGCCCACCAGGCTCTCGCCCGGACGACCGGGACGGCCGCGCCGGTGGCGTGAGACGGGGCCGTTCGGCCGGCCGCCCGGGGTGACCCGGGCGGCCGTTCCCGTCCGGATCGGACAAAACACCGCCGACCACCGCGCGCGGTGGCTAGCCTGCGGCAATGTCCGCAGCACCCGACGAGGTCGAGCCACCCGCCGCCGGGACACGGGTGTCCGGCACCGACCGGATGACTGCCTTCAGCGACGGCGTCTTCGCCATCGTCATCACGTTGCTGGTCATCGATCTGCGGGTGCCCGAGTACCACGAGGGCGAGCTGCTGAGCGGCCTGCTCGGCGAGGGCGCCTCGTACCTGGCCTTCGTGGTGTCCTTCGTCTACGTCGGGGTGCTCTGGCTCAACCACCACGCCCTACTGCGGCTGATCCTCGCGGCACCACCCTCACGCTGAGCTGGATCAATTTCGGCGTCCTCTTCGGCGTGGTGATCATTCCGTTTCCGACGGCGGTGCTGGCGTCGGCGTTCACCCACGGCGACACCGACGACCAGCGCGCGGCCGTCGCCCTGTACGCGCTGAGCGCCGCGGTGATGTCGGCCCCCTGGCTGGTGTTCTTCAGCTATCTGCACCGTCACCCGGCGCTGCTGCACCGCCGGATCGCCCCCGACTACGTGCGCAGGCAGCGCCTGCGACCGGTCACCGGGCTGGTGCTGTACGGGCTCAGCGGCCTGCTCGGCTGGTTCGTCGACCCGCTGCTCGGCCTGATCGGTGTCATCGTCATGATCACGTATCACGCGGTGACCAGCGAGGGGCTGCCCCGCTGGCTCACCCGCCGCTGAGGGCCCGTAGCCGGAGCAGGTCGGCCGGTGTGTCCACGTCGACCGGGGAGCCGACGTCGTCGCAGGGCACCTCGACCACCAGGTCCGGACGGTCGCGTAGCAGGTCGCGGGCACCCCGGTCACCGACGGCGTACCGGTCCAGCAGCGGCCAGGTCTGCCGTCCGAGCAGGACCGGGTGCCCCGGCCGGCCGGCGTAGGTGGCGACCGCGACGACCGCCCCGTCGGCGTGGGCCGCCCGCACCCGGCGCACCGCGACCGGGCTGAGCAGCGGCTGGTCGACCAGGGCCACGACCGCGGCCGGCACGTCGGCGCCCAGCGAGGCCAGGCCCCGGCGCAGCGACGAGCCGAGCCCTTCGGGCCAGCCGTCGTGCCGTACCGACACCGCGCCGGGCAGGTCGGGCAGCTCGTCGGCGCCCGCGCCGAGCACCACGTGCACGGGCGCGCAGCCGCCGTCGTCCAGCAGCCGGACGGCCCGCCGTACCAGGGGCTCGCCGTCGAACTCCACGAGGGCCTTCGGGCGGCCGTACCGCCGTCCGGCGCCGGCGGCCAGCAGCAGTCCGGCGGTCACCGGCCTCACCTCCCGTACGGACTGCTCTGCGTTATTCGCCCCGAGATATACCGACAAAGCTAGTCTGGGCCGGTGCAGGCTGGACCGGAGAACGCTACGACCACCGACGAGCGGCACTCGTCCCGGGTGGCGTTCGACGTCAACGGCGTCCCCCGCGAGGTGACGCTTGACAACCGCACCACACTGCTCGACGCGCTGCGCGAGCACCTCGACCTGACCGGGGCGAAGAAGGGCTGCGACCACGGCCAGTGCGGCTCCTGCACCGTCCTGCTCGACGGACGCCGGGTGAAGAGCTGCCTGATCTTCACCGTCACCCTGGACGGTCGGTCGGTGGTCACCGTGGAGGGGCTGGCCGGGCCGGACGAGCTGTCCCCGTTGCAGGCCGCGTTCATCGCCCAGGACGCGTTCCAGTGCGGCTACTGCACCCCCGGGCAGCTCTGCTCCGCCCGGGGGATGCTCGACGAGGTCGACCGGGGCTGGCCCAGCGCCGTCACCGAGGACCTGGCCGCGCCGCCGGAGCTGACCGACGCGGAGATCCGCGAACGGATGGCCGGCAACCTGTGCCGCTGCGCCGCGTACCCGCACATCGTCGCGGCCGTCCGGGCGACGGCGGCCGCGCGGTGAGGCCCTTCCGCTACCACCGGCCTACCGAGGTGGCGGAGGCGGTCGCCGTGCTCGGGGCCGAGCCGCAGGCGGCGTACCTGGCCGGCGGGACGAACCTTGTCGATCTGATGAAGCTCGGGGTGCAGCGCCCCGACGTGCTGGTGGACGTGACCCGGCTGCCGCTGGACACCGTCGAGGAGCTGCCCGACGGCGGGCTGCGGATCGGCGCGACGGTACGCAACAGCGACCTCGCGGCCCACCCGGTGGTCCGCCGCGACTACCCGGTGCTGGCCCGCGCCCTGCTCGCCGCCGCCTCCGGGCAGCTGCGCAACCTGGCCACCACAGGCGGCAACCTGTTGCAGCGCACCCGGTGCGTGTACTTCCAGGACACCGGCAAGGCGTGCAACAAACGCGACCCGGGCAGCGGGTGCGCCGCCCTGCACGGCCAGAACCGCGACCTGGCGGTGCTGGACTGGTCCGAGCAGTGCGTCGCCACCCACCCGTCGGACCTGGCGGTGGCCCTCGCCGCGCTGGACGCGGTCGTGGAGGTGCACGACACCGACGGCGCCCGCGACGTCCCGCTGGCCGCCCTGCACCGCTCACCCGGCACGCATCCGGAGCGGGAGACCACCCTGGCGCACGGCGCGCTGATCACGGCCGTGCGGTTGCCGGCGTTGCCGGCCGCGCGCCGTTCGGCGTACCTCAAGGTGCGCGACCGGGCGTCGTTCGCCTTCGCCGCCGGCTCGGTGGCCGCCGTGCTGGACCTGCACGGTGGGGTGGTCCGCGACGTGCGGCTGGCGTACGGGGCGGTGGCCCACCGGCCCTGGCGGGCCTACCGGGCCGAGGAGGAGCTGCGCGGTCGACCGTTCAGCGCGGAGCTGGCCGCGGCGGCCGCCGACGCCGAGCTGACCGAGGCGCGTCCCCTGCGGCACAACGGCTTCAAGCTGCCGCTGACCCGGTCCATCACCGTACGGGTGCTCACCGAACTGGCCTCGTCGTGAGCACCGACGCGGTCGGCCGGGCGTACCCCCGCCTGGAGGGACGGGAGAAGGTCACCGGCACGGCCCGGTACGCGGTGGAGTACCCGGTCGACGGCGTCACCTACGGCTGGGCGGTGCCCTCGGCCGTGGTGCGGGGCCGGATCACGCGGGTCGACACGGCGGAGGCGCTCGCGTCGCCCGGCGTGCTGGCCGTGGTGCACCACGGCAACGCGCCCCGGCTCGCGCCCGGCCTGGAGGCGGACCTGTGGCTGCTCCAGGAACCGACTGTGCACTACCGGGGGGAGCTGGTCGCCGTCGTGGTGGCCACCAGCCTGGAGGCGGCCCGGGAGGGCGCCCGGCTGGTGCGGATCGACTACGACGCCGGACCGCACAGCACGGTGCTCACCGAGGACCACCCCAGCCTCTACAAACCGGACCACGTCAACCCCAGCTATCCGACCGACACCGAGGAGGGGGACTTCGACGCCGGGTACGCGGCCGCCCCGGTGCGGGTGGACGCCACCTACCGGACGCCGGCGTACCACAACAACCCGATGGAGCCGCACGCCACCACGGCGCGGTGGCACGACGGGCGGCTGCTGGTGCACGACTCCAACCAGGGCGCGTCGTCGGTGCGGGCGGCGCTGGCCGAGTTGTTCGAGCTGCCCCGGGAGTCGGTACGGGTGGTCACCGATCACGTCGGCGGCGGCTTCGGCAGCAAGGGGTACGCGAAGGCCGCGGTGGTGCTGGCCGCCCTCGCCGCCCGGCACGTGGACCGTCCGGTCAAACTGGCGCTGACCCGCCAGCAGCTGTTCGGGCCGGTCGGCTACCGCACCCCCACCATCCAGCGCGTCCGCCTCGCGGCCGACACCGACGGGCGGCTCACCGCGATCTGCCACGACGCGATGAGCCAGTCCTCGACCATTCTGGAGTTCGCCGAGCAGACCGCCGTCTACACCCGCAGCATGTACGCCGCGCCGCACCGCCGCACCACCCACCGGCTGGTCCGTCTCGACGTACCGACGCCGTTCTGGATGCGCGCGCCGGGCGGGTGCCCCGGGGCGTACGCCCTGGAGTCGGCGATGGACGAACTGGCCGTCGCCGTCGGCATGGACCCGGTGGAGCTGCGCATCCGCAACGACACGCCTGTCGACCCCGATCAGGGGCGCCCGTTCACCAGCCGCAACCTGGCGGCCTGCCTGCGGGAGGGCGCCCAGCGATTCGGGTGGGCCGACCGCGACCCCGCGCCCCGGGCGCGGCGCGACGGGCGCTGGCTCGTCGGGTCCGGCGTGGCCGGGTCGAGCCACCCGGCCCGCGCCAGGCCGTCCTCGGCGACGGCGACCGCGAGGCCCGACGGCGGTTTCCACGTCCGGATCAACGCCACCGACATCGGCACCGGCGCCCGGACGGCGCTGTGGCAGGTGGCCGCCGACGCGCTGGGGGTGCCGCCGGAACGGGTCGAGATCAGCATCGGCGACAGCGATCTGCCGAACGCCCCGGTGGCCGGCGGTTCGATGGGCACCGCGAGTTGGAGCTGGGCGGTGATCCGCGCCTGCCAGGCGCTGCGCGGGAAGCTGCGCGACGGCGTGCCGACGGAGGCCGAGGTGAGCGCCGGGGCGGACACCTCCGAGGAGGTCGGCGGACAGCCCGACCTGCCCCGGTACGCGTACGGGGCGCAGTTCGCCGAGGTCCGGGTGGACGCGACCACCGGCGAGGTACGGCTCAACCGGATGCTCGGGGTGTTCGCGGCGGGCCGGGTGGTCAATCCGACGACGGCCCGCAGCCAGCTCATCGGGGGCATGACGATGGGGTTGTCGATGGCCTTGCACGAGGAGGGTCTGCTCGACGAACGCTACGGCGACTGGGTCAACCACGACCTGGCGACGTACCACATCACCGGCTGCGCGGACGTGGAGTCCATCGAGGCGTACTGGCTGGACGAGCACGACGGCGAGCTGAACCCGGCCGGGGTGAAGGGTATCGGCGAGATCGGCATCGTCGGCTCCGCCGCGGCCGTCGCCAACGCGGTGTTCCACGCCACCGGCGTCCGGATCCGGGACCTGCCGATCCGGCTGGACAAGCTCATCGGAGTTTCAGACTTGGCTTAAATAAGCCGGCGGTGATACAACTGTCGTCGTGCACGCCTTCGACGTGCTGGGCGATCCCGTCCGGCGCCGCATCCTGGAACTGCTCGCCAGCGGCGAGCAGACCGCCGGCGCGGTCAGCGCGGTCATCCGCGACGAGTTCGGCATCTCCCAGCCCGCCGTGTCCCAGCACCTGAAGGTTCTGCGGGACAACGGATTCGCCACCGTACGGCCGGAAGGCACCCGGCGGCTGTACGCGGTCGACCCGCGCCCGCTGCGCGAGGTCGACGGCTGGCTGGAGCACTTCCGCCGGTTCTGGACCCCACCCCTGGCAGCACTCGCCACCGAGCTGGCCCGGGGCCGACGCGAGCGTCGGCTGCGCGGATCGGCCGATCCATCCGACGAGAGGAACACCTGATGTTCGACGCGACCGAGCAGATCAACGCCGTCCAGCGGAAGGTCGGCAGCCGCACCCTGGAGGCCGGCGAGGCCCGGGTGAGCACGATCAGCCAGACCTACCAGGCGACGCTCGACGACCTGTGGGACGCCTGCACCAACGCCGAGCGCATCCCGCGCTGGTTCCTGCCGATCAGCGGTGACCTGCGGCTGCACGGCACGTACCAGCTGGAGGGCAACGCCGGGGGCACCGTGCAGAGCTGCGATCCGCCGCACCGCTTCACCGCGACCTGGGAGTTCGGCGGCGAGGTGAGCTGGATCGAGGTGCGGCTCACCCCTGTCGACGACGAGCGGACCCGCTTCGAGTTGGACCACATCGCCCACGTCGACCAGGACCGGTGGGCCCAGTTCGGGCCCGGCGCCGTCGGCGTCGGCTGGGACCTGGGGCTGCTCGGCCTGGCCACCCACCTGTCCGGCGACGGCAGCGGCGTCCGACCGGAGGACAGCGCCGAGTGGGTCGCCTCCGACGAGGGCCGGCGGGCCATGGAGCTGAGCAGCCGGCTGTGGGGCGAGGCGAGCATCGCCGCCGGCACCGACCCCGACGAGGCGCGGGCCGCCGCCGAGCGCACGACCGCCTTCTACACCGGCGCGCCGGCCACCTGAGGCGCCGCCGACGGCCGGGTAACGTGCTGGGGCATGACCGGTACGCCGTACTCGCACTGCTCCTACTGCGGCACGGCCTACCCGGCGGCGGCCGGGTGGCCGCGGGTCTGCGCCGTCTGTGGCGGGACCGTCTGGCGCAATCCCCTGCCCGTCGCGGTGGCGGTGCTGCCGGTACGCACCGCCACCGGCCTGGGCGTGGTGGTGGTCCGCCGGGACATCGAACCCGCCCGTGGGCAGCTCGCGCTGCCCGGCGGATTCATCGAGTACGGCGAGGAGTGGTCCGACGCGCTCGTGCGGGAGCTGCGCGAGGAGACCGGGCTGGTCGCCGCGGCCGGGGACGCCCGCCTGTTCGCGGTGCACGGCGCCCCGGCGGGCGGCACCATGATGGTCTTCGGGGTGCTGCCCGAGCAGGCGGCGGAGGACCTGCCGCCCTCGGCGCCCACCGACGAGGCGACCGAGTGGCTGGTGCTCACCGACCCGGTCGAGCTGGCGTTCTCCACCCACACCCGGGTCCTGGCCGACTTCCTGCGCCCCAACCGACCGGCCTGATCCCCGCCCCGGGCTTGGCCACGGGTCAGCGGGGCAGGGCCTCGTCGGTCCCGGCCCGGTAGCCGCTGGCCTGGAGGTCGAACAGCTCCCGGTAGAGGCCTCCGGCGGCCATCAGCTCGTCGTGGCTGCCGTGCTGGATGAGCCGGCCCTGGTCCAGCACGAAGATCCGATCGGCGTGCCGGACGTTGGCCAGCCGGTGGGTGATCAGCACGACCGCCCGGTCGGGGTGGCGGCGCAGGTGCTGGAACAACGCGTGTTCCGCGCGGGCGTCCAGGGCGGCCGACGGCTCGTCGCAGATCAGCAGGGCGGCGTCACGGTAGAGGCCACGCGCGGCGACCAACCGTTGCCACTGGCCACCGGACAGCTCGTGGCCGTCCTTGAACTCCCGGTCGAGCAGCGTGTCGTAGCCGTGCGGCAGGCCGACGATCATGTCGTGGGCGGCGGCCGCCCCGGCCGCCTCCTGCACGCTCGGGCCGGGTCGGTCCGGCGGACGGTCGTGCCGGCCGACGCGGATGTTCTGCCCGGCGGTGAACGGGAACTTCCACCACTCCTGGGTCATCACGGCCACCTGGGCGCCGAGAGCGCGCGGGTCCAGTTCGGCGGCGTCCACGCCGTCCCACCGGATCACCCCGCCGGTCGGCTGGTACAACCCCGCGATCAGTTTGGCCAGGGTGGTCTTGCCCGAGCCGTTCTCGCCGACGAGCGCCACCACCTCGCCCCGCCGGATGGTGAGGCTGACCCGGTCCACCGCCGGGGTGTCGGTGTCCGGGTAGCGCAGGCTCACCTCGTCCAACTCGATCACGTCGACGCCGTCCGCCGAGCGGTCGCCGCCGACGGGCACCCGGGCGTGGGCGCGGGCCAGGAAGTCCCGGTAGTCCTGGTAGTAGAGGGCGTCCTCGTACAGCGAGTTGGTGGCGACGACCGCGACGCCCATGCTGTTCCGCGCGGACTGCAGGGCGAGCAGGGCAGTCGCGGCGGCGGCCAGGGCGACCATCCCGCCCAGCAGCAGCCCGCCGAGGACGGCGTACACCCCGAAGGTGGCCAGCCCCGCCATGGTCGCGCCGACGACCCGGGTGCCGGTCTGCGAACGGACCAGCCGCAGCTCGGCCCGGGTCTCGACGGCCATCACCCCGCGGTACTCGGCGAGCAGGAAGTCACGCATCTGGTACGCGCGCACCTCGGCTGCGGTACGCCGGTTGGCCATCAGGTGGGCCAGCATCCACATCCGACGGCGCCGGGTGATCCGGGCCAGCATCGCCAGGTACTCCCGCCGGGCCATCCGTACCGCCGTGGCGGCCTGGGGCACCGCCGCGAGCAGCAGGCAGGGCAGCAGCAGCGGCTGGATGACGGTCACCGCGACGGCGGTGGCGAGCATCCCGACCACCCCGGTGACCAGGTTGACGGTGTGGTCGACGATCCACGCGGCCTCGGCCATCCCCCGGTCGCGGGCGCGGTCCATCTCCTCGGCGAAACCGGCGTCGTCGAACGCGGCGAGGTCCACCGCCGTGGTGGCCTCGAACAGCCGCAGCTCCACCTGGTAGTTGATCTGCGGGGTCAGCCGGGCCTGCGCCCAGCCCGCCGCGATGGTGAGGCCGCCCCGCGCCGACACCGCCGACGCGGCCACGATCAGCGCCGGCAGGGCCGAGCGGACGCGGTCCGGGGTGGGACCGGCGGCGAACAACTCCCGCAGCACGCTGGTCGTGGCGAGCAGGCCGAACGTGGTCATCACCCCGGCCGCGATGTTCAGGCCGATCGAGGTGACCGTGTCCCGACGGTTGGTGGCCCAGGCCAGCCCGACCGCCTCCCGGACCAGCCGGGGCAGCCGGCGGGCCACCGCCCAGAAGCTGGTGTGCGCGAACTCCTGCGCGTGGTGCAGCCACTCGCGATCCTCCAGCTCCGGCAGCATCGTGGCCGGTGGATCGTCCGGGTTGCCGTCGTCCTCGACGGAGGTGCGCTGGCGGGCCATCGACTCCATGGACCCTCCCTCGGGGCGGGGATCACGAACGCGCCCGAGACTACTGCCAGCAACCAATCGCTGTCTTTAGGTAATCGGCGCGTCGCCGTGGTGCTTGTGCACCACGATCCGGTACGAGATGTCCAGCCCAAGCCCGGTGCCCGCCCCGACCGGCTTGGTGGTGAAGAACGGCTCGAAGATGCGCGGACGCACCTCCGGACCGACCGGGAGCGGCGCCCGGGGTGGACGGTGCGACCCGTGGGCTGCGCACGGTCGCCTGCGGTCTCACCATCCTGGTGGTCGTGCACGTCGTCGTCAGTCCGGCCCCGTGGCCGCGGGGTGGCGCGCTGCCCGGCTACGGCGCGATCCTGGCGTGGCTGTTCGTGAGCCAGACCGTGCTGGTCGCCGCCCTGGCCGCGGAGGTGATCTGGCGGCGCGGCGCCGGGCAGCGCAAGTCGGCGATACGCGCGCTGGGAGCGCCGGTCTTCGTCACCATCGCCGCCGGTCTCGCCGTGGCCTTCGCCGCCGAACTGGTCTACCGGGTCGCGGACCTGCTCGACCGCGAGGGGACGACCGCGGACCGGCAGGCCACCAGCCCTCCACTGGCGTACAAGTGGGCGATCTTCGGGTTCTTCCTCGCGGTGCTGACCGCCCTGCTGGTGGGCGTCGTGGTCACCGTGCTGACCGCGCCGGGGCGACGGCGGGCCGCCCGGGCGATCGTGGCCGCCGATTTCCCGCACGCGCCGCGACAGGCGGCGGACCGGCTTCGCCGGGTCGAACAGGCAGTGGCCCGCGCCCGGTTCACCGAACGACTGGAGCCGCTCTCGGTGGTGTGCGCCGTGCTGGCCGCGCTCGGTCTGGCCACGAGCGTGCTCGGTCTGCTCCAGCTCTACCCCGGTGACACGGCCCAGCGTTTCATCGGGGTGCCCGAGAACATGGTCAACTTCCTGATCGGCTCGGGCAGTTACGTGATCGCCGGGATCCTCCTCTGGCTGGTGATCAGCGGCCTCTTCGCGTACCGCACGGCGGGGTTCCGCCGGTACGTGGGCGTGCTGTGGGACCTGGGCACCTTTTGGCCCCGGGGCGCGCACCCCTTCGCGCCGCCCTGCTACGCCGAGCGGGCCGTGCCGGAGCTGACCAAACGGATCTCCTACCTGGTCGAGCAGGGCGAACGCGTGCTGCTCGCCGGGCACAGTCACGGCTCGGTGCTGCTCGCCGCGACGGTGCTGCAACTGCCGCCCCGGATCACCGACCGGGTCGCGTTGCTGACCTACGGGTCTCCCCTGGGCCGGCTGTACTCGCGGCTGTTCCCCGCGTACGCCGACGACGCGGCGTTGCGCGAGATCGGTGAGCGGGTCGGCTGGCGGTGGCTCAACCTGTGGCGTGACACCGACCCGATCGGCGGCTGGATCTTCGCGTCGCACCGGCCCGGCGATGTCGAGAAGCTGACCGGGCCCGCGGCGACGGTCGACCGCCGGTTGACCGACCCGCAGGACGTGGTGGCGCCACCCAGCGACAGCGTGCCGCCGCCGATCATGGGGCACTGGCCGTGCGAGTCGCAGGAGGCGTTCCCCGACGCGGTACGGGAGTTGATGGGGCGGCTGCGGACGACCACCCGGTGACCGGCTGACGCCGGGGCGGATATCGTCGCCGGGTGAGCCCGTCCAAGCAGCCCGACCGCCGGTTGATCGCCTCGAACAAGAAGGCCCGGCACGAGTACACGGTGCTGCGCACCTACGAGGCGGGCATCGTGCTGGTCGGCACCGAGGTGAAGTCGCTGCGCGAGGGGCGGGCCTCGCTGGTGGACGCGTTCGCGCACGAACGCGACGGCGAGATCGTGCTGTACGGCCTGCACATCGCCGAGTACGCGTACGGCACGTGGACGAACCACGCCCCCCGGCGCAACCGCAAGCTGCTGCTGCACCGCGCGGAGATCGACCGGATCCTGGACAAGGTCCGGGAGGGCGGTGTGACCCTGGTGCCGCTGTCGATGTACTTCGAGAACGGCTACGCCAAGGTCGAGCTGGCCCTGGCCAAGGGCAAGCGCTCCTACGACAAGCGGCAGACGCTCGCCGAGCGGGACGCCAACCGGGAGATCGCCCGAGAACTGGGCCGACACCTCAAGGGCCACCCCCGCCGCCCCTGATCTGCCTGTTCACCGCGCGGCCTGGGACCCGCCGCGCCGTTCATCGTTGACGTCTTCCCGATGACGTGGTGTGCTCACTCCGACACCGTTAATGAAAACGGTAACCATTAGCTGGAAGCGGAGGAGAACCATGTCACTCACCGTCCCGCCCGCCCTGCTCGACGCCGCCGAACGCGGCCCCGTCGACGACGAGGCGTTCATCGCCTGCGTCCGCGACTCCCTGCCGTACGCCTGGGCCACCGTCAGCCGGGTGGTGGCCGACCTGGAATCCGGTGACGCCGACGTCGCCGACAACGTCATCCCGCCGCCCACCGACGAGGACCGGGGACAACTGCTGCGGGCGCTCGCGAGCGACGCCATCCGCGCCGGCCTGGAACGGCACTTCGGCGTACGCCTGGCCTTCCAGAACTGCCACCGGGTCGCCGCGTTCCGCCCGTCGGCAGTCGACGGGGAGCGCTACCGGCGCTTCGTGTCGACCCGCGGCCAGTTGCTCAACCAGTCCCCCGAACTGCGCAACTGCTGAGGCCCCGCCCGGCGCCCCGGCCATGATCGTGCTCGAACCAGGAGACAGTGGCCTCAGCCAAGAACGACGTTACTCGATCCTGAATCGAGCGCGATCATGCGGAGACGCCGGGGCGCCGGGCGGGGAGCAGGCCCTTCGGGCAGGTGGCGCATGTGCAAGGCATCGTGCGCATCCGACCATGTGGATACGGCTCGATCGGGCCTTCCGTACTTGCGGATGCGAGGTCTACGGTGAGCCGGTGACGACTTTCCGGATCGGCGCGGCGGCCGAGTTGCTCGGCGTCAGCGCCGACACGATCCGCCGCTGGGTGGACGCGGGGCGGCTGCCCGCCGGGCGCGACGGCCACGGTCATCGGATCATCGAGGGCGTCGACCTGGCCGCCTTCGCCCGCGCTCAGGCCGCCGACCCGGACGCGGGCGCCGGGTTCTCCTCCGCGCGCAACCGGCTGCGCGGCATCGTCGTGGACGTCCGCAAGGACACGGTGATGGCCCAGGTCGACATCCAGGCCGGTCCGTTCCGGGTGGTGTCGTTGATGAGCCGGGAGGCCGTCGACGACCTGGACCTGCGGGTGGGCTCGGTGGCGGTCGCGGTCATCAAGTCGACCACCGTGGTGGTGGAGCGGGCCGCCCCCGCCGCCCCGGCCCGGACGGGGGCCGGCGAATGACCGGGCGGGGTGGGCGTACGACGCTGGCCGCCGTGGCGGCGTTCGCCGTACTGGTGATGGCCGGCTGCGGCGGTGGCGACGACCCGGGTTCCGCGGGCGCGGCCGCGGACGGCCGGGTCACCGGCACGGTGACGGTGTTCGCCGCCGCGTCGCTCACCGAGTCGTTCACCAGGATCGGCAGGGACTTCGAGGCCGCCAACCCGGGCACCACTGTCACCCTCAACCTGGCCGGTAGCTCCGCCCTGGCCAACCAGATCAACCAGGGCGCGCCGGCGGACGTCTTCGCCTCGGCCGCGCCGAGGAACATGACGACGGTGACCGAGGCCGGCAACGCCGACGGCACACCGAGCGTCTTCGCGCGCAACCAACTGGTGATCGCGGTGCCCCGGGGCAACCCGGCTGGGGTCACCGGGCTGGCCGGCCTGACCCGCCCGGGGGTGAAGGTGGCGCTCTGCGCCGACCAGGTGCCCTGCGGCGCGGCGGCCCGGTCGGCCCTCGACGCGGCCGGCGTCACGCTGACCCCGGTGACCCTGGAGCAGGACGTCAAGGGCGCGCTGGCCAAGGTGAGGCTCGGTGAGGTCGACGCCGCCCTGGTCTACCGCACGGACGCGCGGGCGGCGAGCGCCGACGTGACAGGGGTCGAGTTTCCCGAGTCGGCGCGGGCGGTCAACGACTATCTGATCGTCGCGGTGAAGGACGCACCGAACAGGGCCGGCGCCCGGGCCTTCGTCGCGTACGTCCGCTCGGCGCCGGCCCAGGCCGTCCTCGCCGAGGCCGGCTTCCAGGCGCCGTGAGTCGGGCCCTCGGCACCGCCGTACCCCGGCGGCGGGGACGCGTTCCGGCGGCGTTGCTGATCCCTGCCGGGTTCGGGTTGCTCTTCCTCGTCCTGCCGCTGACGGGGCTGGTGCTCCGGGCGCCGTGGACGACGTTGCCGCAGCGGCTCACCGAGCCGGGCGCGCTGACCGCGCTGCGGTTGTCGGTGCAGACCGCGACGCTGGCCACCGTGTTCTGCCTGCTGCTCGGGGTGCCACTGGCGTGGCTGCTGGCGCGGGTCGAGTTCCCCGGCCGACGGCTGGTCCGCGCCCTGGTCACCGTGCCGCTGGTGCTGCCGCCGGTGGTCGGTGGTGTGGCGCTGCTGCTGGTCTTCGGCAGGCGCGGGCTGCTCGGTGGCTGGCTGGACGCCACGTTCGGCGTCACGCTGCCGTTCACCACCGCCGGTGTGGTGCTGGCCGAGTCGTTCGTCGCCATGCCGTTCCTGGTCATCGCGGTGGAGGGTGCGCTCCGGGCGGCGGACCATCGCTACGAGGAGGCGGCCGCCACGCTGGGCGCCGGCCGGTGGACCACCTTCACCCATGTCACGTTGCCGCTGGTGGCGCCGGGGCTGGCCGCCGGGGCGGTGCTCTGCTGGGCGCGGGCGCTCGGCGAGTTCGGCGCCACCATCACCTTCGCCGGCAACTATCCCGGTCGGACGCAGACCATGCCGCTCGCCGTGTACCTGGCGTTGGAGACCGACCTGGAGTCCGCGATCGTGCTCAGCCTGGTGCTGCTCGTCGTGTCGGTGAGCATCCTGGTGGCACTGCGGGACCGCTGGATGACAAGCGCATGAGCCGTCCGCTGCTGGACGCCCGGATCATCGTCGACCGGGGCGCCTTCCGGCTCGACGTCCCGCTGCGGGTCGCACCCGGCGAGGTGGTCGCGCTGCTCGGCCCGAACGGCGCCGGCAAGACCACCGCGCTGCGCGCGCTTGCCGGGCTGCACCCCCTCTCGGCCGGGCACGTCACGCTCGACGGCACCGACCTGGACCGGCCGGCGACAGGCTTCTGGGTGCCCACCGAACGGCGGTCGGTAGGGGTGGTCTTCCAGGACTACCTGCTGTTTCCGCACCTGAGCGCGCTCGACAACGTGGCCTTCGGGCCGCGCCGGCACGGCATCGACAGACGCGCCGCGCGGGCCACGGCCCGGGACTGGCTGGATCGGGTGGGGCTGGCCGATCAGGCGCCGCGTCGGCCCCGGCAGCTGTCCGGCGGGCAGGCGCAGCGGGTGGCGTTGGCGCGCGCGCTGGCCGTGGCGCCGGCGCTGCTGCTGCTGGACGAACCGCTCGCCGCCCTGGACGCCCGCACCCGGTTGGACACCCGCGCGGAACTGCACCGCCACCTGGCCGCGCACCCGGGTGCGACGGTGCTGGTCACCCACGACCCGCTCGACGCGCTCGCGCTGGCCGACCGGCTGGTCATCGTGGAGGGGGGACGGGTGGTGCAGGAGGGCGACGGGCCGAGCGTCACGGCCCGTCCGCGTACCGACTACGTCGCTCGGCTTGTCGGGCTGAACCTCTACCGGGGGCGGGCCGACGGGCACGAGGTACGCGTCGCGCCGGACCTGACACTCGCCGTGGCGGACCGGCTGGCGGGCGAGGCGTTCGTGGCGTTCCGTCCGGCGTCGGTGGCCCTGCATCCGGCCCGACCCGAGGGCAGCCCCCGCAACACCTGGGCGGGCACGGTCGTCGGAGTCCAGCGGCACGGCGACAACGTGCGGGTGCAGCTCGACGGACCGATCGGGGTGGCCGCGGACGTGACGCCCGCGGCCGCCGCCCAGCTACGGCTGACCCCCGGCCAGCGAGTCTGGGTGGCGCTCAAGGCGACGGAGACGCACGCCTACCCGGCCACCGGCTGACGGCGGGAAGGTCGTCGGCGGGGAGGCCGTCGGGTCAGTCCGCGAGCAGGTCGTTGTGCGCGGCGCGCAGCCGGGCCAGCGCCGGATCGCTGCCGGGGACGACCCGACGGTCCAGCTCGGCCCACGCCTCGGCGAGCGCGGCACGGACCGCGCCCAGCTCGGCGGCGTGCCGCTGGCTGCTGAGGCGGTGCTGCTCGTCGAGGCGGCGGGCCCACCCGGCAGTGACCGCGGCGAGGCGGTCGGCGTCGGCGCGGGCCTGTGCGCTACTGCGGGCTGCTGCGGCGGGGACGATCGCGGCGACCGGGCGGGGATCGCCGTCGCGGGTGACGACGGTGACCGCGTCGGTCAGCTCGGCCAGCGCGACGAGCTGACTGAACCGGGTGCGCGCCTCACGCAGCGGCACGGAACGCGGCGGGTCGGGGTGCGGGGTGAGCGCGGGGACGGCCATGGATGCATGGTGCCGCGCGGGTACGACAGAAATTCGCTGTCGTCAGTGGACGGTGGGTGACGAGCCGGTGGGCGCGGCCAGCCATTCGTCCGCCAGCACCGACCAGACCTCCAGGTCGATGCGTCCCCGCGGGCCCGGGTACAGCTGGCGCAGCGTGCCGTCCAGGCGCAGGCCGAGCCGGCCGGCGAGGGCCTTGCTGCGGGTGTTGTCGGCGCTGGTACGCCACTCCACCCGCTGGATGCCGCGCTCGCGGACCGCCCAGTCGATGATCCGGCGGACCGCCGGCGCGACGATGCCCCTGCCCTGCGCCGCCGGCTCCACCCAGCAGCCGACCTCGCAGACGCCAAGCGTCGCGTCGAACGACACGAACATGACGCCGCCGACCAGCGTGCCGCGCCACCACAGCCCCCAGATGCCGCCGCTGTCGCTGGCCCAGCGGTCCGCGTACCGCTGCAACACAGCACGGGCCGACGGCAGGTCGGTGGCGACGAAGGAGGACGCGACCCAGGGCTGGATGTGCTCGCGCGCCCGGTCCAGGTTGGCGAGGAACTCCTCGGCGCGCCACGGGTCCAGCGGGCGCAGTTCGACGTCCTCGGTCAGCGGCAGGGCGAACACCGGGCCTCCACGAAGGTGCGTGTGTGCGACGACGGGTAGCAGGCTCGCACAGGGGCGGAGGTCGGGTGCCAGCCGGGGCGGGCTCAGGCCGGCAGGTGGGTACGCAGGGCGGCGAACTGGGCAACGGTCAGGTACGAGGGGTTGGCGGCCTGCGGCTGACGGAACACCTCCAGGGCGGCGAGCCGGTCGTCGGCGCGCAACAGCGGCCGGGGCACCCGGTCCTGTTCGGCGAGGATGGGCAGGTCCAGTGGCACCGACCAGGGCTGCCTAGGCGCGCCCGGCTCGGCGTCCCCGGTGACCCGGCCGACGCCCCACACCCCGTACGGCAGTCGACCGCGGCTCCCGCTGGCCCAGAAGACCACCGGCTGCCCGGCGCGCATCAGGCGTGCCCGGTAGCCGGGGCGTACGCACCAGCTCGTCACCAGGGGGTCGCGGGCGAAGCGGCCGGTCAGGTCGACCAGGTCGGCGTTGCCCTTGATCAGCCAGGCGCCGAGGTCGTCGAGGCGCACCCGTGGCTCGGTCATCCGCTCATCCTGCCCGCCCGGCGGCAGCCCCAATCAGATGATCATGTGGGTCCAGTAGGTGAGCCAGAGAACGAACAGCGCGCCCTGCACCACGGCGAGCGCAGCGGTCAGCCACACGTCGACGCTGGCGCGGCGGGACCAGCGGGCCAGCACCAGGGCCACCGGAAAGGCGGCGAGCAGGTACCGCAGCAGGCTCTTGTACACCGCCGGACCCATCGACAGCGGCACCAGCACCATGAGGACGCCGTAGACCAGGTAGGCCAGCTCCCGGCGGCGGAACCCGGCGACCAGCACGGCCAGCACGGCCACGGCGAACCACACCCGCGCGGCGTCGCGCGGCTCCCCGGCCAGGCCGCCGAACAGCACAGGCACCGGGTTCTGCACCTCGATCCCCCACCCGGTCCGCTGGGCGTGCTGGTAGGCGAACCAGTCCCCACCCCGCCACCGGCAGTACGCCATGAAGGTGAACCACCCGGCGGGCAGCAGCAGCAACGGCCAGCCAATCCGCAGGTAGCCGAGCAGGGCGCGCGGGCCGAGGCGCCAGTCGTGCTGGCGCAGCAGCACCAGGGCCAGCGGCAGCGCGACGAGCAGGCCGACCGACCGGCTCATCGCCAGGAAGTAGCCGAGCACACCGACCAGCAGCCACTGTCGCCGTTCGGCGTGGTAGAACGCGGCCAGCGCCAGGCAGACGAAGAGCGACTCGGTCAACGCGGCCTGGAACAGGAACGCGGTCGGCAGCAGCACCAGGTACCTGGTGAACCGGCGGGCCGCGCCCGCGTCGCCGAGCAGCAGCTCGGCCAGCCGGTAACCGTAGGCGAGGGCCAGCAGGAACGCGACGTTGCTGATCAGCAGCAGGGCCAGGGCGTTGTCGCCGCCGAGCAGCGCGCCGACCGGTCGGGCCAGGAACGGATACAGCAGGGGGAAGCCGAAATCCCGCCACGGCCCGGTCAGGGGCAGCTCGCTCAGCCGCAGGTAGAGCAGCCCGTCCCAGGCGAACCAGAAGGAGATCCACCGGTGCCCCGAGGTCTCCCGCTGCTGTGCCCACATCAGCGTCTCGTCGGCGGGCGGTGCGCCGGGAATGCCGTCCCAGGCGTGCAGCACCAGCAGCCCGAGGAGGGTCAGCAGCACCTTCGCGCCGACGAACAGGCCGATCACGTACGGCCAGGGCGGCGGAACGCGGCGGACCAGCCGCGCGACGGCCCGGACGCCACCCGCCAACCGGGGGGCCAGCGTCCTCGCGCCGCTTCGCCACCGGTGCATCCGCCCCGCTCCCCCGGTCCGCCGGCCCACCCGCCGCGGGAGGGTGTCGCCCCTGTTGTTGTACGCCGTCGCGCACCCCTCCGGAGCGGAAACACCACGACCGCGAGGTGACATTCCGGGCAGAACGGGTACGCGCCGCGCCTCAACCATCGCGGGCGATCAGGGAGTACGGCGGCATGAGCGAGCAGCACGGCACGGTGGTCATCGGCGCGGGGCCGGCGGGGCTCACGGCGGCGTACGAGCTGCTGCGGCACGGCCGGTCGGTCCAGATCTTCGAGGCCGACGAGGTGGTCGGCGGGATCAGTCGGACCGTGGAGCGCGACGGGTGGCGGTTCGACATCGGCGGGCACCGGTTCTTCACGAAGGTGCCCCGGGTGGAGGCGTTCTGGCACGAGATCCTGCCCGACGAGGACTTCCTGACCCGGCCCCGGATGAGCCGGATCTTCTACCGGGGCGCGCTGTTCAACTACCCGCTCAGCGCGATGAACGCGCTGCGCAACCTGGGACTGCCGGAGGCGGCCCGCTGCCTCGGCTCGTACGCGCGGGCCCGGTTGCGCCCGCCCCGGGACCAGTCGCACTTCGAGGGCTGGGTGTCGGCCCGGTTCGGGTGGCGGCTGTACTCGATCTTCTTCAAGACGTACACCGAGAAGGTATGGGGGATGCCGGCGGACCGGCTGCGGGCCGACTGGGCCGCGCAGCGGATCAAGAACCTGTCGCTGGCCACGGCGATCCGCAACGCGCTGCTGCCCCGTGGCCGCCGCACGGACGTGACCAGCCTGATCGAGGAGTTCCAGTACCCGAAGTACGGGCCCGGGATGATGTGGGAGCGCTGCGCTGAACAGGTCCGCAAGCGGGGCGGACAGCTGTCCACCGGCACCTGGGTGACCGCCGTGCACCGCGACCCGAAGCGGCGGCGGGCGATAAGCGTGACGGTCGACGGGGCGGGTGGGCAGCGCACCGAACCGGCCGACCACGTGATCTCGTCCATGCCGATCTCGGAGCTGGTGACCGCGCTGCGCCCGCCGGCGCCGCCGGAGGTGCTGGCCTGCGCCGCCGACCTGCGCTACCGCGACTTCCTGACCGTCGCGCTCGTGGTGCCGGCGGAATTCTCCTTCCCCGACAACTGGATCTACGTGCACGACCCGGGGGTACGGGTGGGACGGATCCAGAACTTCGGCTCCTGGTCGCCGTACCTCGTCAAGGACGGCCGCACCTGCCTGGGCCTGGAGTACTTCGTGTTCGAGGACGACGACATGTGGCGTACCCCGGATGCCGACCTCGTGGCGCTGGCCACCGCGGAGCTGGAGCGGTTGGGTCTGGTCCGGCCCGGAGTGGTGGAGGCCGGCTACGTCGTGCGCATGCCGAAGGCCTACCCGGTGTACGACGAGAGCTACCAGCACAACGTGGACGTGATCCGCGCGTGGCTAGCCGAGGCGGTGCCGAACGTGCACCCGGTGGGTCGCAACGGCATGCACCGCTACAACAACCAGGACCATTCGATGCTCACCGCGATGCTCACGGTGGAGAACATCGCCACCGGCGGTACGCACGACGTCTGGTCGGTCAACGTGGAGCAGGACTACCACGAGCAGTCGTCCGGCGGCGACGGCCGGCACGGCACGGGCCGGGACGCGCCGGTGCTGCCCAGCCGGATCGTCGCCGCCCCGATCACCACCCCCGAGGGTGTGCGTCCCGCCGGCGACGGCGGCCGGTCGGCGCAGGTGCCGCTGGCCTGACGGGGTCCTCGGCCGACCGACTCGCGGTCAGCCTCGGCGACGCCGTGCCGTCAGGTCCACCGCCGCGGCCGGCCACCGCGGATGGTCGAAGGTGAATCCGGCGTCGGAGAGCCGAGCCGGGGCGACCCGCCGGCTCTTGAACAGCAGTTCGGTGTCCGACCGGAGCGCGAACGCGCCCACCTCGGCCATCCACCTGGTGGCCGGCAGGCCGACCGGCATGCGCCACGCCGAGCGCAGCGCCCGCATGAACTCGCCCTGCGGCAACGCGCCGGGGGCGGCCAGGTTCACCGCGCCGGTCAGGTCGTCGCGTTCGATCAGGAACTGGATGGCGCGGACGAAGTCCTGGTCGTGGATCCACGAGACATACTGCCGACCGCCCGCGACCGGTCCGCCGAGTCCGAGTCGCGCGAGCCAGCTCAGCACGTCGAACACCCCACCCCGGTCGGGGCTCATCACCATGGCCGAGCGCAGTGCGACCTTGCGCGTGTCGGGAGTTGCCGCCCGCTGCTGAGCCTCCTCCCAGTTCTGGGCGATCGTGACGCTGTACGCCCAGTACCCCGGCACGTCGGGCTCGCCACCGCCGATCAGACCGTCGTACTCGTCGTTGGCCGCGTCGAAGCGGTGCGCGTAGATCGTCGCGGTGCTCATCTGCAACCACAGCCCGGGTGGCCGCGCAGCCGCGGCGATGGCCTCACCGATCACCCGCGTCGACCGGATCCGTGAACTCATCATCGCGTCGAGGTGCGCCGGCGTGTACCGGCAGCTCACACTGCGCCCGGCCAGGTTGACCACCACATCGCTGCCGTCGATCTGCTCGACCCAGGGACCAGGGGTGGCGCCGTCCCAGCGGACCTGACCTGGGCCCCGGGGTGAGCGCGTCAACAGCACGACATCGTGGCCCGCCGCGGTCAACGCCCGATCGAGGATCGTGCCGACCTGTCCGGTCCCACCGGGAATGACGACCTTCACGGTCCCTCCACATCGGAGACTCTATTTGAACATGTTCAACAATACCTCCGATGGTACGCCCCGGCCGCCCGGACCACCGGCCCGAGGGAGCGGCTGCGTCACGGCGAGAGATTTCCCGAGCGTCGTGTCGATCCGCGGCCCGCTCGTTCGACGTACGGTGCGAGGGCTGAGAGGCAGCCCCGCCGGACGAGGAGATCGCGATGCCGAGGTACATGCTGATCATGCGGGGCACCGACGAGACGAACGCGGCCATGATGGCGTCGATCGACGAGGCGATGGCCGCGACCGGCCGGTTCATCGAGGAGATGATGAAGGCCGACGTCCTCCTCGCGGCCGAGGGGCTGGACGATCCGGGCCGAGGCGTCGTGGTCGACTTCAGCGGCGAGACCCCGGTGGTGACCGACGGGCCGTACGGAGAGACCAGGGAACTGTTCGGCGGCTACTTCCTCCTCGACGTCGCGTCCACGCAGGAGGCGGTCGAGTGGGCCAAGCGGTTCCCGGCGGTCCCCGGTTCCAAGATCGAGGTCCGCCGGGTGGCCGAGGCCGACGAGGTCCCGCAGATCAGCGAGAGCACCGGCCAGGTCTGATGGGCACGGCCGACGTCGAGGCTGTCTGGCGGATCGAGTCGGCGCGGATCGTCGCCGCGCTGACCCGATTCACAGGCGATTTCGGGCTGGCCGAGGACGCGGCCCAGGAGGCGGTGGCGGAGGCGCTGGTGTCGTGGCCGGTGGCCGCTCCGGCCAATCCGGCCGGCTGGCTGATGGCCGCGGCCCGGCGGCGGGCGATCGACGCGATCCGTCGCCGGACGGCCCTGCGGGACAGGTACGCCCTGCTGGCGGCCGACCCGGCGGTCCACGACGACATCGACCCCGACCGGATCGACGACGACATCCTGGCCCTGATGTTCGTCAGCTGCCACCCGGTGCTCTCCCGCGACGCCCGGGTGGCGCTGACCCTGCGCGTGGTCGGCGGCCTGTCCAGCGAGGAGATCGCCCGGGCGTTCCTCGTGCCGGTGCCCACCGTGCAGGCCCGCATCACCCGAGGCAAGAAGACGATCGCGGCGGCCGGCGTGCCGTTCGAACTGCCGGCCGCCGGCGAGCGCCGGGAACGGTTGGGCGGCGTGCTCAGCGTCCTCTACGTGATCTTCACCGAGGGGTCGACGGCCACATCGGGCGACCACCTGCTGCGCCCCGACCTCGCGTACGAGGCGATCCGGCTGACCCGCACGCTTGCCGTACTCCAGCCGGACGAGGCGGAGGTGCACGGCCTGCTCGCGTTGTGCGAGCTGACGGCCGCCCGCTTCCCGGCCCGGACCGCCCCGGACGGCTCACCGATCCTGCTGGAGGACCAGGACCGCCGGCGGTGGGACGTTCCGGCGATCCGCCGTGGGCTGGCCGCGCTGGCCAGGGCGGCGACCCGCGGCCTCGGCCCCTACGGCCTGCAGGCCGCGATCGCGGCCACCCACGCGTCGGCGCCCTCGGCCGAGGCGACCGACTGGGACCGGATCGTGGTGCTCTACGAGGCGCTCGGCCGGGTCGCGCCCTCGCCGGTGGTCGCGCTCAACCGGGCCGTGGCCGTGGCGATGGCCTCGGGTCCGGCGCCCGCCCTGGCCATCGTGGACGAGTTGATCGCCGCGGACCAGCTCCCCGGTTCGCATCTGGTTCCGACCGTGCGCGGGGAGCTGCTGGTCCGGCTCGGGCGGCGACCGGAGGCGCGCGCCGAACTGGAGCTGGCGGCCCGGCTCTGCGCCAACCAGCGCGAACGCTCGGTGCTGCTGCGCAAGGTGGCCGCGCTGAAGTGACTCCGCCAGCACGGCCCCGGGGGCCGTCCATCGTCCAGTCCTAGTGACGCAGGTGCGTGCAGTGGGCGACGGTGGCGTCGTCCGGGACCTGAGCGTCGGGTGCCTGGGCTTCGGCCTGCCGGACGCGGGTGATGACGCCGGCCGGCCCGCTGGCGCGCAGCAGTTCCAGGACGCCGGGCCAGTCGGTGAGGCCGTACGGGTTGACGATGCGGCTGGCGCCGTTGCTGACCAGCGCCACGCCGTTCAGGTCGGTGAGGGAGCTGCTGCCGGTCACCGCCTCCCGCGCGGCACGCCTGTCGTCCTTCGCGATCCAGTAACCGCCGGGCTTGTTGCGGCGCGCCCGCAGCGCGGTGACGCAGGAGGCGCGGACGCGGTCGTAATCGGGCGTTCCCGGCGCGACGCCGTCCAGGGGTGCCGCGCAGTCGCGCCTGGCGACCACCTCGCGCTCGTCGGTGATCACCAGCGGGCCGGAGCGGGCCTGGTCGAGGATGAGGAAGGAGTCCGCGAGCAGGAGATGGTCCAGGCGTCCCCGGTGGGCGCGGACCAGCGCGACGGTGGCCTGCGGGCTCGCGGGGTCCGCGATGGCACAGGTGTCGGCGTGCTCGGCGGCGACCTCGCCGATGGCGGTGGCGAGGATGGCCGCGAGGTCCTGCCCGTCGTCGCGTGACAGGTGGCCGAGCAGCGTGCCGCCGAGGCGACGCGTGTACCAGGCGACGCCGTGGGAGCAGAGCGCCTCGGCGCCCGGGATGCCGGCGCCGTCCAGCAGCACGACAGCGCCCGGAACAGCACCGACGAAGTCCTCGTTCGGCCGGCCGGCCCTACCGGCGCTCGTCGCCAGGCTGACGCGCACTCGTGGGCTCCTCGGTAGGCGGGGGCGGGGACGCCGGTGCCGTGAGCAGCGACGCGTGCCGGCTCCACAGCCAGCGCAGGTGCTGCTGGAGTTCGTCGGTGGTGGCGACCCATCCGGCGCCCTGGTAGGTGAGGATGCGCCGCACCTCTCCTCCCATGAGGTCGTACGCGGTGGCGCCGGTCTCGGGAACGGGCGTGTGGGGGTCGACGGCCACCGGGACGGGGATGACGGGCAGCCGGACGCCTGCCCTGCTGGCCGCCTTGAGCACGGTGAGATAGGCGCGCGGCAGGTGGTAGGGCGAGACGACCAGCGCGAGGCTGGCGATGTTGAGGTCGCGGACCTGCCGGACGATCCAGTCGGCCTGGAGGCCGGTGTTCGGGGCCGGCTCGGTCTGGAGCACCACCCCGTCGATCCGACGGAGACCGAGACCACGCAGGTGATCGAGGGTGATGTCGGTGTACGTCGCCTCGGCCGGATTCCCGTTCGCCACCAGCAGGTGGCGTACGCGGGGGTTGGCCTCCCAGGAGCGGATGCCCTGGGTGAGTCGCCACTCTTCGCCCTGACCGGTGGCCACGGCGATCGCGTCGACGTGCGCGGCGGCCGACTGGGGCAGAGCGAGGATCACCGTGACGGCCGTCAGCACGTCCAGGAGCTGTCCGCTGGTGAACCCGGCGAGGTCCGCCCCTGCCACGACCCGAGGGGTTGTCACGTCCGACATCTCCCCAGTCTGCGGCACCCGGGGCATCGCCGTGGGTCAGGCGACCCGGACGTCCTGGGCGGGCGAGGCCGGCTCGGGGGTGGACCACTGTGTCCGTCCGGGCAGCAGGAGCGGGGTGGCGAGCAGGAGGACGCCGGACATGGTGATGGCGGCGAGCGGGCTGGTGAGGGTGGCCAGAACACCCCAGGCCACCATGAGGACGGCCTGCAGGAGCTTGCCGGTGGCACTCCACGTGCTGAGGATCCGGGCGGTGTGGTCGACGGGAATCCGTTGCAGGCGTTCGGTGGCGGAGATCGGGTTGAAGATGCCCATGCAGGTGATCAGCAGGCCCTCGACCAGGATCACCGTGACGAGGCCGGGGATGCCGGGGCCGACGAACGCCAGACCGAGTGGGAAGAGCGACCGCAGCCAACCGGAAACGATCATGACCTGGTGCCGACCGTGGCGGGCCACCAGACCCGCGGACAGCCGGGCGCCCACGAAGCCGCCGAGCGCCGGAACGCCGAAGGCGAGACCGTACTGCCAGGCCGGGAAGTGGTACTCGCCCAGCAGGAGGACGGCCAGCAGTGGCGCGGTGGCCATGATGAGGCCACCGACCAGGATCGAGTTGAGAAACAGACCCCGCAGGACGCGGCCGCCGAGGATGAACCGCCAGCCCCGCAGAAGGTCGACGGGGCGCAGTCGGGTGACCCGGTCGCGGGGCGCCGCGACGTCGCCTCCGCCGACGCGCCCGACAGCCAGCGCGGACAGCAGGTAGCTGAGGGCGTCGGCCAGGACGGTGACGACCGGGCCGAGCAGCCCGATGAGCGCACCACCGAGGGGCGGACCGGCAGCGGTCGCCACCCAGCCCGTGCCCTCGAACCGACCGTTCGCCACCAGGAGGTGGTCGCGGCGGACGAGGTGTTTCAGGTACGCGCCGGAGGCCGCGGCGAAGGCGATGCCCGCGGTCCCGGAGATGACCGAGACGACCAGCAGGTGGCCGTAGGAGAGCACACCCAGGGCGTACGCGACAGGCACGCTGGCCATCGCGGCGAACCGGATCAGGTCCATCGCGATCATCACCGGCCGTTTGGCCCGGTGCTCGACCCACGGCCCGAGCGCGAAGGCGACAGTCGCCGAGACGGCGAGCCCGGCCGCGTCCAGGAGCGACACGGCGAACGCCGGCGAGCCCAGCACGTGCACCGCGATCAGCGGGAACGCCCCGAAGGCGATCCAGGTGCCGTAGGTGCTGACCGCGTACGCCGACCACAGCCACCCGACATCGGGCCCCAACCGCACGCGCATGCGACTCCCTCGCGACAACCGATCATCGGGTCACCGGAGCACACCTGGCGCACCCGCCGCAGGTCAAACAACCGCCCGTCGGGCGAGCCACAACGATCGGTTGTGCGTCCGCATAATGGGTCGGTGGATACCGAGGGGGTGCGGTCGTTCGTCCGCGCGGCGGAGCTCGGGCAACTGCAACACGCCGCCGACGAGCTGGGCGTGACGCAGCAGGCCGTGTCGAAGCGGATCGCCGCTCTCGAACGCGAACTCGGCGTGCGGCTGTTCACGCGTACCGCCCGAGGGGTCGAGCTGACACTCGACGGCCAGGCCTTCCTCGCGCACGCCCGGGCCATCGTGGCCGGGGCCGACCGCGCCGTGGCCGCGATCCGGCCGGGCTCGCGGGCCCTGCGGATCGACGTTCTCGGCCTGCGGTCCGCGCAGGCCGTGGTCCTGCACGACTTCTGGCGCGCGCACCCGGAAACCGCCCTCGACGTGGTGACCCTGCGCGTCGACGACCCGCGCGCGGCGGTCGCCGCGGTCCAGGCCGGCGACGTCGACGCGTCGTTCCGCTCGGTGACCGACCCGGCCGTGCTGCCGCGCGACGTACGGATGGTCCACGCTTTCGACTCCCCGCTGGAACTCCTCGTCGGCCCACGACACCCGCTCGCCTCCGCACGGACGCTGACACCCGTCCAGCTGCGCGGGCACCGGATCTGGGTGCCGGGTATCGCGCCGCGAAGCGAATGGGCGGACTTCTACGATCAGCTGGTCACCCACTTCGACCTTCGCGTCGACGCCGCCGGGCCGCACTTCGGCGACGAGGTGCTCCTGGACGTCCTCGCGGACTCCGCCGACGTGGCGACACTCGTCGGCTCGCGCGACAGGTACCTCTGGCCGACGAACCACGACCTGCGCCGCATCCCCATCCAGGACCCGACGCTCGCCTACCCGCTCTCACTCGTCCTCCCCCGGGCGAACCCGCACCCGGGCCTGCGGGCGGTCATCGACCACCTGCGGAGTCTGGCGCCGCTGCCCGTGGATACCTGGCGTCCCTCCTGGGCGACGACGCCCGCCTGAACACAGTCGCACCGCGTCCGGCGGGCCGTGGATCACGCGCCGGTGATGCCGTCCAGGACGGTGGTCAGATTGTGGCTGAAGGTCTCCTCGGCATCGAGGTGGGCGCCGTCGATGACGAGCCGGGCGATCGTGGGGTACCTGCCGGTGTTCAGCATGCGGGTGAGGTACGGGCCGAGGCTGGCCTGCCAGGCGGCCTCGTCGGTGCCTGTGGAACGGGCGGTGCGACGCTCGGTGACCTCCCTGCGGACCGCTCCGATGAGGAAGCCGTTGAGGGCGCCCAGAGCCCGCTGGAGATCGTCGATGCCGCGCACGGCGGGAGACCGGCTCAGCGCCGCCGCGGTCGCCTCGCCCACGGCGAGCGCGTGGGGACCCAGGTGCGGCCTTGCGCCGAGCAGGTCGGAGAACCACTCGTGGTCGAGGGCGGCGCGGCGGGTCGCGTGCGCGATGGCCAGCACCGTGGCCCGCCACTCCGGCTGCTTGTCGACCTCGGCGATCCGGGCGTAGACGGCGTCGACCATCAGATCGAGCAGTTCAGCTTTGTTGAGCACGTAGTCGTACAGCCGCATCGGCCCGACCCCGAGCTCTTTGGCGATCTTGCGGATCGACAGCCCATCGAGGCCGTCCGCGTCGGCGAGCCGGATCGCCGCCGCGGCGATCTTCTCGCGGCTCAACGGCACCGGCACCGCCCGCGGCTGGGGCTCGGGCCGTTCCCAAACGGGCAACGCTTCGCTACCGTACGCTGTATCCACCAATACAGTGTACGGCAAAGGGGTAGGCATGCGAATCGCGATCGCCGGTGGCGGGCTCGGCGGACTGACACTGGCGCGGGTCCTGCACCGGCACGGCATCGACGCGGTGGTGTACGAGCGCGACGCGAGCCGGTCCGCCCGGTCGCAGGGCGGCACGCTCGACCTGCACCCGGAGTCCGGGCAGCGGGCCCTGGCCGAGGCGGGCCTCGCCGACGGGTTCCGGTCGCAGGCGCGGCCTGAGGGCGAGGAGCACCGCATCGTCGACCCGAGCGGTCGGATCCTGGTGCACCACGAGCCGCAACCGGGCTCGTTCTCCGGGCGCCCCGAGATCGACCGCAGCGCGCTGCGTGACCTTCTGCTCGACTCCCTCCCGGGCGACACGGTCGTCTGGCGGCGCCGGCTCGTCGCGGCGACCCCGCGACCTGGCGGCGGTTGGGAACTGGCCTTCGAGGGCGGCCACCGAAGCCACTGCGACATCCTCGTCGGCGCGGACGGCGCGCGCTCGATCGTCCGACCACTGCTCGTCGACGTCGAGCTGTCCCCCGTGTCCGCCGTGGTAGAGCTGATGGTCAGCGACGTGGACCGGCGCCACCCGGGTCTCGCCGAGCTGGTCGGCCCCGGAAACCTGTGGTGCGTCGGCGTGAACCAGATCCTCTCCGCGCAGCGCCTCGGCGACGGCAGCCTCCGCGTCGGGATCTCGCTGCGCGCGGACGACCGCCCCGTCGACACCCTCCGTGACAAGCCCGCTCTGCTGGACATCTTCGCCGGCTGGGACCCCCGCCTCACCGCGCTCATCGAGGCCGCCGACAGCGCGCCGACGCCGCGCCTGATCGAAGCGACGCCCATCGACACGCGCTGGTCCAGCCGGCCGGGCGTCACCCTCCTTGGCGACGCCGCGCACCTCATGGCGCCGGTCGGCGAGGGCGCCAACCAGGCCATGCTCGACGCCGCCGAACTCGCCGGCCGACTCGCCGCCAACCCCGCCGACCCTGACGCGGCGATCCGGTCGTACGAGGACGCGATGTTCGCCAGGATCCACCCGATCGCCGAGATGTCCGCACGGGTGCAGGCGATGATGCTGTCCCCCACCGCGGCGGACGACATCGTCCGCTTCTTCACTCCCCGAGCCGCCGAACCGGCGTCCACGACCTGAGGCGCCATGCCACCAGACGCGGACCGCTTTCCCGTACGCGAGGTAACGGCTTCCCCCTCCCAGCGGATCGATCTTCGTCCCGTATCGCCGACCGTCGAGGTATCGCAGGGCCGCGACACCGCGGCCGGATCGGGAGGACGAACATGCGCAGAACACTCGGGTGGGGAATGGTCGCGGCGACCGTCATCGCGGTGGCGGGGGCACCGGTCGGGGCGGCCGACCGCAGCCCGGCCCGGCTGACCGGGTCGGCGGAGTTCGCCCTCCCGTACGGGCAGGACGACGACGTGCGGTCGTTCGCCTTCGACGTCCGGTCGGTGCCGTACAGCCGACCGATCCCGCTTCCCGGCGGGGAGAACGGCTCGCCGGCCGACGCCACCGGTACTGTCCGGGTCGCACACCGGCTGGCCACGCAGGGCATCACCGTACGGTTCGAAGCGGCGGTCGACTGCATGATCACGAGCCCTGGTCATGCGACCCTCACCGCCATCGTCACCCGCGCCGACGAGCAGGCCAGCGACTTCCTCGGCAAGCGGGTCGGATTCAGCGTGCAGGACGGCGGTCGCAACCGGGACCGGGTCGGCTTCACCTGGGCGGCGAGCGCCGACCAGAACGAGGCGGGCCAGTGGGGTCCGTCCCGGATCGGCACCTGCCTCGCGCCTGCCGCGTTCGCCACCGTGACGCACGGGGACTACCGGGTGCGGCACGCCGAGCTGACGGCCCCACCGGCCGACAACTGACCGGCCGCGGCGGCGGGACCACGGCGGGGCGGGTGGATCGCCCCGCCGTGGCGTCACCCGGACCGGCCCGACGACCCCGTGTTGCCGCCGTCGGGTGCGCGGCGGGCGTACGAGACGGTGGCCGCGCGACGACACCTCCCGCCCACGGTGGGTTCGACTCCCCGCCGGAGGGAGTGCCGCCGCGCATAGGGTCGGGTGGACACGACTCCTTTCGCCAGACCAGGACGGTGCAGGACATGGAGCACGGCACCCGCGACGAGATGCTGCGCCGCCTGGCTGACGCGGTCGGCAGCGTCGCGGCCGCCCACCCGACGCGGGTCGCCGTCGACGGACCGCCCGCGACAGGCAAGACCACCCTCGCCGACGAACTGGCCGTCGTCCTGCGCGAACAGGGCCGCGACGTCATCCGGGCGACGATCGATGATTTCCTCTTGCCCCGGGCACAGCGCTATCCGCGCGGGGAGTACTCGGCCGAAGGCTGCTACCACGACACCCACGACCGTGACGCGCTGAACCGCGTTCTGCTCGATCCGCTCGGCCCGGGCGGAGATCGGCGCTTCCAACCCGCGGTCTACGACCACACGACGGACGCCGTCCTGTCCCCGCCGGTCACGAGCGCCCCCGCCGACGCCGTGCTGCTCTTCGACGGCGTCTTCCTCATGCGCCCGGAACTGATCGACCGGTGGGACCTGCGCATCTTCGTGTCGACCACGCTCGAGAGGACCGTTGAGCGTGCCCTGATCCGAGAGAGCCGGGTGTCATCTCGGGCCGACGTCGAACGGCGCTGGCGCGAGCGCTACATCCCCTCCCAACGGCTCTACCTCGCTGCCGTCCGCCCGACCGATCGCGTCGACATCATCGTGCACAACGACGAGCCCCAGCGGCCGGTCTGGGAGACCCGTACACGCTGACCGTCGTGCGCTAGCGTGCCGCCTCATGGAGTACAGCACCGTACGCACTGAACGCCTCGTGCTTCGCCCGGTGCGGGACGAGGACGTCGACCGGATCCTGGAGTACCGCAATCTGCCGCAGGTCACGCGCTGGCTTCTCCGCACGCAGGTCGACCCGGCATCCTTCCGGGCGGCGTGGCAACGCGCGGCCGCGGACCCCGACGACCACAGCATGGCGGCCACGCTCGACGGCGTGGTGATCGGAACCGTCTCGCTCGAGGTCGTCGACGGCATGGGTCAACCCGGCATGCCACCACGGACCGAGGCGCACCTCGGCTACACCTTCGATCCCGCCTACGGCGGCCACGGGTACGCGACCGAGGCGGTCACCGCGATGGTGGCGCACGCCTTCGACCGGCTCGGCATTCGGAGGATCACCGCCGGCTGTTTCGCGGACAACCTCGCCTCGGTGCGCATCCTTGAGAAGGTCGGCATGCGTCGTGAGCAGCACGGCGCCGGCGATTCCTGGCACGCCGAGCTGGGCTGGGTGGACGGCTACACCTACGGCCTCCTCGCCGACACATGGCGTCGAGAGGCAGCCCGGTAGGGCACTGGAGCGAGCTTGTCCCACCTCTGTGCTCCACTCCCGTCATGCATGTCGTCGTCACCGGCGCACTCGTGGAAAACGGCGCGGTCCTACTGGTACACCGCAGCCCGACCCGCCGGGCATTCCCAGATCTCTGGGATCTACCAGGGGGCCATGTCGAAGCCGGTGAGTCGGAACTACAGGCCCTCGCGCGTGAGATGCGCGAGGAACTCGGCGTTCAGATTGTGGCGGAGTCCGCCTCACGGTTGGGTGACCTGCATTCCGGCAGTGGTGAGGACGCCGTTCGCGTGGGCGTCTGGCAGGTTGGAGACTGGGTTGGCTCTCCGACCAACCGTGCGCCCGACGAGCATGACGACATCGCGTGGGTCGGATTCAGCGAGCTGGGCGGCCTTCCCCTCGTACATGGCGGCCTGGTGGCACTGGTTCGTGCTCTGCCTGGGCGTGAGCGCGCCCGCAGGTGATGTTGTCGGCGCGCTCGGGATGCCGGAGACGATGTCGAGGACCGGGCAGGAAAACGCTTACCAGAGGACCATTGACGGTCGTCACTGGCTGTCAGTACCGTGGTGCGGGCAGCGAGAAAGCGCTTTCCGACCCTCACCGTCCGACAGGGAGCGCCCCCATGCCCCGACACCTCCGTGCGTTCGGCCTCATCCTGCTCGCCATCGCCGCCGTGGTGAGCACCACCACCGCCCTGCCCGCCGAGGCCGCCCCGCGCTTCCGGGTACTGGTCTTCTCCAAGATCACGAACTTCTACCACGACTCGATCCCGGCCGGCGTGACCGCGATCCAACAACTCGGCGCCGCGAACAACTTCGAGGTGGTCGCCACCACCGACGCGGGCGCGTTCACGGACGCCAACCTCGCCACCTTCGACGCCCTGGTGTTCAACAACACCAACTCCACACCCGCCTCCGGCGACCTGCTCAACGCCAGCCAGCGTGCGGCACTGCAGACGTTCATCCGCAACGGCGGCGGCTGGGCCGGCCTGCACGCCGCCTCGGCCAGCGAACGCGACTGGCAGTGGTACGAGGGCCTGGTCGGCACGATCTTCGACTACCACCCCGACTTCTCCGCCACCGGCGGCACCTTCCCCGGTCGGGTCAAGGTGCTCGACCGGGCCCACCCCTCCACCCGTAACCTGCCGGAGCTGTGGGAGCAGAGCGAGGAGTGGTACAACTGGCGGACCAACCCGACAGGCAACGTGCACACCCTCGCGCAGATCAAGGTGCGCGACGGGATCAACGGCCTGGACGAGGGCGTCGACCACGCGTACTCCTGGTGTCAGCGCTACGACGGCGGCCGCTCCTGGTTCACGGCCGGCGGTCACGCCAGCGCCCAGTTCACCTCCGCGCCCTTCCTGGAGCACCTGCGCTACGGCATCGAGTGGGCCGCCGGCGCCGTCGCCGGCGACTGCTCGGCCACCGAGACCGGCAACTTCGAGCGGGTGGGGCTGGTCACCGAGAACCTCGCCGACCCGTTCGAGCTGGCCGTCGCGCCGGACCGGAAGGTCTACTACATCCAGCGCACCGGCGCGTTGAAGGTCGTCAACTCCGACACCCTCCAGGTCACCACGCTGCTGGACTTCGCGTACACCTCGGCGATGACCGACCAGTCCGACGGGCTGCTCGGCATGACCCTGGACCGCAACTTCGCCAGCAACGGCTGGGTCTACCTGCTCTGGTCGGACAAGACCCTCAAACAGCTCAACCTGTCCCGGTTCACCATCGCCAACAACAGCGTCGCGCTCTCCTCGGAGAAGCGCCTGCTGGCCATCCCCACCTACCGCGGCGAGGGCCGGGCCAACTCGCACATGGGCGGGTCGCTGGCCATGGACGCTACCGGGCGGCTCTACGCCGCGATCGGCGACAACACCGACCCGTTCGCCTCCAGCGGCTACACCCCGATCGACGAGCGCGCCGGCCGGGCCGCCTGGGACGCCCAGGGCACCGCCGGCAACACCAACGACCTGCGCGGCAAGATCCTGCGGATCACCCCGCAGGCCGACGGTACGTACACCATCCCGAGCGGCAACCTCTTCCCCGCCGGCACCGCGAAGACCCGGCCGGAGATCTACGCGATGGGCATGCGCAACCCGTTCCGGATCACCATCGAGCCGCAGACCAACGCCGTGCTGGTCGCCGACTACGGGCCGGACGCCCGCGCCGCCGACCCCAACCGTGGTCCGGAGGGGACCGTCGAGTTCAACCGGATCACCGCCGCCGGCAACTTCGGCTGGCCGTACTGCGTGGGCAACAACATTCCGTTCAACGACTACAACTTCGCCACCAGCACCTCCGGGGCGAAGTTCACCTGCGCGGCGCCGGTCAACAACTCCCCCAACAACACCGGTCTGACCAACCTGCCGGCGTCGAAGTCGGCACTGGTCTGGTACGCGTACTCCGCCTCCACCCAGTTCCCCGAGGTGGGAACCGGCGGCGGCGGGCCGATGAGCGGCCCGGTCTACGACTACGACCCGGCGAACACCCGCACCACCAAGTTCCCCGAGTACTTCGAGGGCAAGTGGATCACGTTCGAGCTGACCCGCAGGTGGTTCAAGACGCTCTCGATCCACAAGACGGCGCAGACCTTCAGTAACGCGCGCTTCGGTCCCACCGCCGTCGGTGATCTCCAGTCGATCAACGGGATCTTCGACAACATGAGCTGGATCCAGCCCTTCGAGGCCGAGTTCGGCCCGGACGGGTCGCTCTACGTCATCGACTTCGGCGAGGGCACCGGCAGCGGTCGCGGCGGCAGCAACGCCGGCGCGGGCATCTACCGCATCGACTACGTGGCCAACGGCAGGCCGCCGAGCGTGAAGATCGCCGCCACCCCGGACAGCGGACGCACGCCGCTCGCGGTCAGCTTCTCCTCGGCCGGCACGGCCGCCGGTGACGGCTCGGCACTCAGCTACGCCTGGGACTTCACAAACGACGGCACCACCGACTCCACCGCCGCCAACCCGAACTTCACCTACTCGACGGCCGGAAAGTTCACCGCCCGGCTGACCGTGCGCAACAGCGGCAACGGGCTGGCCGCCACCACGGTCACCGACGTGGTGGTCGGCAACACCCGGCCCACGGTGACCATCACCGTGCCCGACGGCGGGTTCTTCGACTTCGGCGACAAGATCCCGTACACGGTGACGGTCACCGACCCGGAGGAGACCACCATCGACTGCGCCAAGGTGACGGTGCAGACGCAGCTCGGCCACGACTCACACGCCCACCCGCTGGACGTCTACACCGGCTGCTCGGGCCTGCTCGCCACCGAGGCGGACGCCGGCGACGGTCACGGGCCGGGACAGAACCTCTACACCCTGATCACCGCGCAGTACACCGACGGTGGCGCGGCCGGCGGCGTACCGGCGCTCACCGGCTCGACCCGGGTGCAGTTGCAGCCCAAGAGCAAGGAGGCCGAGCACTTCAGCGGCCAGTCCGGCCTGGTCGTGAACGACCGGGCCACCGCCCGCGCCGGCAAGCGGCTCGGCGACGTCGACCACAACGACTGGGCGGCGTACGGGCCGGTGGACCTGCGCAACATCGGCTCGGTGACGCTCGGGGTGACCAACGGCGGCCTCGGCGGCACCATCGAGCTGCGGGCTGGCTCACCCACCGGCACGCTGATCGGCGCCACCGCCGTCGCCTCGACCGGCGGCTGGGACAACCTGGTCTCGCCGACGGTGACGCTGACCAACAAACCCGCCGGCACGACCACCCTGTACGTGAGGTTCGTCAACACCGCCCAGGTCGGCGGCACACCGGACCTGCTCTCGCTGGACTGGCTGCGGTTCAACGGGGCCGGCGTCAAGCAGGAACCGGGCGGGACGCTGTCGCTCGCGGCCAATCCAGCCAGCGGCGCCGCGCCGCTGACCACCACGCTGACGGCCACCGCGACGGTGCCCTCCGGGCAGAGCATCACCGACTACGCGTGGGACTTCGGCGACAACAGCGCCGTCACGCACGGGGCGACGCTGCGGTCGACGAGTCACAGCTACCCCCGAAAGGGCACCTACACCGCCCGGGTCACGACCACCTACACCAGCGGAGAGACCCGCTCGATCAACCTGACCGTCACGGTCACCTGATTGCGGATCGGTGGCGGGCGGGCCAACCCGCCCGCCACCGCCCACATCCCAGGTCAGAGACACGTACGTCTAGAGGTCCTGCCTGACCTCCGCGATGTCCAGATCCAGCAACAGGCCGAAGAGGTAGCCGACAACCTCCTCGTCCCTGATGAGAACGAAGACCTGCGGCGCTTCCGCCACGACAGCCGTCGGGAGCTCGGGCATCGACGGATCGGGCATCGACCACAGCTTTCTCGGCCCGCAGCGCTTTTCCGGCTTCGGAGGCAGGTACCTGAGCGAACCTCCGGACGAAGCCAAGTGCTGTGACGTAGTGCCCACACCCAGGGCCAACGAATCCGACAGCCAATCCCTACAGTCGGGCCATGAGCACCGACGAAGGCGTGCGGGTCTGGCTCCGCCGGCAGGGAGCGGAGCAGATCGCGCATCCCGGCGGCAACCTGTACGCCCACCTGTGTCGTGTCAGCGAACGACTGGCCCTGCTCGGCTGCGGCAGTGACGTGCAAGCGGCGGGCCTCACCCACGCCGTCTACGGCACCGACGGCTTCGATCTCGCTCTGCTTGATCCGGCCGATCGTGCGGTGCTGCGGGATCTCGTGGGTGCCGACGCCGAGGAACTTGTCTATCTGTACGGCGCCTGCGACCGTGGGCGTAGCTGGCGGGAGCTGGCCAAGACCGGCCAGGTGTCCGACCGCTTCACAGGCCAGGTGCGAACGCCGAATGCGGCTCAACTGCGGTCGCTCGTGGACCTGAGCATCGTCAACGAACTGGACGTCATCGAGCAGGATCCGGCCGTGGCGGCCCGGCACGGCGCCTACTTCCGGGAACTGTTCGCCTCCTGGGCCGCACTCGCCCGCGAGCAGGTCATCCGCGATGCGCAGCGGGTATTGCACCGTGACTAACGGTCGCGCACGCATACGAGCCGTCTACCCCGGCAGCTTCGATCCCTTCACTCCCGGGCATGCGGATGTGGTGAACCGAGCACGCAAGATCTTCGACGAAGTGGTCGTGCTCGTCGCTGTCAACAGCTCCAAACATCCGGGTCTCGGCGAAGAGGAACGAGCGGCCGCGGTCCGGGCAATTCTGCCGGCCGGCTGGACCTCCGTCACTGTTGCGGCATGGAGTGGGCTTACCTCCACCTACTGCCTTCGCCACGACATCGGAGTAATCGTCCGCGGTGTGCGGAACACGACCGACCTTCGGACCGAGTATCAGCTCGCCGCAATGAACTGGTCGCTGGGGTTCCCCACCGTGTTTCTGCCCGCGCAGCCCGAACTGGCCGCGGTGTCGTCGACAGTGGTCCGCACATTGAAGAGATGACCTGATCCAGCGAGCGTGCGGCGCGTGACCGTCGGGGCCCACTCGCTCAACCTGATCATCACACTCACCGGTGGCGTGCGGGCCAACGCCGCCCGCCACCAACGGCAGTTCCAGCCCGGCGACCGAGTCCTCGGTAATCGTCATCGACGTGACCCGGCGCTGACGAAAGCGACCCGACAACGATTCGCCTACTGCCGTTGCAGTACTAGGCTTCCGCCATGCTGATCATCGAAGGCGCGGGGCGGTGGACCACACCCACCGGGGCCGCCAACGACTGGGTCGAACACCTGAGAGTGCCGGGCCTGTCGGTGGGAACGTACTGCATCCCGGCGGGCGGTCCCGACGATCAGAGCCCGCACACCGAGGATGAGATCTACGTGGTCACCGCAGGGCGGGCCCGGATCGTGACCCCGGACGGCGCGGCCGAGGTGGGCCCGGGTTCGGTGATCTTCGTGCCGGCCGGTGAGGAGCACCGGTTCGTCGAGGTGACCGAGGACCTGGCGCTGCTGGTGGTGTTCGGCCCGGCGTACGGCTCGCGTGCTCCGGGTCGGCGCGCCGAGTAGGGCGCCCGAAGTCGCGAACCCTGAGACCGGCGCTAGCTTGATATTTAACCTGCTGGGCGGTGGTATCGACCCCGGCTGATCATGACGACAGCCCTTGATCGATCATTCCTCTTGTCTAGGGAAGAAGATCGCAAACCAAGGGCTGTCTGGTGATCAGTGTGC
>NZ_VDFY01000173.1 GCF_006228125.1 Micromonospora orduensis | reverse complement strand
ACGATGGCCCCGCCGACGATGCCTCCGCCCACGACGCCTCCGCCCACGACGCCCCCGCCCACGACGACTCCGCCGGCTGGCTGCGCCGGGGCGGTGCTCTGTGACGGCTTCGAGAACCAGACCGGTTCGACGCCGTCCGGTGACTGGACCGTGGTGAGCCCGGACTGTTCCGGCGCCGGCACGGCCACGATCGACACGACCACCGCGCACAGCGGGAGCCGGGCGGTCCGGATCAACGGCGCGGCGGGCTACTGCAACCACGTCTTCATCCGGTCCGCGAAGAACCTCAGCAGTGTGGGCAGTGTCCGCTACGCGCGGATCTGGGTACGGCACACGACCGCCCAGCCCACCGATCACACCACGATGGTGACGATGGCCGACGCCGCCGACGGCAACAGGGACCTGCGGCTGGGCGGCCAGAACGGCGCCCTGCAGTGGAACCGCGCCTCCGACGACGCGACCCTGCCGGAGCAGAGCCCGGCCGGGGTGGCGCAGAGCCTGCCGCTGCCGACCAACCGGTGGGCGTGCGTGGAGTTCATGGTGGACGGTTCGGCCGGTCAGCTCCGTACCTGGCTGGACGGCAGCGCCGTCACCGGACTGACCGCGGACGGCGTACCGACGCACGACATCGACGGCCAGTGGTACAACCGCACCTGGCGGCCGCAGCTCACCGACCTGAAACTGGGCTGGGAGAGCTACGGCGGCGGTGCCGACACCCTGTGGTACGACGACGTCGCGGTGGGGTCCAGCCGGATCGGTTGCTGACCCTCCTGGGTGGGGTGGCTACGGTGATGAGCCGACCGCTGAACACCTGTGGCATATCGTTCTGACGTGCACATCCGTTTTGGCGTACCGGCAGATCCCACCTACCCGGGCCGGGTGGCCGCCGCGCTCGGCGGTGTCCGGCTGCGCAGGTACGGCTATGTCGGCGCGGTGCTTGCCGTGGTCGGGGCGATCGGTCTGGCCGTCTCGCGGGGGTTCGACTGGAGCGAGCAGGCCTCGCCGCTGTGGTTGGCGATGGTCGTGGGTGGCGTGCTGTCGATGCTGTACTGGCCGTGGGTGGTGTTGCGCGCCCGGCGCCGCTCCGGTCGCTACGCGGTCGAGGGCGCCTACGACATCACCGACGACAACATCATGATGCGCAGCGGCTCGGAGTCCGGTGGCATCGCCTGGGACGGCGTCAGCCAGGTGAAGGACACTCGTGAGTTCTGGATCGTGTATGTCGGGCGGATGCCGGCGACAGTGATTCCCCGCCGGTTGATGTCCGCCGAGGACGCCGAGACGTTGCGGGCCTTCATGGCCGGACGGGGGCTGCTCGACCGTCGGTGACGTGTTCCCGAAGATCGACGTTCCGCCTCGGTGATTTTTCGACGGGATCTGGGCGTGCGTGTCGATTGGGGCCGGCTCTGTTCGTAGCCCTGGTGAGAGCCCGGCACCGGACGGGCCACACACCCGCTGGAGGGCACGATGACCACCACTGCGAACACGACAGACGCCACCACGTCGACCCTCGGTGCGGTGATCCGGGCCGGTGTCGTCGCCACCGTCGCCGCGGGCGCCGCCACCATGGCCGTCGCCGCCGCCGCCGGCCACGCGGCAGGGGTCAGCCTGGATGTCGGCGGCGCCCCGATCCCCGTGACGGGGTTCGGCGTACTGACGGCTGTCTTCTCGCTGATCGGCGTGGTCGTCGCCGCGCTGATGTCCCGCTTCGCCCGGCGTCCGCGGCGCACGTTCGTCCGTACGACGGTGGTGCTGACGGTCCTGTCGCTGGTGCCGGACGTGATCGTCGACGCCGGCGTGGGCACCAAGGCGCTGCTGATGCTCACCCACCTGGTCGCGGCCGCGATCGTGATCCCCGCCGTGGCGCGCCGCCTGGCCGCCTGACCTGTCGTCATCCCACCATCGAGTTACCGGAGGATCGTCATGCAGCAGTACCTGCTTTCCGTGCACTTCGTGGAGGGCGCGCCGGACCCGTCCGACGAGGAGATGGAGATCGTGTTCAGGGAGACCGGCAGGATCAACGACGAGATGCAGGCCGCGGGCGCCTGGGTGTTCGGCGGAGGGCTCCGGTCGCCGGACAGTGCCACCGTCGTCCGGATCGAGAACGGCGCCACCACCATGAGCGACGGGCCGTTCGCCGAGACGAAGGAGCACATCGCCGGGTTCTGGGTCATCAGGTGTGCGGACCTGGACGAGGCGCTGGCCTGGGCCGAGAAGTGCGCGGCGGCCTGCGGTCCGGTCGAGGTGCGCCCCTTCGACGACCTGTCCCAGGCCTGAGCGGGAGCCGTCAGCCGGACATGGACCTGGCGAGCATCTACCGCGCGGAGTACGGCCGCTGCGTCGCCACCCTGGCCCGCCTCCTCGGTGACATCAACCTCGCCGAGGAGGCGGTCCAGGACGCCTTCACCACGGCGTTGCAGAAGTGGCAGACCCCGCCGCCGAACCCGGGCGCCTGGATCGTGACCACCGCACGCAACCGGGCCGTCGACCGGCTCCGCCGGGAGTCGACCCGCGAAGCCCGGCACGCCCAGGCGCTGCTGCTGCATCAACAGGACGAACCCCAGGAGGTGGGACCGGTGAAGGACGACCAGCTGCGACTCATCTTCACCTGCTGCCACCCGGCGCTCGCCCCGGACGCGCGGACCGCCCTCACGCTCCGCCTGCTCGGCGGCCTCGACGTGCCGGAGATCGCCCGGGCGTACCTGATCCAGGAGGCGACGGTCGCCCAGCGGATCGTGCGGGCCAAGAAGAAGATCCGGGACGCCGCCATTCCTTACCGGGTACCCGCCGAACACGAGCTGCCGGACCGGCTGCCGCCCGTGCTCACCGTGCTGTACCTGATGTTCAACGAGGGCTACGCCACCACCGCCGGACCACTGATCCGGACGGACCTGTGCGCCGAGGCGATCCGGCTGGCCCGCGAGCTCGCCGCGCTGATGCCCGACGAGCCCGAGGTGCTGGGCCTGCTCGCCCTGCTGCTGCTGACCGAGGCACGTCGTCCGGCCCGGCTCGACGCGAACGGCGACCTGGTGCCGCTGGCCGACCAGGACCGGTCACTGTGGAACCGCACGCTCATCGCCGAGGGCCACGACCTGGTGCGTCGCTGCCTGCGGCGTGACCGGCCCGGCCCGTACCAGATCCAGGCCGCGATCAACGCGGTGCACACCGACGGCGCCGCCACCGACTGGCGGCAGGTCCTGGCACTGTACGACCAGCTCGTGGCGCTCGCGCCAACCCCTGTCGTCGCGCTCAACCGTGCGGTCGCCGTCGCCGAGGTGTACGGCCCGGCGGTCGCCCTCGCCGCGTTGGAGGGCGTCGATCTCCCCGGCTACCACCGGCTGCCCGCCACCCGGGCCGTACTGCTGGCCCGGCTCGGACGGGACACCGAGGCCCGAGCCGCCTACGACCAGGCCATCGCGCTGGCCGGCAACGAGACCGAGCGGGTCTTCCTGCTCGCCCGTCGTACCGACCTCACCCGGACGAGGGAATCATCATGACCGTCACGTACACCTTCGACGTCCTCTCCAGCCTCGACGGCTTCGGCACCCACCGCGGGGACCGCGAAGCCCTCCTGGGCCGCCCCGCGTACCAGCCGGTTGGCCCTCTCCGGCTCGTACCCGCTCGCCCGGAGCAGGTCGCTCGCCGCCGTGCGGAGCTGGTCACCATCGCGGCACTGTACGGCTGTGGGCCCCTTCGTCGTCACCACTGCAAGGTTGTCCGGGTCTCACCGGGCGTTGGCATTGGTGCGGACGCCGCCTATGGTGGATGCATGCCTCCGGTCACGTTCCGCTCTCCTGCCGTCACTGGTGTGGCGGCATTCGGGGCTGTCCGCCCGGCGGCTGCGGCGCGGTTGATGGCCGGGATGCGGGTGCCGGTCGTCCGCGCATTGCCTATCGCGTCCACCTCCCGGCTGTGGAGCCCGGCGCGAACCGGCCGAGGCCCTCCCACGGAATCGTTGCATCACGAAACGACCGCCAGGGCGAAGCTATCGAGCTTCGGCCCTTTTCTTTTTACCCAGGCTCTCCTCGAAAGGTAGATCATGAGCGTCGATCATCGAACTGTCGACCAGGGTTGGCTGGCTGACCTGCGAGCGTCGCTGGCGGACGACTTCGCCACGCAGACGGCTCGGCTGCGGGAACTGACCGAGCTCAACGCGGACACCGGCGACCCGAGTGAGGCCCACAACCGGGCCGCGCTGCTGGTGGCCACCCGCCGCAACATCGAGCAGATCACCGGTGCGCTGACCCGGATCAGCGACGGCACGTACGGTGCCTGCGAGAAGTGCCGCGAGAACATCCCGGCCGAGCGGCTCGAAATTCTCCCGCACGCGCGTTTCTGCGTGTCGTGCCAGGCGAAGCACAACGGGTGACTTCCCGGGGTGGCCGCCGTGTCGTGCCGCGCTTGTGGCACGGCACGGCGGCCACCTGCCGCTACACCTCCGTGACGGTGACGACGTCCAGGACGTCGAGCGACCAGGCGGGCACACAGCCCGGGGATCGCCCGCCGTGCCGTCCGGAACACAATGCACAGCCCGATCGACCGGGCGGCGGAGAGCACCAGCACGACCACGGCGAGCACCAGCATCGTCGGCAGCGGCACCCGCTCGCCGACGCGCCGTGGGTCGCGTCGATCGTGCATGCCCAAACCATGGCCGTCGCCCAGAGTGTCGACCACATCCGCGTCAGGTGACCGGCCATGCCCGCCAGCGTCGCCGGTGACCGACCCCGCGCGCCGGGGTCCGCCATCGGCGGGCATCATGTCGGCGTGAATTCGACAGTCGCCGCTCTGCTCGGCTCCACGATCACCGCCTGCGCGTCCCTGATCGTGGTCATGGTGCACAGTCGACTGCGGCGGCGACACCGGGAGCGCACCGACCTGCAACGGGCGTACATCCTCATGCTGTCCGGCGCCCTGCGCCTGTCGCACAAGGCCGAGGCGCTGCGGCAGACCCGATACTGGCGCTCGGGCCTGCGGGAGGTGGGCGACCAGCTGTTCGGCGGGCAGAAGCCGCTGGATCCGATGGTGCTGCACGACTGGCTGGCCCGGGACATGGCCACCGTGGAGGCCGCCTGGTCGCAGATCTGGACCAGCGGCGACCAGGACGGCATCGCCCTCGCCAACGGGCTCATGACCGCGTTCAACGGGGTGATGGACGCCGCCGTGAAGTCCAGCGGCACGGAGTCGTTCGAGGCGACCGACGACATGGTGGTCGCCACCCGCCGCCTCGGCGAAGCACGCGGGCAACTCGCCCTGCACGCCCGCCGGGTGGCGAAGTTGGGACCCCGCGACGTGGACCTGTTCACGGAACGCGAATACACCGCGATGCCCGCCTGAGACCACCTCGCCGGGCGGCGGCGGTGGGGGCGGGCGGTCCGCCGGCCCCCACCGCGTACCGTTCAGCCCAGGTACTTCTCCCACGGGCCGGTGATGGCCAGCGTCAGGCCGGGGTCCTGCATGTTGACGAAGAGCACCTTGCCGTCGGCCGTGAAGGTCGGTCCGCAGAACTCCGAGTCGTTGAGCTGGTTGCGGGCGATCGCGTAGGTGGGGCCGCCCGGGATCGCGCTGAGCACGTGGGAGGCGCCCGAGCCGTCCTCGGCGAGCACGAGGCTTCCCCACGGGGTGACTGTCACGTTGTCCGGGCTGTCGAAGGTGAGGTCGGTGTACCTGACCGGCGTCCCCTCCTCGGAGGCCTTCTGGTGCGGGAAGTACGTCACCAGCTGGATGGTCTGGGCCTTGTAGTTGTAGAACCAGACCATGCCGTCGTGCGGGGCGGCGTCCGCCGGCAGGTCACCGTCGTCCCAGGCGTACGAGTTGACCACGTAGACACCCTCGTCGGTGCCCCACACGCCCTCGAACTTGCGGCCGCGGGTGACCTGGCCGTCGGCGAACTGCTCGCGCACGGACGTGGTCCGCGCGTCGCGGTCCGGAACCTCGATCCACCGTACGGGGAAGGACCGGCCGAGCTGGGCGGAGGTCAGGTAGGCGACGTCCGGCAGCACCGAGCCGTCGTCCATGATGATCTGCATCGCGGCGAGGACACCGGCGTCCGGTGCGAGGCGGGTGAGCACGCCGGGGCCCAGCTTGACGCCGCGCGGCGCGGTCCAGCGGTAGAAGAGGCCGTTTGGCTCGTCGGCGTCCTCGGAGAGGTAGATCCGGGTGCGGTCCCTGTCGACGGCCAGGGCCTCGTGGGAGTAACGGCCCAGGCACTTGACCGGCCTCGGGTCGGCGCTGCCGTCGGCCCAGACCTCGAAGACGTAGCCGTGGTCCTTCTGGTAGACGCCGGACCGGCCGTCCTCTTCCCACGCGTCGCCGGCCCGGTCCTCGGTCTCCTCACAGGTGAGCCAGGTCCGCCACGGGGTTGGCCCTCCGGCGCAGTTGGAGATCGTGCCGGAGAGGGCGACGAACTCACCCAGGTTCCGGCCCGTACGGTCGGTAGTGATAACGGTGCAACCGCCGGCGTCGACGGCGCCGGCGTCGTAGACCGTCCCCTTGACGTGCGGTACGCCGAACTCGGCGCCCGGGTCGATCTCGTGGTTCTGGATCAGGGTGTACCGGCCGTGGCCGGCGTCGTAGACGGCCATGCCGTCGTGGTCCGACGGGGTCGTGCCCTGGCCGCGGTCGAGCCGGGTGACGCCGGTCCGGGTGACGATGGTGTAGCTGAAGCCCTCGGGCAGGGCCAGGATGCCGTCGGGGTCGTCCACGAGCGGCGGGAAGGGCACATGTCCGCCCTTGACCGGCGGCTGCGGCCGGCCCGGGCTGGCCTGGGCCAGGGACGGCAGGCCGCCGGCGACGGCGAGGCCCACGCTGGCGGCGGCGCCGCCGGCGAGGAAGGTACGGCGAGAGGAAGGCACGTGATCAGCTCCTGGTCAGGGCAAGTGCGACGACCGACAGCCAACCCCCGCGGGCAGACACCGACACGTCACCTGAGGGATCGCGTGGTGACATCGGAGTAAAGATTGGTGGCGCGGACCTGCGGCCGCCCTGCCGTAGGCGCCGAGGCGGCCTACGGGTCCCCGACGAGAGCCGAGGAGAGCGCGGGCACTGGAACAGCCACATCCTCCGCTTTCGCGGAGGTTTCCGAGTCGAACGGAAATAGAAGGAAGCGCCCGCATGGCCTCGGCTGTCGCCGCTCACCCAGGGATCAGCTCACTGAGTCGATCAAGTGTATAGGCCTCCGATCCGTCGGGCAGGCCCTCGGGCGCCTCGATGCCGACGAAGGTGACCGGCTCGTCGGGCAGCCGTCCGTCCCATGTCGACACGTCGGCCCGTGCCCGCCACCGGTCGACCAGGTAGGCGACGGTGAGGTAGCGCCGCTCCAGGAGTGCCCGCACCCGGTCGGCCGTGCTGAAGGTGTTCTCCTCCACCCGGTTGACTGACGGCCAGCCCCGCAGGTAGAGGTGCAGCCACACGGCCTGCCAGCCGGCCCCGCTCCGGGCGAACACGATCGGCAGCGCGACCCGGCCCTGGCCACGCATCTGCGACCGTGCCCGGACCGTCCGCGGCTCGAACGGGGCGCCGAGCTGGTCCCGGGCGCGGACCTGGTACCCGAACATCGACTCGGCGACCTCGTCGAACGACTCTCCCGCGTAGATGTTCACCTGCGGCACCACATAGCGCGCGCCGACGGCCAGCGGCACGTCGATGAACTCGGTCGCGCCGTTCGTCGCGTTGGTGACGTCCCCGGAGTGCACGACGCCGTCGTGGCGGTAGTTGGTCCAGGACACCTGGCCCGCACTGCGGAACTCGTCATCGAGCAGCAGCACCGACAGGTCGTAGTCGGTACGACGACTGGTCTGGCGCCAGTACGTGAAGAAGCGCAGCAGCTCACCCGACACCGACGCCCGCGAACCACGCGGCAGCACCGCGAAACCGCCCTCGGCCGCCTTGCCGGACAGCGGCAGCGCGACGTCGAGCACCTCCGGATCCACCAGCAGCGGCCGCTCCGGTTCCGGCAGCCGGGCGCCGATCTCGGCGTCGAGCAGCGACGACAGCTCGGCCACCAGTTCGGCCGGCAGCGGTGGCCGTACGTCGGGACCGACCCACGCGGTGCGGGAGCGGCTCGCGTATATCCGGGCGGACGCGGGAGTCAACCGGTTGTCGACGTGCTCGCGCAGCGAGAGGAGCACCCGCCCGGACGTCGAGCCGAGCGCACCGGCGACCGCGTCGACGACAGTGGATCGCTCCGCCGGCGACGCCAGCCGCAACAGTCGGTCGGCGGATCGCAGCAGCATTCCCGGCGCGGCCGACAGCACCGACGCCGCCGGACCGATCGCTCCCGCGCTGATCGCCGCCTCCGCCCGGCCGGCGAGGTTGCGTACGCGCTGCTCGCCACGCGCGACCGCGAACACCGCCTGGGCGTGCGGCCACTTGTCGTACTCGTGGGGGTGCAGCCGCTCCGCGAGCCGCTTCCACCGCTCGGCGTAGCGGGCGACGTCACCGAGCTTGTGCGCGTTCGCACGAACGACCGTGTCCAGCGCGGCCAGCAGAACGCGTCGCTCCGGGCGCCGGAAGGCACGAAATCGCGTGGGTGTCACGAGTGAGGTGTCCCCGCCGGAGACCTGACAGGCGAGGCGCAGCACGTCGGTCGTCGTGTCCACACCGATCAGCGGCCGGCCGAGGACCAGCCGGATCCCGTTGAGGACGGCCCGGTTCTCCCGTACCGGGACCTCGGCCGGCTGGGCGCCATCGGCGCAGGCGACCGCGAGTTCGCCCAGGAGCGCGAGGTCCGCCTCGCCCAGTGGCGTCGCGCTGCCGGCCAGAGCCAGATAGAGCCGCTCGGCCTCCACGTCGACGGTGTCACCGAGGCGCAGCACTGTCACCCGGTCGCCGGCCGCGGCGATCAGGTCGTCGTGCGCGGCCAACAGCTCGGCGTAGGTGTGCTGGTAGGTGCCGTACGCCGGCAGGTCGAGCAGGTTCACCCCGCCCCGGGTCACGGCGTCCCGCGGGTGCGCGTCGGTCGCCGAGCCGCCACCGGCGAGGACGGCCGCGCGCAGCCGGTCCGTCCAGAACTCGATGGTGTCCGGCACGTCGTCGGGGAAGCCGACGAAGTAGGCGTTGTGCCGGACGTGGTCGCCGATGAGCTCGCGTACCGCCGAGACGACAGTGGCGGCGAGGTCCATCGCCGGCGCGGGGGCCAGCGTGCCGATGTGGTCCAGCAGGGCCCGCGACGCCGAGAACCCGACGTCGAGCAGCGCCGCGTCCAGTTGCCGGGCCACCGGCGTGCCGTCGCCGGCCGCGCCCGTGCTGGCCGGGACGCGCAGGGTCTTCTGGATGAGCAGCTTGGCGAGCACGCGGTCCTCCGTTCCGGTCGACTCCGACAGGTGCCGATCGACGCCGCGGCACACGTGGGCCGCCGGGGACTCGAACCCCGAACCCTTCGATCCAACAAGGAGAAGGAAGCGCACCCATCGCCGCACAGGGCGGAGGGCGGACGCGCTACTCAGTCGAATGCTCTAGCCAGTTGAGCTAGCGACCCAGATGTCGATCATCGCATCGGTCGCGGCGGCGTGGCTATCGAGATTGCCGCCGGGCGTCAGCTCGTCGCGGTCGACTGCCCGCTGCGGTTGCCGGGCCTCGTGTCGTGCCGGGGACGGCGGGTCAGCACCTGCGGCCCGTCGGTGGTGACCGCGACGGTGTGCTCCGAGTGGGCCGTACGCGAGCCGTCCGCCGACCGGATCGTCCACCCGTCCTCGTCGTATCTGATCCTGTCGGTGCTCTGGCAGAGCCACGGCTCGATGGCGAGCGTCAGGCCGGGCTTGAGCTTCATGCCCCGGCCGGGGCGGCCGTCGTTGGGTACGTGCGGGGCCTCGTGCATGGTGCGGCCGATGCCGTGCCCGCCGAACTCGTTGTTGACCCGGTAGCCGTAGCGGCGGGCGACCTCGCCGATGGCGGCGGAGATGTCGCCGAGCTGGTTGCCCGGTCGGGCGGCGGCGATCCCGGCCTCCAGCGCGACCTCGGTGGCCTCGATGAGCTTCAGGTCGTCCGGGGCGGGGGTGCCGACGACGACGGACAGCGCGGAGTCGGCGGTCCAGCCGTCGATCCCGACGGCCATGTCGATGCTCAGGAGGTCACCGTCGCGCAGGGCGTACCGGTGCGGCAGGCCGTGCAGCACGGCGTCGTTGACCGACAGGCACAGGACGTTGCGGAACGGGCCGCGACCGAACGACGGCGTGTAGTCCCAGTAGCAGGATTCGGCGCCGCGCTCCTTGATCCGGCGGCGGGCGTGGTGTTCGAGGTCCATCAGGTTGACCCCGACGGCGGCGACCTCGCGCAGCTCCGCCAGCAGCTCTCCGACGAACTGGCCGGTCGCGGCCATCCGGCCGATCTCCTGGGCGGACTTGAGTTCGATCACGATCAACACCCCTCTCCGTGGCGGTATATTTATACCACGCTGGTCGGGGTGTCCCGCGGGTCGGCGTTGCCGGTCCGCGAGGGCGGATCTATCCTGCTCACATGGTCCGCCCACCGCTCACACCGGCACAGATCGCAGCGGGGCAGCGCCTCGGCGCGGCGCTCAGGGTCGCGCGGGGTGGCCGCAGTCTGGTCGAGGTGGCCCTGGCGGCCGGCATCTCACCGGAGACGCTGCGCAAGATCGAGGTGGGCCGGCTTCCGGCGCCGGCGTTCGGCACCGTGGTCTGCCTCAGCGAGGTCCTCGGCGTCGCGCTCAGCGACCTGGCCGAGGTGTGGCTGGCCGACCTGCGCGTCCGCGAAGCGTCCTGAGGGCTGACGGGGGTCCGAACCGAGCATCGCATCGGGCCGACGCCCCACCTTGACGGCCGCGAAATGGCTTAGGTTAGCCTACCCTTCATGACAGTCGGATCGGCGTCGAGCAGCCTGACCCAGACCCTGCCCATCGCCCCTTGGCGGCTGTTCGCCGTCGAGGTCCGGGCCGTACGCCAGCTGAGCCCGTCCTTCACCCGGGTCACCTTCACCGGGCCCGATCTGCACCACTTCGCCGACAACGGCTACGACCAGCGGATCAAGCTGGCCCTGCCGCTGCCCGGCCAGCACGGGGTGAATCTCCCCGAGGGCCCGGACTGGTACGCGAAGTGGCGCGCCCTGCCCGAGCACGAGCGCAACCCGGTGCGCACCTACACGGTCCGCGCGGTCCGTCCGTACGTGTCCGAGGTCGACGTCGACCTCGTTCTGCACGGGGACAGTGGCCCGGCCACCCGCTGGGCGCGGCGGGTACGTCCGGGCGACGAGGTCGCCCTGCTCGGCCCGGACGCCGGCTACGACGGTGACCACGGCGGGGTCGAGTTCCGACCCCCGTCGACCGGGCATCTGCTGCTGGCCGGCGACGAGACGGCCGTGCCGGCGATCAGCGCCATCTGCGAACGCCTCCCGCTCGACGCGTGCGGCACCGTCCTGCTGGAGGTGCCCGACGCCGGTGACGTGCTGCCGCTCGTGACGCCTCCGGGCATCGAGGTGCGGTGGCTGCCCCGGGGCGCGGGCGGGCACGGCAGCCACCTGGTGCCGGCCGTCGCCGCGGCGACGGGACAGCTGCTGGCCGGCGGTACGCCGGTGGCCGCGCAGCCCGTCACGGACGTGGACGTGGACACCGAGATCCTCTGGGAGGTGCCCGAGGAGGTGCCGCCGTCGCGGCTGTACGCCTGGCTGGCGGGGGAGGCGGGTGTCATCCGGACGCTGCGTCGGCACCTGGTCGTCGAGCGGGGTCTCGACCGGCGGGCGGTGGCCTTCATGGGTTACTGGCGACTCGGCCGGGTCGATCCGGTCTGATCCGACCGGTCGGGACGTTTCCCGATCGCACGGCGGGTAATCAGCCGCGCCCACGCAGTCGGGCGGGATGCCTCCGCATCCTCGTCCTGGAGCAAAGGAGCGGCCGGCCGTGTCGGATCAGAAACCTACCGCCGTCCTCGTGCACGGCGCGTTCGCCGAGTCGGCGAGCTGGAACGGTGTGATCGAGCGGCTCGGTTACGCCTACTCCGTGGTGGCCGCCGCCAACCCGCTGCGCAGCGTCACGGCAGACGCCGCGTACCTGCGGGACGTCATCCGAGGGATCGGCGGCCCCGTCCTGCTCGTCGCCCACTCGTACGCCGGAATGGTCGTCACGGAAGCGGCGGCGGGCGACCCGACGGTGCGTGGCCTGGTCTACGTCAACGCGTTCGCCCCCGAGACGGGGGAGTCGGCGCTGGCGCTGTCCGCCAAGTTCCCGGGCAGCACGCTCGGCGACACCCTGGTCTCCTACCCGGTGTCCAGCGGGGGCAACGAGGTGGCGATCGGCCAGGACGCCTACCACACGCAGTTCGCCGCGGACGTCAGTGACGACATGGCGGCGTTGATGGCCCGGACGCAGCGGCCGGTGACCGAGCAGGCGCTCGGCGAGGGCCTGCCGACGGAGGCCCCTGCCTGGCAGACGTTGCCCAGCTGGTTCGTCTTCGGTGACGGGGACCGCAACATCCCGGTCGCCGCGCATCGCTTCATGGCCGAACGGGCCGGCGCGCGCGGGGTCCGGGAGGTGGTCGGCGCGTCCCACGCGATGGCGGTGTCGCAGCCCGGCGAGGTCGCGGAGTCGATCATCGAGGCGATGCGGGGCGTGGGGGCCTGATCGTCGCGGGCGTGGCGTGCGCGCCGGTGTCGCCGCCCGGCGAGCACACGCTCGTTCCGCTACGAGCCGTCCGGGGTGTCGGCGGCGGGGGCCGTGTAGCCGAGCTCGGACGAGATCTGGTTCGCGGTCGCGAGGAGCAGCGGAAGGTTGCTCTTCAGTTGGTCGAGGTTGGCGATGACCTCGATCGCGGTGATCGAGGCGGCGGCGATGACCAGTCCCCGTGAATCCCGGATCGGCGCGGCGACACACATGACGTAGGCGTCGTGCTCTCCGTTGTCGGCGGCCCAGCCGCGTTCGCGGATGCCGACCAGTTCCGCTTCGAGCAGGTGGTGGTCGGCGAGGGTGGTGTCGGTGAACCTCTCGAAGGCGACGTGCGAGAGAAGACGGTCGCGTTCCTCGGGGGGCAGGTAGGCCAGGATCGTCTTGCCGACGGCGCTCGCGTAGACCGACACCGCGCGTCCCACCCGGGAGGGCAGCTTCACGGCGTCGAACGCCTGGCTGTCGACCTTATCGATGTAGATGATCTCGTCGCCGGTGAGTTGGGCGAGGTGCACGGTGTGGCCGGTCGCGCGTTGCAGGGCCCGCAGGGGCGCGGCGGCGAACTGGCGCAGGTCCATCGAGCCGAGCGCGAGCTCGGACAGTTCGATCAGCCCGCTGCCGAGCACGTAGGTGCCGGCGCCGGTGCGGCGTACGAAGCGCTCGGTCTCCAGCGTCCGCAGGATCCGCAGGGCGGTGGACTTGTGGACGCCGAGCACGTCAGCCGCCTCGGTGAGTGACAGCGGGTGTTCCGCGGATCGACGGATCAGGTCGATCGCGCGGCGGATGGATTGGGCCACCGGCCAGGTCTCCCTTCGTGCGGCGGCTGTGGGGCGCTGAGCGTTGCGTAATGTGCAATGTAGTGGACGCGATGCGCAACAACTCCTTGACGTCGTTGCATATGTCGCTACGATCGTTGCAAATGCGTCCCGTGGTGTCGTCTCCGACCACAGTCCCGGGACGAGCGGTGCTTCTTCAACCCGGGGAGCGGTTCATGACGGTGCCCGAGCCCCGAGGGCGGGCGGCCGACGCGGACTGGTTCGGGACCGCCGCCGAAGCGCTGCCGGACGACGCCGCTCAGAGCGTCCTCATCGGCCGGATCTGGGACCCGTCGGTCGACGGCCCCTCACCCGTGACCGTCCGGGACGGCCAGGTCATCGACATCAGCCACCGGTTCCCCACCGTCCGGGACATCTGCGAACTGTCCGATCCCTCCGCGACGGTGGCCGCGCTCGACGGGCGGGTGGTCGGCAGCGTCGGGGCGGTGCTGGCCAACACCGGTGCCGCGACCCGCGACCGCACCCGGCCGTGGCTGCTCGCCCCCGTCGACCTCCAGGCGCTCAAGGCCGCCGGGGTGACCTTCCCCGTCTCGATGATCGAACGTGTCATCGAGGAACGGGCACGGGGAGACCTGGCGCTCGCGGCGGACCTCCGTCGCCGGATGCTCGCCGACATCGGCGCCGACCTGCACAGTCTGGTCCCGGGTTCGGCGCAGGCGCAGCGGCTCAAGGATCTGCTTGTCGCCGAGGGCATGTGGAGCCAGTACCTGGAGGTGGGGATCGGCCCGGACGCGGAGATCTTCACGAAGGGTCAGATCCTCTCCGCCGTCGGCACCGCCGTTCCGGTCGGCGTGCTCGCCACGTCCACCTGGAACAATCCGGAACCCGAGGTCGCGCTCATCGTCCAGTCCAGCGGCCGGATCGTCGGCGCCACCCTCGGCAACGACGTGAACCTGCGTGACGTCGAGGGCCGCTCGGCGCTCCTGCTCCCCCTGGCGAAGGACAACAACGCCTCGTGCGCCCTCGGTCCCCTGATCCGACTGTTCGACGAACGGTTCGACCTGCGACGGGTGCGCGAGCTGGAGGTGGCGCTGACGATCCACGGGATGGACGGCTTCCACCTGGAGGCGGTCTCGGAGATGACCCGGATGTCACGCGACCCGGAGGCGCTGGTGCGGCAGATGGTCGGCCCTCACCACCACTATCCCGACGGAGCCGTCCTGATGCTCGGCACGATGTTCGCGCCCATCCAGGACCGGGACCGCCCCGGTGAGGGCTTCACCCACAAGATCGACGACGTGGTACGGATCGACTGCCCGGCGCTCGGCACCCTGGTGAACCGGGTGCGGCACGCCCAGGAGTGCGCGCCCTGGCACTTCGGCGTCCGCGCCCTGATGGGCAACCTGGCACGGAGAGGACTGCTGTGAACGTGGTCAGCACTGTCGACCCGCGCGACGGTAAGCGTCGCGCGACGCACCTCATCGAGACCGACGGGTCCGGGCTGGAGGCGACCGCCGCCAGGGCGGCCGCGGCGGCGCCGTGGCTGTCCGGGCAGGGCAGGATCGGCAGAGCGCAGATGCTTGACGCGATCGCGGCGTCCCTGGAGTCCCGCCGGGTGGACCTCGTCGCGACCGCGCAGGCCGAGACCGGACTGGCCCACGCCCGACTCGACCAGGAACTCACCCGGGCCGCACTCCAGTTCCGGATGTTCGGCGAGGTGCTGCGTGACGGGGGGTACGTCGAGGCGGCCATCGACCATGCCGCCGACACACCGCTCGGGCGCGGCCCGGACCTGCGGCGGATGCTCGTACCCCTCGGGCCGGTCGCGGTCTTCGGCGCCAGCAACTTCCCGTTCGCCTTCTCGGTCGCCGGGGGCGACACCGCCGCCGCCCTCGCGGCTGGTTGCCCCACGGTCCTGAAGGCACACCCGTCGCACCCGCTTACCTCGCACGCGTCCGCCGAGGCGATCGGGTCGGCCATCCGCGAGCGGGGCGGACCCCAGGGCGTGACCGCGATCGTGTACGGGGAGCAGGCCGGCCGCGCGCTGGTGCGCCACCCCGCGATCCGCGCGGCCGCCCTGACCGGCTCCCTCGGCGCGGCCCGCGCCATCCAGGCGGCCATCGACGAACGGCCCGACCCCATTCCCCTGTACGCCGAGCTGAGCAGCGTGAACCCGATAGTCGTCCTGCCCGGGGCGGCGGCCGACCGGGGAGACCAGATCGCCGAGGGGCTGTTCGCCTCCTTCACGGCGTCGGGCGGTCAGTTGTGCACCAAGCCGGGGCTGGCGTTCATCCCGTCCGACCCGGGCGGTGACCATCTGGTCGAGGGACTGCGGGAGAGGGTCGGCTCCTGCGGCGGCACGGTCCTGCTCAACGAGCGCATCCGGGACGCGTACGAGAGCGGGGCCGCGGCGTTAGAGCGGGCCGGCGCGCGCGTCTCGGCGCGGCCCCGGGTCGAGCCGGGCGGGGGTTTCACCGTCGCGCCGACGCTGCTGGAGGTCGCTCTGCCGGGCCTGACCTCCGAGATCGCCGACGAGTGCTTCGGCCCGCTCATGGTGGTTGTCCGGTACGGCGACGTCGCCGACCTCGACGCCGTGCTGGCCACCGTCCCGCCGTCACTGACCGGCTCGGTCCATCACGGCCCCGGTGACGACGCCGACGTCGTACGCCGACTGGTCGACGGGCTCGCGGCGCGCGCGGGTCGCATCGTCTTCGACGGCTATCCCACCGGGGTCCGGGTGTCGTGGGCCCAGCACCACGGCGGGCCCTGGCCGTCGACGAACACCGTGCACACGTCGGTGGGCGCCACGTCGATCCGACGATTCCTCCGCCCCCTGGCCTGGCAGGATGCCCCGGCCTGGATCCTCCCCGAGGAGCTGCGGGACGAATACACCGCCGTCTCGCGGCGGGTCGACGGGAGATGGGAGCCGGCAGCGGGGGAGCCGCGGGGATAGGTATCCGCACCCGCCTCGCCATCGCTGATTCCGCATCCCGGACGCAGGACAGAAAGGTGTGCTGATGTCGACGACAGATCGTCCGCTGCGCAGCGGCGAGTGGTTCGGTGCGCAGGGCCGCAACGGGTTCATCCACCGGTCCTGGATGCGCAACCAGGGTTTCGCCGACGACGTCTTCGACGGTCGCCCGGTGATCGGCATCGCCACCACCTGGTCGGAGCTGACCCCCTGCAACGCCCACCTCAGGGACCTCGCCGAGTCCGTGAAGCGGGGCGTGTGGGAGAGCGGCGGCCTGCCGCTGGAGTTTCCCGCGATGAGCCTGGGCGAGCCCCTCATGCGCCCCACGACGATGCTCTACCGCAATCTGCTGGCGATGGAGCTGGAGGAGTTGGTCCGCGCCAACCCGCTCGACGGGGTGGTTCTGCTCTCCGGCTGCGACAAGACCACTCCCGGCCTGCTGATGGGCGCGGCGAGCGTCGACCTGCCGACCCTCATGATGACCGGCGGGCCGATGCTCAACGGCAAGTTCCGCGGCCAGGACATCGGCTCGGGCACCGTCGTCTGGCAATTCACCGAGGAGATGCGGGCCGGTCGGATGACCGCGGCCGACTGCGCGGAGGCCGAGGTCGGCATGTCCCGCAGCCGGGGCCACTGCATGACCATGGGGACCGCCTCCACGATGGCCTGCGTGACCGAGGCGCTGGGCGTGCAGCTGCCGGGAGCCGCCGCCGTGCCGGCCGTCGACTCCCGCCGGTACGCGCTCGCGCACGCCGCCGGCCGCCGGATCGTCGCCATGGTCGAACAGGACCAGCGGCTGTCCTCGGTGCTCACCCGGATGGCGTTCGAGAACGCCATCCGGGTCAACGCCGCGATCGGCGGATCCACGAACGCGGTCGTCCACCTGCTCGCGATCGCCGGACGCCTCGGCGTCCCCCTGTCGCTTGACGACTTCGACACCCTCACCGCCGACGTGCCCATGGTGGTCAACCTGATGCCGTCCGGGGCGTACCTGATGGAGGACTTCGCCTATGCGGGCGGCGTGCCGGCCGTGATGGCGGAGATCGCCCCGCTCCTGCACCTCGACCACGTCACCGTCACCGGGGTGACGGTGGCCGACAACATCGGCGGCGCCCGGTGCTGGAACCGGGACGTCATCGGCACCATGGCCGAGCCGTTCCAGGCCGCCGGCTCGGGCACGGTGGTGCTGCGCGGGTCGCTCGCGCCGTCCGGGGCCGTGCTGAAGGTCTCCGCCGCCTCGGCGCACCTGCTCACGCACACCGGGCCGGCGCTCGTCTTCGACCGGATCGAGGACTACGTCGTCGCCGCCGACGATCCGGACCTGGAGGTCACCCCCGAGACGGTGCTCGTGGTACGAAACGCCGGACCACGCGGCTACCCCGGCTTCCCCGAGGTGGGTAACGTGCCCATGCCCCGCCGCCTGCTCGCCGACGGCATCACCGACATGGTGCGGATCTCCGACGCCCGGATGAGCGGCACCGGGTACGGCACCTGCATCCTGCACGTGGCACCGGAGGCGTCCGTGGGTGGTCCTCTCGCGCTGGTGCGTACCGGCGATCTGGTCCACGTCGACGTTTCGACGCGCCGGCTGGACCTCCTGGTCGACGACGAGGAGATCGCCCGACGCCGTTCCGGCTGGCGACCGCCACGGCCGATGGCCGAGCGCGGATGGACGCGCCTGTACAGCGAGCACGTCCTCCAGGCGGACCAGGGAGCCGACCTCGACTTCCTCGTCGGCGGCAGCGGCAGCGGCGTGCCCCGTCACTCACACTGACGCACCGCTCGTGCGCCGGCCGGTCAGGACAGGATCTCCACGTACCCGTCCGTGCCGTTCACGCGGATCCGCTGCCCGTCGCGGATCAGCGTGGTCGCCTGTGCCACCCCGACGACGGCGGGCAGCCCGTACTCCCGGGCGATCACCGCGCCGTGGGTCATGAGGCCGCCCACCTCCGTCACCAGCCCCCGGACCGCGACGAACAGGGGGGACCAGCTCGGGTCGGTGAAGGCGGTGACCAGGATGTCGTCCGGTTGGAGGTCGGCCTCGGCCAGGTCCAGGACGACGCGGGCGCGCCCCTCGACCGTCCCACCGGACACCGGGAGACCGACAAGCGCGCCGGCCGGCACGTCGTCGCGTCGGTACGCCCCGAAGAGCGCCTCGCCCTCGGACGTGAGCAGTCTGGGCGGGGTGAGCAGCCGGTACGACCGGAACTCGTCCTTGCGTCGGCGGATGAGCTGGTCGTCCGCCCGGTTGGCGCGCACGACGTCGCGCAGCTCGTGGAACGTCAGGTAGAAGATGTCGTCGGTCGCGCGGAGCACACCGGCCCGTACGAGGCGTTCGGCCTCCGCCAGGAGCGGCTGCTTGTAGACGAGGTAGCGGCTGACGATGGCGTACTTGGGATATTCCCGGTACCCGATGAAGGTGCGGACCCGGTCGATCATCCGCTTGGTCTCGTCGGCCTTGCGCTGCCCGTCCGGCAACGCCCGGAGGCGTTCCAGGATGTCCTGTTCCTTCTTGCGGGCCGCCTGCAGTCCCTGCTCGAAGCGCCGCTCACGCGCGCCCGGTTCGAAGTTCCGGACGTTGTCGAGGATGAGCGGCACGAGCGTGCTCGGGCGCTCGATCCAGCGCGGCCTGCTGATGTCGATCTCGCCGACGCAGCGCATGCCGTACCGGTCGAGGTAGGCCTGGAGGGCGGCGCCCGCTTCCTGGCCGCCCGGCAGTCGGGCCAGGTCGTCGAGGAAGTTCTCGTCCTCGGCCTTGTGCAGGAAGGCCACCACCTCCGGGTGGGGGCGGACGACGTCGGCGACGTCCAGGAGCGCCAACCCCATCTCGGACGTGATGTTGTGGGGTGCGGACAGGGTGAGGGTGTCGGCCGCGTTCTTCTCGCCCAGCCATTCCTGTAGCTGGTCGTTGAGCCACCAGGTGGCCTCCATCCCCGCCATGATCGCCTGCATGCTGAGCGGATCGGTGAGTGCCCGCTTGTGCTCCTGAAAGGCCTCCAGCAGGAAGTCGAACAGCGCCGGACCGGTGACCGCCGCGATGTCGCGCCGCAGGTCGGCGATGGACGCCTGGCTGCGCTCGATCAGCTCGGTGACGATGGCCGGATCGGTGTCGATCGGAGTGGGGGCCGGACCGGCCGGTGGCCCGGCGGGAGTGGCGTCCGCGAGCACCGGGACGAAGTCGGCCCGGTCGAGGATGGTTTCCAGGGCGTCTCTGGTCAGCGGATCGGACCTGCCCACCAGCGCCAGGAGGGCGGCGCGGCCGGCGGGCGAGGACAACTGCCGGGTGGCGTCGACGAACAGCCTGCCGCCGGCCGTGTGCATCGGCGCCATGGCCGTCAGCTGCCACATGGAGAGCCCCAGGGGCTTCATGGGGTCGGTCATCATCTGCTGGTGGCCGACCGAGAGGTAGACGTGGTTCTCCGCGTCGTCGGCCACCGGGACGGGGAACAGCGTGGTGACGGGTCGGCTCTGCACGATGTGGACGTCATCGTCGACCAGGCACCATTCGATGTCCTGGGGGCGGCCGAAATGCGCTTCGATCCGTCGCCCGAGCCGCACCAGCCGTACGACCTGCTCATCCGTCAGCGCCGGCTGCTCCTGCCGTGGCGAACCGATCGTCTGCCGCGTCGTTCCGCCGGTCGGCAGCGCGTGGATGGCGAGCCGCTTGGCGGCGATGGTCCTGTCGACGACGCGGTCGTCGCGTACCCGGTAGGCGTCGGCGTTCACGAGCCCGGAGACCAGAGCCTCGCCGAGCCCGAAGGTGGCCTCCACGGAGGCGACCTTCCGGTTGGACGTGACCGGGTCGGCCGTGAACAGGACGCCCGCCGCCTGCGGGAAGACCATCTTCTGGACGACGACGGCCATGTCGACGGCGCGGTGGTCGATGCCGTTGCGCTGGCGGTAGGTCACCGCCCGCTCGGTGAAGAGCGAGGCCCAGCACCGGCTGACGTGGGTGCGGATCGCCGCCGGTCCGATGACGTTCAGGTACGTGTCCTGCTGGCCGGCGAACGAGGCCGTCGGCAGGTCCTCCGCCGTCGCGCTCGACCGGACGGCGTAGGCCGCGCCGTCGCCGAGGTCGGTGAGCGCCCGGTCGATCGCCGCCGACACTCCATCGGGGAGGGCGACACCTTCGACGGTCCGGCGGATCCGCGCGCTGAGCGTGCGGACCGCCTCCCGGTCGTCCGGGTCGAGTCGGGACAGGTGATCGAGCAGCTCCTCGATCGACGACGCCTCGGCCATGATCAGCCGGAAGGCGTCGGTCGTCACGCAGAAGCCGTCCGGCACGTGGACGCCGTCGATCCGGGACAACGCCCCCAGGTGCGCGCCCTTACCGCCGACGAGGGCGATCCGCGACTCGTCGACCTCGCGCAGGCTCACCACATACTGTTCGTTCATTACGGCCCCCTCCGAGACGTCCGTCTGTCGCTGCGTTCCACCAGGCAGATCGGTCATTCGGTGTCCCAATTCTTCGTCCGTTTCCGGCTCCGGCCGACGATTCTGCGCCGAGCCCCGGGTCTTGTGGCAAGCCCCCGGGTGCGATATACGTTTTAGTGGGAACACTTCCCGTCGCTGTTCCGCCGTCGCGGACAAAAATTCCTCTCGCAAAAACGGTTCTCAGAAACCGTTCGGGGATCAGTGCGCCTCACGGTCGTTCCACCGGCCCGAACGCCCGGCCCCGAGGGCCAGCGGGACAACGATCCCAACGAGGCGGCGACGGTGCTGACACTCCTCGATCCGCGTACCCCGTGACTCTTCCGCGTCGGAGGGCTGCCGGGCCGGCGCGCTGAATTTGCGACCGGTCGGCGGTAACCAAACCGGCCGGCCAACCCGTCAGGTCAGGTGACGGGGTCGCCGTGCCGGCGACCGACCGAGGAGGAGCACGGGACATGGACGACGTCCGCAGGCTTTTGGGGGACGACCTGGCCAGGCAATCCGCCCCGCCGCTTGGTGATCTGGTCCAGCAGGCGATGGCGCAGGCCCACGACGTCCCTTCCCAGGGGTAGGTCGTGCGGCGCGCGGCGTCGCCCCACCGTCGACCACGCTCGGCGAGCGGGTGATGTTCCTTGTGGATTACGACTTGACGAACAGCATGTTATCGCTCACAGTCGATGGACAAGGACGACGACACCCGCGGCTTACCGGGCGAGCCTGCTACGTCGACCTCGGATCAGACGTGCGTCAGGGCATGCCGGGAGCGTGTTAACGCAAACATTTCCGCAGCATGCGCCCGGCCGTGCGTTGCGGTGCGCCCACTTCGGGCGAACCGTTCGGCTTCTGGTCACTGGAGGAGGATCATGTCTGCCCTTGATAGGTCTCCATCGATCGCACCGCCGCCGCGGCGACGGCGGGGATGGTTGCTGCGGCTCGTCACCGCCGGCGTGGCGGCGTTTGTCGCCGGTGGTGCCGCCGCGGTGGCGGTGACATCGCCCGCCGCCGCGGCGACGGTCGACACGAACGCCTGGTACGTGCTGGTCAACCGCAACAGCGGCAAGGCCCTGGACGTGTACAACCTGGCCACGAACGACGGCGCCCGGATCACGCAGTGGACGCGGAACAACGGCAACCAGCAGCAGTGGCAGTTCGTGGACTCGGGCGGCGGCTACTACCGGGTGAAGTCGCGACTGTCCGGCAAGGTGCTGGACGTCTACAACTTCTCCACGGCCAACGGCGCCAGCATCGTGCAGTGGAGCGACGGCAACGGGACGAACCAGCAGTTCCGGCTGGCCGACTCGGACAGCGGCTACATCCGGTTGATCAACCGGAACAGCAACAAGGTGGTGGAGGTGCAGGGCGCCTCGACCGCCGACGGTGGCAACATCGTGCAGTACGACGACTGGAACGGCAGCAACCAGCAGTGGCAGCTCGTCCGGGTCGACGGTGGAGGCAACCCGACCACGCCGCCGCCGACGGGTACGTGCAGTCTGCCGTCGTCGTACCGGTGGTCCTCGACGGGTGTGTTGGCGAACCCGAAGTCGGGGTGGGTGTCGTTGAAGGACTTCACCGTGGCGCCGTACAACGGTGGGCACCTCGTCTACGCCACCACCCACAACACCGGCACGTCGTGGGGGTCGATGAACTTCAGCCTGTTCACGAACTTCTCGGAGATGGCCTCGGCCAGTCAGAACACGATGAACTCGGCCACCGTCGCGCCGACGCTGTTCTACTTCGCGCCGAAGAACATCTGGGTCCTGGCCTACCAGTGGGGCGGCACCGCGTTCTCGTACCGCACCTCGAGCGACCCGACGAACCCCAACGGCTGGTCCGCCGCGCAGACCCTGTTCACCGGCAGCATCACCGGCTCGGGCACCGGCCCCATCGACCAGACCCTGATCGCGGACAGCACCACCATGTACCTGTTCTTCGCCGGCGACAACGGCAAGATCTACCGCGCCAGCATGCCGATCGGGAACTTCCCGGGCAACTTCGGCTCCAGCTACACCACGATCATGAGCGACACCACGAACAACCTGTTCGAAGCACCCCAGGTCTACAAACTCCAGGGCCAGGACCGCTACCTCATGATCGTCGAAGCCATCGGCTCGCAGGGCCGCTACTTCCGCTCCTTCACCGCCACCAGCCTCTCGGGCACCTGGACCCCCCAGGCCGCCACCGAGAGCAACCCCTTCGCCGGCAAGGCCAACAGCGGCGCCACCTGGACCAACGACATCAGCCACGGCGAACTGATCCGCACCAGCGCCGACCAGACCTTCACCGTCGACCCCTGCAACCTGCAACTGCTCTACCAGGGCCGATCCCCCAACTCCGGCGGAGACTACGGCCTCCTGCCCTACCGACCCGGCCTCCTCACCCTGCAACGCTGACAACCGAACCAACAGCGGCGGGCACGGCCAACGGCCGTGCCCGCCCGGTCATGCCGCACCGCCGCGTGAATGACGTCGACCTGACGCAGCCGCGTGCCAGAGTGGGACATGCCCTTGAGCGCGTACCACCTCAGAGCCTCGATCGCCGTGTCCGACATCCGGACGGCTGTCGCCTTCTACGAAGGCAAGCTGGGCCTGCCGGCGCTGCGGTCCGGCCCCAGTGCCACCATCGCCGACGGCAGCCGGATCTACGGCTCCGGCGGCGGGCCGGCGCTTAACGTGTACCAGTCGGTCACCGCCGGGAAGACGCAGGCCACGCTGGCGACGTGGTACGTCGACGACCTCGACCGGATCGTCGACGAACTCACCTCGGCCGGTGTCGAGTTCGTCCGCTACGAGCAGTTCGAACACGACGCCAAGGGGATCACCCCTCGGGCCGGAGGTGGACGGATCGCCTGGTTCCAGGACCCGGACGGCAACACCTTCGCCCTTGAGGCCGACACCTGACCGTCGGTGCGTCAGGCGTCACCTTGACGCGGTCAGCTAATTCGATTAGCTTAAAGCTAACGCAGATAGCTAACCGGGGAGAGCTGATGACCGAACACCTGACCGTCGACGGCGGCACCATCGCGTACGAGGTGACCGGCGAAGGACCGCTTGTCGTCCTCGCCCACGGCATGGGTGACAGCCGCGAGGCGTACCGTTTCGTCGCACCGCCCCTGGTGGCCGCCGGCTACCGGGTGGCCGCGGTGGACCTGCGGGGCTGCGGCGAGTCGAGCGTGCGGTGGCCGTCCTACAGCCGCACCGACATCGCGGGCGACCTGCTCGCGGTGATCCGGCACCTCGGTGGCCCGGCCGTGCTCGTCGGTCACTCGATCTCCGGCGGGGCCGCCACCATCGCGGCCGCCCAGGCGCCCGACCTGGTCACCGGCATCGTCGAGGTGGCGCCGTTCACCCGCAAGCAGTCGATCAGGCTGGGCGACCTGCGGGTCAGCCGTTACCGCAGGGGCATGGCCCGACTGCTCGGGGCCGGCCTGCTGGGCAGCGTGCCGCTCTGGCGCAGCTACCTCGAGGTCGCGTACCCGGGCAGGAAGCCCGCCGACTGGACCGCCCGGATGGCCCGCGTCGACGCCATGATGCGCGAGCCCGGCCGGATGAGGGCGATGCAGAAGATGGGCCAGTCGGCGCCGGTCGACGCCGGGGCGCAGTTGGCGAACGTCCGCTGTCCCGTGCTCATCGTCGAGGGCACGCTCGACCCGGACTGGGCCGACCCGCGCGCCGAGGGTGAGGCGATCGTGGCCGCGCTCCCGGCGGGCCTGGGCCGGCTCGAAACCATCGAGGGCGCGGGCCACTACCCGCACGTGCAGTACCCCGACGAGGTGACGGCGCTGGTGCTGCCCTTCCTGCGCGCGAACGCCCATGCCTAGGGCCGGCCTCGCCCCGGCGGCGGTCGTCGCCGCCGGGGCCGCGCTCGCCGACGAGGTCGGCTTCGCCAACCTGTCGATGGGACTGGTGGCCGAACGGGTCGGCGTACGGACACCGTCGCTCTACAAACACGTCGACTCACTGGAGGCGCTGCGCCGGGGCATCTCCATCCAGGCCCGACGCGAACTCGGTGACACGCTGGTCCGGGCGACCGTCGGCAGGTCCGGCCCGGACGCCGTCCGCGCGTTCGCCGACGCCTACCGCCGCTGGGTCCTCGACCATCCGGGCCGCTACGCCGCCACCGTCCGCGCGCCCGACCTCGACGACGAGGAGGACCGCCGCGCCGGTGACGAGGCCCTGCGGATCCTGCTCGACGTCCTCGCCGGCTTCGGGTCGCCCGGCGCCGATGCCATCGACGCCGCCCGCGCGCTGCGCTCGGCGCTGCACGGCTTCGCCAGCCTGGAGAGCGCCGGCGGCTTCGGACTGCCCCGCGACGTCGACCGCAGCTACCGGTTCCTCGTCGAGACTCTGATCAACGGCCTGGGAGCCGGCGGCTCCGATGACTCGGCGAGGGCCGGGGACACGGCCTGATTGCCGCCGTGCCACCGGCTGTCGTCAGACCAGCAGTTGCTCCCGCAGCCGGGCGCCCAGGTTGATCGCACCCACCGCCCGGGGGCTGGCCGGATCGTGTACGCCTACGGTGTTGTTGCGGCGCATCAGCTCACGGACCGCGGGGGGCAGTCGGGGCGGATCGTCCATGGCGGCGAGGACCTGCGCGGCGCTCGAGATCAGTCGATCGACCAGGGCGGCGGCGTCGGTGTCCACCCGTACCCGGCCGTACTCCCAGCCGGCGGTGGTGAGGTCCAGCACCTCGAACACGCGGGTCACGACCGGGACCGGATCGGTCACCCGATCGAGACGGCGCGCCTGGCCGCCGACCACGGAGACGGCGGCGGCCAGTTGGGCGTACGGGTGGTAGCCGCACGGCAGCGCGAACAGGGGCCACCGCAGCGCCGGGCCGACCTCCTTCCACAGCGGCCGGTAGTTGCGGCGGTTCACCAGCAGCCGTCGACCCGTCCGTCGGTGGTAGTCCTGGGCCTGAGCCTGTAGGTCGGCGTGGGCCTCGTCGGCGACCTGGCTCACGATCCCGGCCGCCACCACCAGGCCGTCATCGCCGTCGAGGACTCCGGTGACCGCCTCGACCTGCTGGGAGAACGGGATCCGCGCGTGGGCGCCGTACCTCTGCCGGACGTCCCGCAACAGCGCCTGCTGCCGCTGCGGATCGAGCTGGACCCGCCCGCCACCCAGCAACCGCTGGAGCCAACCCATCTCGCCTCGTTTCAGCAGAGCCGTCCCGGACCGCGGCAATGCTAGTGCGTCGGACCTCGCCCGGTGCTGAAGGGGTGGCGACCGGCCACGGTCATCGGTAGGCGGTCCCGGCCCGTTCGCGGACCGCCTCCCGCATGCTCGGGGTTCCACCGTCCTACGCCCGGCCTTCTCGGCGAGCGTGAGCGCCGGCGCGGGCCGCCCCCGCGTAGCTCACGGGGCGGCCCGCGCCGCGGGTGTCGCCGCGTGGTCAGTTCCGCAGGGCCCACTGCTGGTTCTGTTGTCCGTTGCAGGCCCAGAGGATGAGCTTGGTTCCGTTGGCGGTGCCGGCGCCGTTGGCGTCGAGGCAGAGTCCGGACTGGACGCCGGTGATGGTGCCGTTGCTGTTGATGTTCCACTGCTGGTTGGTGCCGCCGTGGCAGTCCCAGATGATGGCCTGGGTGCCGTTGGCGTTGCCGTTGCCGTTGGCGTCGAGGCACTTGTTGCCGAGCACCTGGAGTTGCCTGGCGGCGGTGTGGGTCCAGCGTTGGGGGGTGCCGCCGGTGCAGTCCCAGAGTTGAGTCTGGGTGCCGTTGGTGGTGCTGCCGTTGGGTACGTCGACGCAGCGGTTCGACTGGCCGCCGACGATCTGGACGTTCTGCTGCGGGTTGGTGCCCCCGGCCGGCGCGTAGCCGGCGGCGGCGATGTTGGCCTGTACGGCGTCCTCGGTGGCTGCCGTCGGGTAACCCGAGGTCAGGACGCCCTCGAAGAAGGTGCCGCGGCCGGTGATGCTGTTGTCGCCACCGATGCCGAGCAGGATGGCCCCCTCCTTCTTCATCGGGTGGTAGCCGTTCGGGCGCGGGCCGTCGAAGTAGGTGGTCACGCCGCCCGACTGCGCGTTCGCGCCCCGGATCGCCCAGTGGTTCGGCTCGCCCTTGACCATGGCGGTCACGAAGCGGTGGTTGATGGACGCGATGTTGTTGTAGCCCGCGTTCACCCCGGAGAACAGCCCCCACTCCAGGTCGGCCATGATCCATGGGCCGCTGCCCGCGCCGTAGCCCCACTGCTTGTTGGCGCCGAAGTACACGGTCTCCATGATGGCGCGCTCGTCGGCCAGGCCGTTGGTCTGCGCGTTGCCGTAGTCGAAGCAGCACCACTGGTTGTAGTGCGTGCCGTCGACGACCGCGTAGATGCCCTCGGGCTGGTCGCCGGTCGCGACGCCGTTGGTGTTGTTGTTGCGGTAGCCGGTTCCGGGGGCGATGTAGACGCCGTACGCCTTCTGGCCGCCGATCGTGACCGGCGCCGCCTTCGCGTCGGCGAGGTTGTCGTACCCGCCCGGGGCGGGGCCGGAGAAGCCGCCGGGAGGCGCCTGGGTCAGGCGGTTGTTGCGGCCCGACTGGTCGTAGATGATCGTGATGACGCAGCTCGTGTTGGCGCAGAACGAGTCCTGCGTGGCGGCGTTGGCGTAGCCGCCCGCGCTCAGCACGCCGACGTCCCTGGTGGTGTTGTCCGACGAGCGGCGGACCTGGTAGAGCGGACCGTTGTACGCCCCGTACAGGGCCCGGGTGGTGCTGTGCGCGGCGACGCACGGGGTACCGCCCGAGGCGTAGATGTCACACGGTCCGGTCCCGGCGGCGCGGGCGATGCCCGGCGCGTCCGAGACCACGTAGATGCCGGCGCCGACGACGAGGGTGAGCAGGGTCCCCGCAGCGGCCAGTAAGCGACCCGGTCTCCGTTTCATCTGCATCGAATCCTTTCGGGTGGTGGGGCGTGGCGTCCCAGCGACGTCACACGTCATACCTATGAGATTAATGCTCATCTATGCCAATGGCTAGGTGGTTATGCTCGTGGGGCGTGGCATGGCGCGTCCCCGTGTCGGGGCAAGAATCGATTCGAGGACGATTGATGAACATCGGGGAGATCGCCCGCCGGGCGGGAGTGTCCCGCAGCACCGTCTCCTACGTGTTGAGCGGGAAGCGGGCGGTGTCCGAGGCGACCCGGCAACGGATCCAGGCGGTCATCGACGAGCTGGACTACCGCCCGAACGCCAGCGCCCGGGCCCTGAAGGAGGGGCGTACCCGCACCCTCGGGCTGGTGATCCCGCCGGCGAGCCAGCGGTTGACCGACATGCAGTTGGGCTTCGTCGCCAGCGTCGTCGAGGCGGCCGCCCGCCACGACCTCGACGTGCTGCTGTCCCCGTCCGGCGGTGACCACGACCGGTCGTTCGAGCGGATCGTCACCGGGCGGCGCGTGGACGGTGTGGTCCTCATGGAGATCCGGTTGGAGGACGACCGGGTGACGCGGCTGGCCCGCACGGGTCTGCCGTTCGTCACGATCGGTCGCACCGCCGACCCGCACGGGATGAGTTGGATCGACATCGACTACGCCGGTCTCATCTCCCGGTGTGTGCACCACCTGGCCGACCTCGGGCACCGGCACGTGGCCCTGGTCAACCGTTCCGCCGAGTTGGTGGCAGCCGGCTACGGCCCCAGCCACCGGGCGCTTGCCGGTTTCCGGGCGGCGGTCTCGGAGCGCGGCCTGACCGGCGTCGACGTCTGCTGCGGCGATGACACCGCCGCCGGGGAGATGTGCGTGGAGCAGCTGCTCGCGACGCATCCGGAGGTCACGGCGGTGGCCACCATCAACGAGGCGGCGCTGCCCGGCATGCAGCGCGCGCTGACCGGCGCCGGGTTGTCCGTGCCGGCGGACTTCTCCGTCACGGGGGTGGCCGCGCAGCACTGGGCAGAGGATTTCCGGCCGCCGTTGACGGCCGCCGACGTGCCGATGCGCGAGATGGGCGCGGAGGCGGTGGCGCTGCTGCTGGAGATCATCGCCGCGCCCCAGGCGGTGCCACGCCACCGCCTGTACAGCCCGCCCGTCTCGTTGCGGTCCAGCACCGGCCCGGTCCGGGCCCGCCGAGCCGGGCCGGCTACCCGCCACTGACCCGCCGCTCCTCCTGGGCGGCGGCAAGGATGAGGTAGCTGCTGGCCGTCCAGGTGTACGCGCGGTCCCGCAGCCCGGCCCCGGTCTCGGCGTCGAAGTTCTCCGCGAAGCCGGACTTCTCACACAGGGCGAGGAACCGGCGACTGATGTCGTCGGCGATCCCGGTGTGCCCGGCCCGCCGCAGGCCGTCCTCGACCAGCACCGTCGAGGGCGCCCAGATCGGCCCCCGCCAGTAGCCGTCGGCGACGTAGTGCGCCGAGTCGGTCGGTTCGGTGGCGAGCCCGTGCGTGGTCAGGTGCGCACCGATGCTCCGGGCCAGCGCGTCGGAGACCCGGGTGGGCAGGTCGGCGCCGAGCGCCACGGGCATCAGGTCGAGCAGGCTGCGGCTCGTCCTGCGTCGGCCGGTGTGCGGGCTGCGGGCGGTGAAGCGTTCGCCGTCCCACAGGTCCCGCAGCATGGCCGTACGGATCCGGTCGGCCTCCCGGGACCACCGCGCGGCGGGCTCACCCAACTCGGTGGCGAGGTCGGCCAGGCACGTCAGCTGCGAGACCAGGAACGCGGCGAGGTCCGCCGTCTCCAGGCCCCGGTCGCCGTCGAAGGTGGTGGCGTTGTCCCAGCCGCTGTCGTTGCCGTGCTGATAGTGCGGCAGGTCGTGCCCGGGGGCCCGGCGCGCGTCGAGCCAGAACCCGGTCCAGCGGGACAGCCGGTCGTACGTCTGCGCGAGCGCCGCCCGGTCCGGCGGCTGGGGGAGGCGCCGGCGCAGGTGGCGAAGCGCCCAGCCGTGGATGGGGGGTTTGACGTAGTTGTGCAGGACCTCCGAGTGGGTGACCGAGTCGGGCAGGGCGCCGGCCTCGTCCTGGTGGTCGAAGGGCAGGTGGAACTGGTGCCAGGCCAACTCCGGATCGCCGGCGGCCAGGGCGATCGCGTTGAAGCAGTGGTCCCAGCTCCACACCTTGTCCATCCAGTGCTTCGACATCAGGACGGCCGGCCGGGTGACGAAGCCCGCCGGGCCCACGGTCGCCGACCACAGCACGTACGCGGCCAACTCGGCGGACGGGGTGTCCGGACCGCGCCACGGCGCGACCGCGTCGACGAACGCGCCGAACTCGCCGCCACGGTCGTGGCACAGCCTGTCGAAGGTGGCGGACGCGGTGTACGGCCGGCGGGCGGTCGCGTACTCCTCGATCGCGATCTCCCACGGCTGGTCGCCGGCCAGGTCCAGGAACCGGTCCGCGGTGCCGAGCGCCTCCACGCCCCCGGCCCGACGCAGAGCGCCGGCGAGCACCGTGATCCGGTAGCGGCGCCCGGTCTCGTAGGAGGTGAACACGTGCGCGCCGTCGACCGGGTCGAGGTAGAGGTAGGTGCCGCTGAACGGGGTGAGGGTGCTCGCGGCCGCCGTCACCCGCAGCCCGAGTCGCCGGCCCCGGATCCGCAGGGTGTCCGGCCCGTCGTAGACGGCGTCGATCCGGCCGGGCCCGGCCCGCCAGGACAGCAGCGCGGGCGTGGCGACGACCGTGGCGCCGGGGACCTCGGGGGCGAGACGCAGGACGGGGTGCAGGCCGGTCTGGTGGGAGACCAGGTGCAGGTCGTCGGCGTACGTCTTCTCGGCTACCACCGGGGAGATGTTGAGCCAGGAGCCGCGGTAGCTGAACGGGATGTCCTGGATGGAGAACTCCGGACCGGACGGGGCGACGGTCATGGGTGGCGGTTGCCTTTCTGGTGCGGGTGGTCAGTCCTTCACTGCGCCGGCGGTGACGCCCGTCGAGACGTACCGCTGGGCCAGGACCAGCAGCACGGCGGCCGGGACGGAGGCGACGACAGCGGTGGCCATGATGGCGTTCCACTGCTGGTTGTTGTTGCCGATGTAGTGGTAGATGCCGATGGTGATCGGCTGGTGGTCGCCGCCGCCGGCCAGGGTCGACGCGAAGATGAAGTCCGACCAGGACCACAGGAACGCGAACAGGGACACCGTGACGACCGAGTTACGGCTGACCGGCAGCACGACGGACCAGAACGTACGTAGCCGGCCGGCGCCGTCGACCACGGCGGCCTGGAGCAGTTCGTCGGGAATTCCGGACATGAAGGCCGTGAAGATCAGCACCGCGAACGGCACGGCCAGTGTCGAGTCGGCCAGGATCAGGCCGGGCAGCGTGTTGAGGACGCCGAGGGTGAGATAGACGGCGTAGAAGCCCATCGCCATGATGATCCCCGGGATCATCTGCGCGATCAGCAGGACGAAGCTCAGCGCCGGGCCGCCGGGTGGCCGCAGCTTCGCCAGCGCGTATCCGGCGGGGGCGGCCAGGGCCACGGTCAGCGCCACCGTGCCGAGGCCGACCAGGAAGCTGGTGCCGAGGTACGGCAACTGCTGGTCGAGTACGGCCCGGTAGCCGTCCAGCGTGCCGTTGGTCGGGAACAGGTGCGGGGGACTGGCCCGCATGTCCTGGTCCCGGGTGAACGACACGTTGATCATCCAGTAGACGGGGAAGAGCATCAGCCCGGTCAGCACCAGGCCGACGGCGGTCTTCCACCAGACCCGGGGTGTGGAGGTGGTCATCGCAGGTTCTGCCTCCGCTGGATCCGGATGTAGACGAGCCCGGCGATCAGGGCCATCACGATGAGCAGGTTGCCGACGGCCGCGCCCGGGCCGAACTCGGGCAGCAGGTTGCCGAAGCCGAGTCGGTACGACCAGGTGGCGAGCGTGGCGGAGGAGTCGGTCGGGCCGCCCCGGGTCATGATCCAGATGATGTCGAAGACCTTCAGCGTGTAGATCAGGCCGAGCAGCAGCGTGATCGCGGAGACGGGACGTAGCAACGGGAAGGTGATGGACCAGAACCGTTGCCAGCCCGTCGCTCCGTCGAGCGCCGACGCCTCGTACACCTCGGTCGGGATCGCCTGGAGGCCGCTGTAGAGCACCACCAGGTTGAACGGGATGCCGATCCAGATGTTCGCGATGATCACCGAGGTGAGCGACCAGCCCGGCGAGGTGAGCCAGTTGACCTGGTCGACCCCGACGACGCCCAGTGCCGCGTTGACCAGCCCCGAGTCGCTGTTGAGCAGCCAGGACCAGGTCGACGCCGAGACGATCAGCGGCAGCAGCCAGGGGACGAGGATCAGCGCGCGCAGGGTGCCCGACAGCGGGAAGTGCTGGCGGAAGAAGAGCGCCAGTGCCATGCCGATGCTGAACTGGAAGGCGAGCGACGCGGCGGTGAAGACCACTGTGTGCGTCAACGTCGGCCAGAATGCCGGGTCGGTCAGGACGGTGCGGTAGTTGTCCAGGCCGGCGAAGGGCGCGCCGCCCTGCACGAACGAGCGGACGGTGTACTCGCGCAGGCTCAGCTCGACGTTGCGGTAGAGCGGGTAGGCGTAGAAGGCCAGCAGGTAGAGGGTCACCGGCGCCAGGAAGCCCCAGGCCCACCGTCGGTGCGACCGGCGGACGCGGGACGCGCCGGGCCGGGGTGGGGCGGTGTTCGCCGCCCCACCCCGGCCTCGCGTGGCGGTGGACTTCCGTGTCGTGGAGGTCATCGTGTCGGTTCGGCGCGCTTTACCTGGCCGTGGCCGCGGCCTGCGCGGCGGTCAGCGCCTCCCGCGGCGACTTCGCGCCACTGAGGGCCGCCTGCACGGCGGTCCACAGGGGCTCGGAGATCTTCGGGTACTTCGTGCCGAGGTTGTCACCGGTCCGCCCCTTGGCCGCCCGGACCGCCTCGACCCAGACCTTGAGCTTCGGGTCGGCGGCCGCCTGACGCTCCTGCACGGCGGCGACGGGTGCCACGTAGGAGAGTGTGGTGTCGGTGGTGAGCAGGTTGTCGGCGCTGGTCAGGCAGGCCACGAGCTTCTGCGACGCCGCGTACCTGTCGGTCTTGTTCTGCACCGGGATGGAGACGAACTCGCCACCGGTCGGCGCCGGCGCCGGGCCGCCAGCGCTGGCCGGGATCGCGATGGTGCCGTACGCGAAGCCGAGCTTCTCCGCGTTGGCCAGTTGCCAGGTGCCGTTCTCGGCGAACGCGTAGTCGCCGGTGGCGAACTCCTGCCAGCTCGTGGTCTGGGTGTTGTTGATGACCGAGTTCGGCGAATGGCCCTGCTTGAGCCAGTCGGTCCAGAGCGTCAACGCGGACACGGCCTGCGGTGAGTCCAGGGCGGTCAGCTGCGCACCGGACCCCCAGAACCAGGGCAGGAACTGGAAGCTGCCCTCCTCGGTGCCGATCGCCGAGAAGGTGATGCCCTTCTTGCCCTTGGCCTTGACCTTCGTCAACGCCGCGGTCAGTGACGTCCAGTCCTTGACCGAGGCCGGGTCGACGCCGGCGGCGGTCAGCAGGTCCTTGTTGTAGTAGAGGGCGAGGGTGTTGGCGCCGATCGGCACCCCGTACGTCCTGCCGTCGCGCTGGCCGGCGCCGAGCAGGTTCGCCTCCATGCTGGAGACGTCGAGCTTGTTCTCCTCGGTGGTGGTGAGCGCGCCGGCCTCGGCCAGTGTGGAGATGACCGGGTTGTCCACGATCAGCACGTCCGGCGAGTTTCCCTGCTGGGCGGCGAGCAGTGCCTTGTTGGTCAGGTCGGTGGTGTCGTAGCCGGTCCGCTCGACCGTCACGCCCGCCGAGGTGCCGCACTTCTTGAGCAGCGCCACCCACTCGGAGTCGTCGGCGAACTGCGGGTACGGGTCCCAGACGAGGTAGGCGCCGCCGTCGGAGGGGCCGTCGGTGGTCGACGAGCAGCCGGCTCCCGCCAGCGCGCAGAGTGCTGTCACGGCGACGGCGGCCAGGCGCCGTCGACGACTGAGTCCGGTCATCTGCTGCCTCACTTCAAGTCGATCGTCAGATGGGTGTGCGGGTGGTGACCGTCGCGCGCCGGACGTGGTCCGACCTGAGGCGAATCGATTCGACGAATCGGTTCGCACGAAGATAGGACTGCCCTCGCTCGGTGGTCAAGGGGGTGATCGGCCGCGAGGACGGGACGCCGGGAAACACCCTCGTCACCCGGTCGTCACTTCATTGACATCGTTCAGTGTCCGGTTCTACGATCCCTGCGAATCGATTCGCAAGCGCCGCCTCCGGAGTGCGTCCCCCACGCCCCACCAAGGAGCCGCCCGTGAAAACCCCGTCCCACGGCAGGCCAGGACGAGCCCGCGCGCTCGTCGCCCGACTCGTGGTCGGCCTGCTCGCCGCCACCACCTCCGTGACCGTCGCCGCGCCTGGCGCGCGGGCCGCCGACGAGTCGATAAGCGTCAACTTCTCCACGACCAGCGGCACACCGACCTACCGCGCGTCCGGCTGGATCTACGGAATGACCGAGAACGCCAGCGGCCCCGCCGACCACTTCTACCGGGACGTCAAGTTCCAGTACATGCGCGCCGGTGGCGCGCAACTGCCGGGCAGCGGCTGGGTCGGCGGCACCTACGACCGCCGGTGGAACTCCACAGTCGCCCAGGCACGCCGGACCGTCGCCCTGGGCGGTCAGTTCATCATCCTGCCGCACGACCTGTGGGGTGCCGACGGCGCCGGGATCTCCCGCTTCCCCGGCGACAACGGCAACTGGACCGACTACGACGCCTTCCTGACCCGGCTCATCAACGACGTCCGGGCGTCCGGGCTGTCCGTGCAGTGGGACATCTGGAACGAACCCAACATCACCATCTTCTGGAACCGCCCGATCTCCCAGTACCTCGAACTGTGGCGCCGCACCTACCAGCGCATCCGGGCCGAGTTCCCCAACCAGCTCATCGTCGGGCCGAGCTGCGCCTGCGTACCGTCGACCACACACGCCTTCTGGAACCAGTACCTGGACTTCGTCCGCTCGACAAACACCGTGCCGGACATCATCAGCTGGCACTCGCTGCCCGGTGACCCGGTCGCCAACGTCGCCGCCGCCAACGCCACCCTCGACCCGCGCGGCATCGCCCACCCCCGGCCGTATCAGATCAACGAGTACGGTGCCCCTGACGAACAGAATCCCGCCGACGGTGCCTGGTACATCGCACGGCTGGAGCGTGCCCGCGCGGACGGCCTGCGGGCGAACTGGGCCAGCGGCGGCAGCCTGCACAACGACCTGGGCAACCTGCTGGTCCGCAACTCGGCTGGCCAGCACCAGCCCAAGGGGGAGTGGTGGGCCTACCGCTACTACGCCTCACAGGCCGGGCAGATCGTCGCGGTGACCCCCAGCCAGTCGTACGACGCGTTCGCCACCAAGGCGACAGGCGTGGCGAAGGTGCTCATCGGCGGTGGGCGTACCACCGGGAACCTGACCGTCAACCTGCAACGCCTCGACACGACCAGCGGCGTCGTGCAGAACAACCAGGTGCGGGTGCTCACGCAGCGGATCCCGCACAACGGCGGCGGCGCCGTGCAGGGCCCCGTGACGGTCTCGAACAACGTGGTCACCCTGTCCAACAACAACGCCACAGTGACCGTGCCGTACACCAACCAGAGCGACACGTACACGGTCACCCTGCTGCCGCCCTCCGACGGCGGCTTCCAGTCGGTGGCCGTGGCCCAGCACTCCCAGCAGTGTTTGAACAACGCCGGTTCGAGCACCACCGACGGCACCGTCCAACAGCAGAACCACTGCGACGGCGGTGACCAGCAGCTCTGGAACTTCCGCCCGGTCGCGGGTGTGGCCAACACGTACACGCTGGTCAACCAGCAGAGCGGCAAGTGCCTCGACGTCAGCGGCGTATCCACCGCGGACGGCGCGGCCGTGCACCAGTGGACCTGCCTGAACGGCCTCAACCAGCAGTTCAGCCTCCGCAAGGTGACCTACGCGGGCAACGACTCGCACGACTACCAACTCGTGGCCCGGCACAGCGGCAAGTGCGTCGACGTCAGCACGATCTCCACTGCGGCGGGGGCGGCGGTGCACCAGTGGACCTGCAACCCGGTCGGCCAGGGCAGCCCGTTGAACCAGACGTGGCGGATTCTGGGCCGATAGCCCCCAGCAGGAGAGGTGTCGGCGCTGGCAGTCCGCACGCGGCCAGCGCCGGCACCCCCCAGCCATTCGTTGACTTCAATGTGAGCGTGAACATACGATCGCCGCGAATCTCTTCGTCGTCCCCACCACCGCCCGTGGCGCGTCGACAAGCCCCCCGCGCTTCCACGACCCCGAGGAGCAACCTCGTGCGAACCCCGTCCCCCCGTGGGCCAGGAAAGGCCCGCGAACCCATCCCGAGGCGCCAACGCGCCCGACGCCTGACCGCTCTGGCGGGCGCCCTGGTCGGCGTCCTCGTCGGCATCGGCGCCACCCCCGGTGCCCCGGCGCGGACCGCCGAGGCGGCCGCCGCGCCGATGGCGGCCGCCATCGAGCCGGGGCGCAGCACCCCGATCATCGGTACGGCGTCCGGCCGCTGCCTCGAAGTGCCCAACTCCAGCACCACCAACGGCACCCAGACGCAACTCTGGGACTGCAACGGCGCTGCCGGCCAGACCTGGACCTGGACGTCGAGCAGGCAGCTCACGGTGTACGGCAACAAGTGCCTGGACGCCTCGGGCCGAGGCACCACCAACGGCACGCAGGCGATCATCTGGGACTGCAACGGCCAGACCAACCAGCAGTGGAACGTCAACAGCAACGGCACCATCACTGGCGTGCAGTCCGGGCTCTGCCTCGACGCCAACGGCGCCGCCACCGCGAACGGCACCAAAGTCATCCTCTGGGCCTGCAACGGCGGCGCCAACCAGCAGTGGGCCTCGCCGACCACCACCCCGCCGCCGACCAACCCGCCGACCGGCGCACGCCCGTGCGACATCTACGCCTCCGGCGGCACCCCGTGCATCGCGGCGCACAGCACCACGCGGGCGCTCTTCGAGGCGTACGCCGGCAACCTCTACCAGGTCCGACGCTCGTCGGACAACACGACCCGCAACATCGGGCTCACGGGTACGGGCGGCACCGCCAACGCGGCGACGCAGGACTCGTTCTGCGCCGGTACCACCTGCGTGATAACCGTCGTCTTCGACCAGTCCGGGCGCGGGAACGACCTCTGGTACCAGGGATCGAGCGTGGTCCCCGGCTCACCGCAGAGCCGGCCGGCGGTCGCCACCTCGGAGTCCCTCACGGTGGGCGGCGCGAAGGCGTACTCGCTCTACATCAACCCCGGCAACAGCTACTGGCGCGACGGACACCTGACCGGGGTGCCGACCGGCGCGGCTCCCGAGGGCATGTACATGGTGACCAGCGGCACCCACGTCAACAGCGGCTGCTGCTTCGACTACGGCAACAGCGAGACGACCAGGAAGGCCGACGCCGCCGGGGCGATGGACGCCATCAACTTCAGCAAGCAGTGCTGGTTCGGCGGCTGCTCCGGCAGCGGGCCCTGGGTGCAGGCCGACCTCGAATGGGGCCTGTTCCCCGGCGGTAGCAGCTCCTGGAACCCGAACCAGCGGGCGTTCACCAGCAAGTTCGTCACCGCGACGCTGAAGAACAACGGCACGACCCGCTTCGCCATCAAGGGCAGCGACGCCCAGTCCGGCAGCCTCTACACGCTGTACGACGGCTCGCTCCCGCCGGGATACAGCCCGATGAAGAAGCAGGGCGCGATCATCCTGGGCAGTGGCGGGGACTGCTGCAAGCCCGACGGTGGCGCGAACCTCAGCGCCGGCACCTTCTACGAGGGGGCGATGGTCGCCGGCTACCCCAGCGACGCCACCGAGAACGCGGTGCAGGCCAACGTGGTCACCGCCGGCTACCGCTGACCTCCACGGCAGCGCCCGTGCGCCGGTCACCGCCTGATGGTGGCCGGCGCACCCGCGCGGCTGGTCAGGAGACCGCCGCCTTCACCAGCTCGACGACCCGCTTCTCCACCTCGGGGCTCCACGCGCGCAGCGCGTACGCCACCGGCCACAGGTCACCGTCGTCGAGGTTGGCCGTGTCCTGGAAACCCAGGGTCGAGTACCGGTAGTTGAACTTGGCGGAGTCCTGGAAGAAGACGACGATCTTGCCGTCCTCGTTCGCGTAGGCGGGCATCCCGTACCAGGTCTTCGGCGCCAGGTCCGGGGCGGTCGCGGTCACCGTCACGTGCACACGCTCGGCGAGCGCGCGATCCTCCGGCTCCATCTGCGCGATCCGGTCGAGGACCGCCTGGAGGCCGTCGGCCCGCTTGGCGCCCTTGCGGCCCTCGGCACGCAGCTCGGCGGCGCGCTCCTTCATCGCGGCGCGTTCCTCCGCGGTGAAGCCGTCGGATCCGGTCGTGGACGTCTTCGCGGACATTCGCGGGCTCCCTCTCTCTGGTGAGGCTCGGCGTGCTGCCGTCTACCTGGGAAAAGGCTAGGCCCGGCGACCGGCGGACGCTTCTTGATTCCTGATCGATGACGGGTGCGGCGCCGATCAGATCCGGAGAAATGCTCACGCGAGACGGTCCGTCGGTGCGTAGTGTCACCGGACGTGATGGATCTTGTGGAGCGGCACACAGTCCTCTCCGTGGTGGTCGGTTCGCGGGCGTACGGGCTGGACGGCCCGGAATCCGACGTCGACCGGCGCGGCGTGTACGTCGCACCCACCCGGGCGTTCTGGCACCTGGACAAGCCGCCCACCCACCTGGACGGGCCAGCGACGGAGCAGTTCTCCTGGGAGATCGAACGCTTCTGCGTGCTGGCGTTGCAGGGCAACCCGACAGTCCTGGAGGTGCTCTGGTCTCCGCTCATCGAGTCCGTCGGCGCGGACGGACGACAGCTGCTCGCGCAGCGGCAGGCGTTCCTGTCGCGGAGGCTCGCCCAGACGTACGGCAGGTACGCCCGGGATCAGCTCGACCGGGTGACCGCACGCCGGGAGCGCACCGGGGAGACCAATCACAAACAGGCCATGCACATGCTCCGGCTGCTGGTCGCCGGAGCGCACGCGCTGCGCACCTGGGAGATCCTTGTCGACGTGCGACACCTGCGCGACAGGCTGCTGGCGGTACGGCGGGGTGAACTGCCCTGGCCGGCGGTCACCGCGTGGGCCGCCGACCTGCTCGCCGAGCTGTCCGAAGCGGCCGCCGACAGCGTCCTGCCGGAACAACCCGACCGGGACGCCGTGGATCGGATGCTCACCGTCGTACGGGAGAGGAATCTACGGTGACCCTCGACGTGCCGTCGTGGGCCGCGCAGGCCGCCCACGCGCTGCCCCGCCCTCTGCTGTTCGCCACGGTCAGCGGGGCGCACCTGTACGGGTTCGCATCCGTCGACTCCGATCTGGACCTGCGGGCAGCGCACCTGCTGGCGCCCGAGGAGGTCGTCGGCCTGCGCACCGGGCCGCAGACGTTGCAGCACACAGGCGTACGTGACGCCGTGGAACTGGACGTGGTCAGTCACGACCTGCTGAAGTTCGCCACCCTGCTGAACAGTCGCAACGGGTACGTCCTGGAGCAGGTGCTGTCCCCGCTGGTGGTCGTGACCACGCAGGTGCACGCCGAACTCACGTCCCTGGCCCCGCGCCTGATCACCCGTCACCACGCGCATCACTACCTCGGGTTCGCGGCCGGGCAGATGAAGCTGTACACCAGGACCGGGCAGCTCAAGCCCGCGCTGTACACACTGCGGGTCCTGCTCACCGGAATCCACCTGATGCGCACCGGCCGCCTGGAGACGGACCTCGGCGTGCTCGGGACCCGCCTGGCGTACGTGTCGGACCTGATCGCCGCCAAGCGGGAGGCCGAGCACGGGCCGCTACCCGAGGGCGCCGCGCAGCGACTCGCCGTCGACGTACCCCGGCTCCGCGTCGAGTTGGAGGCGGCCCGGGACGCCTCGACGCTGCCCGGCCACGCCGACCCGACGGCAGTGACCGCGCTGCACGACCTGGTCGTCCGTACCCGACTGGGCGGCATACCGCCGGACTAGCGTCCGCCGGATACGCACAAGCCCTGGTCGGAACGTGTCCGACCAGGGCTTGTGGGGTTGTTCTACCGGCGGCGTCGCCGGGTCAGGAGACGAAGCGGGTACGGCGGCGGCGCCCCGTCAGGAACAGGACGGCGCCCGCGGCCAGCAGGGCGACCCCGCCGCCCAGCGCCAGGCCCGACTGGCCGGTGATCGGCAGCGATGGGCCGTCGCCCGCGTCTCCGCCACCGACGCCGCCGGCGGGGTTGACGACAAGCGCGGCGACGTCGTTGTCGGACGTCACGTCCGGGGTCGAGGACTTCGCCGTGACGGTCCCGGTCAGCTCCCCGGCGGTGTCGACCCGTAGCCCGAAGTCCCAGGTGACCGCCTCGCCCACGTCGAGCGGGTGGACGGCCGTCCGGCAGACGTAGCCGGCGTCCGCCTTCGCGCAGCCGTCCGGCACCGTCGTGACGGTGGTGCCCTTCGGCGGGGCGACGGTCACGGTGGCGGCGGGCTCGCTGATCCCGGAGGCGTACGCGGGGCCGAGGTTCTTGACGCCCACCTTCGCGGTGACCGTGGCGCCGACGCCGGCCCGGACCTGCCCACCGACGGCGCTCACGTCGGAGCGGTTGGTGCCCTCGACCGTGAGGATCACGTGCTGCGAGTCCAGGAAGACCGAATCCTCGGTCTGGGCGCCCTGTGCGCGCAGACCGTCGGACGTGCGGACCAGGCCGAGGGTGCCCTGGGTGCCATGGGTCGGCTTGGTGGCCCGGACCATGTCGAGGTTGTCCCGCCCGTCGACCGGAGTCGACCAGGTGAACCCGGCCCCGGCGACACCCGGCGCCGGCACCTGCGGCCGAAGCTGCAACGGCAGATCCTCGGACAGCCGGTACTCCTGGCCGGGGGCCAGTGTCGCGTCGAAGTGGCAGTACGCGGCGAAGCTGCCGTACTCGCAGTTGTCGTAGCGCTTCGGCACGGTGAACATGGCCTCGTAGTAGAAGAACATGTCAACGCCTGTGATCGCGTTGTCCCCGGCGTTGCGCACCGTGAGCGGGTTGGTGAAGACGTCACCCGGCCCGGCCTTCTTGCTGATGATCGGCCCGACCTCCAGGGCGACCTTCTCGCTGACGGTCACCGTCGACGTCCTGGTGTACGTCTGGTCCCGGCTGGCCACCTTCACGCTCACCTCACCCTCGTCGCCGACCTTCGCCGCGGCCAGCGGCCGGAAGGTGAGCGTGGTGATGCCCGCGAACAGGTTCTCCGAGGCGAGCGTGTCGAACGTGCAGGTGATCGTGGTGCCCGACTGCTTGCACGGGCCGGCGCCGTCGAACGTGAGCGTGGCCGTGGCGACACCGGCGAGCTTCGCGGTGTCGATGGTGACAGTCACGTCGTGGAGCGCGAAGTCGGTGTCGTAGTTGTACAGGTAGACGGACTGGGTCTTGCCGAAGGAATTAGGCACCAGCGCGGTGTGGTCGAGGTTGAGCTGCGTGCCCTTGGGCAACGCGACAGCGGACGGCGGCGCGACGGCGTTGGCGCCGAGCACGCCGACGGCGCAGGCGCCGAGCCATGCGGCGACCCGCAGCAGACGTGAACGATTCACTGATGTTCCTCCCCCGTAGCTGAACGGGGGAGATGGTAGCCGCTGTGATCCGTCCGCGGGGGGCGTCGGGACGACGGGCCGTCCTTCCTGGACGTAGGCTTCGGCCCATGTCCAGCTGGCCATGGCAGGGCCGGGCGGCGAACGTGTCCGTGGTGTTCGTGGTCGGCCTGGTCGCGCTCGTCGGCCTCGTGGTGCAGTCCGAGGGCGTCGACACCACCGCCGACTGGGTGGCCCTGCTTGTCGTGCTGGCGTCCTCCGGCGCGCTGTATGTGCGCCGCCGCCATCCGGTGTGGGTGGGCGTGCTGGCGCTGGCGGCCGTCGGCGCGTACGGGGCGTTGCTGCACCGGCCGGGGCCGATCATGCTGGTCTTCGTCGTGGCGCTCTACACGGTCGTCGACGAGGGTCACCTCGCGGTGGCGATCGGGCTCGGGTTCGCCTCGGTGGTCGCCTTCGCCGTCGCGGACGGCGGCAACCGTGTCGGGCCCGACTCCAACGGTGCGACGCTGCTGCACGCCGGCTGGCTCGTCGCGGTCATCGTCGGCGTGACACGCAACCGCCGGGCGTACGTCGCGGAGGCGCAGGCCCGGGTGCTCGAAGCGGAGCAGAGCATGCGGGAGGAGGCCCGTCGGCGGGCCACCGAGGAACGGTTGCGCATCGCGCGTGAACTGCACGACGCGCTCGGACACCACCTCTCGCTGATCAACGTGCAGGCCAGCGCCGCGCTGCACCGTCCGGATCCCACCCGGTCCGTGCAGGCCCTCACCGCGATCAAGCAGACGAGCAAAGAGACGCTGCGCGAGTTGCGCGCGACGTTGGACGTCCTGCGGCAGGAGAGCGAGACACCCACCGCGGCACCCGGCCTGAACCGTCTCGACGAACTGGTCAGCGTGGCCGGAGGGTCCGGGTTGACGATCCGTGTCGACGTGACCGAGACCCGGCCGTTGCCGCCGGAGGTCGACCTGGCGGTGTACCGGATCGTCCAGGAAGCGCTCACCAACGTGGCCCGGCACGCGAGCGCGAGCGCCGCCGTGGTCCGGGTCCGGCCCGAGGGGGACGACGTGCTGGTCGAGGTCGACGACGACGGCACCGGGTCACCCGGGCCGCCCGGCAACGGGATCATCGGCATGGGCGAGCGCGCACGGTCGCTCGGCGGTTCGCTGACCGCGCGCCCGGGGCCGGACGGCGGCTTTCGGGTGCGGGCCCGCCTCCCGCTGCGACCCGGCGATGTGCCGGCGGGGGCGTCGGTGTGATCCGGGTGCTGCTCGCCGACGACCAGACCCTGGTCCGTGCCGGCTTCCGGTCCATTCTGGAGGGTGAGGACGGCATCGAGGTGGTCGGTGAGGCCGCCGACGGCGCCGAGGCGGTTCGTCTCGCCCGCTGGTCGCGGCCGGACGTCGTCCTGATGGACATCCGTATGCCCGGGCTGGACGGCCTGGCGGCGACCCGCGAGATCACCGCGCACTCCGAGATCCGGGTGATCATCCTGACCACGTTCGACCTGGACGACTACGTCTACGGCGCGCTGCGGGCCGGCGCGAGCGGTTTCCTGGTCAAGGACACCGAGCCGGCGGAGCTGATCCACGGAGTGCGGGTGGTGGCCCGTGGTGACGCGCTGATCGCGCCGTCGATCACGCGCCGGCTGATCTCCGAATTCGCCGCCCGGGCCCGGCACCCGGACCCGGGCCCACGGCTGAACGCGCTCACCGACCGGGAACGCGAGGTCATGGCGCTGGTCGCGGCCGGCCTGTCCAATGACGAGATCGCGGCGCGACTGGTGTTGAGCCCGGCCACCGCCAAGACGCACGTCAGCCGGATCATGACCAAGGCGGGGGTCCGGGACCGGGCCCAGTTGGTGATCCTCGCCTACGAGTCCGGTCTGACCGTTCCCGGATGGCTCACCCGCGACCCCCCGTGACCTGGCCGCCGGTCCCGCTCAACCGGCGCGCCGGGAGCGGGCCAGCGCCAAACCGCCGAGGGCGATGCTGACCAGGCCGACCACCAGAGCGACATAGGCGCCGCCACGTCCGTTGCCGGTGCCGATGCCACTGTCGGAGGTGGCCACGACGATGCCGCCGAGGACGACACCGATCAGCCCGGCCGTCACGGACACGGCCGGTCGGAGCCGCGCGTTGCCGGCACCGGTGGCGGGGCGGGCCAACGCGAGCCCTCCGACGACCACGCCGATCAGCCCCAGCACAGCGGCCACGGAGGCGCCGAGCCGCCCGGCGCTCATCGTGGTGACGCTGGCGGCGGCGAGCAGGTGAGTGTCGTACATGGCGGTTTCCCTTCGCTCACGGACGGATGCCCTGGCAGCGTATGGAGCCGTAGGGTCACCGGTCGTCATGCCGGAGTTGTCGATGGGCGTACCACCTCGGATGTACGGATGCGACACGACGCACCACCCGGGTTGCGGCCCGCACACGCGAACGCCGCCGCCGGCCCAACGTCGACCGGCGGCGGCGCAAAGCAGCGCTCAGGAGTACGGAAGCCGCAGGACCGACTGGTTGCCGATGCCCACCGTGCTGGGGTTGCTGCCGATCGCCGACCAGACCTCCACCCGGACCGTGCCGTTGCTCAGCGCGCCAAACGTTCCGGTGGCCGAGGCGAGGCCGGCGGCCTGGGTGTAGTGCTCGTAGCCGGAGACCGGGTCGGTGGCGAAGTACCGCCACGTCTCGGTCCGGTCCCAGCTGCCGTTGCCGGTCAGGTCGTAGGAGACCCGCACCTGCACGCCGTTGCCGACGGCCGTGCCGGCATCGACGAACAGGTCGAACGCGGTAGGCGCGCCCGAGTAGGCGAGGTTGAGCCCGGTCGCCGTGAAGACCTGCGCGTTGGTCGGCGTACCGTCGTGGTTTCCGTTGGCGGCCGCGACAGTGGTCGTGGCCGCGCTACCGGCGGTGCCCAGCTGGCTCTTATACACATCT
>NZ_VDFY01000182.1 GCF_006228125.1 Micromonospora orduensis | reverse complement strand
GACGCTCCCCGACCCTCCGCCGCCGCCCGGCTGACGGCGCCGACCAGCGAACTCAATGCCGCGGACCAGGCACCCACCGCCACCTCTCCCCTCGCCGGGCTCGACTCGTCGCTCGCCGCCGACCTGTCGGACCGCCCGCTGGAGAGCACCACGGGCCGCACGGTTCAGCCGACCGAGGGCCTGTCGACGAGCGATGGAACGGCCGCCGGGCGGGCGGACACCGGCACGGACGCCGACGACCCGGCCACGACCGACCGGGGCACGACCAGCGCGACCCCGACGGGCGGCACGAGCAGCAACGGCGGCACGAGCGCGGCGGGCGGTGACGCCACCACGGCCCCGCCGGCACCGAAGCCGCGCCGGACCCGCAAGGCGAAGTCCACCCCCTCCGCCTCGGACCTGGACGCCGACGGCACTCCGTCGACCACCGGGGCCGCACCGACCGACCCGGCCGCCACGGCCCCCGCACCCACCGGAACCGGAGCGACCGCACCACCCGCCGCAACCGCCGCGACCACGTCGACCGCCGACGCCGCCGTCACGCCCGCCGGTGCCGCCGCCACGCCCGCCGACGCCGCCGCCACGCCCGCCGGTACCGGACGGTCCAGGAAGGCCGCCCGGTCCGGCAGCGCCACCGATGGTGGCCGTCCCGCCGGCCGCAGTGCCCGGACCGGCCCGGACGCTCCTACCGACCTGGACACCCCGGCCGCCACTCCGGAGAGCCCCGCCGCTTCCGAAACGCCGCGCGACGCGGCTGGTCAGGGAGCCACGACGGTGTCCGCGACCGCTCCGGCCGCGAACGCCACCGAGGCCACCGCCTCCGCGCCCGAACGGGAAACGGTCACCAGCCGCCGCACCGCCACCGATCGCACCGGCACGGAGGACGGCTTCGCCACGCCTCTCTTCGGCGCGGAGTCCGTCGGCGACGCGCAGCCGGACCGCTGGACGCCGACCCCGCCGGCCTGGCCGGTCACCTCGGGGCGTACGGCAGCCGCGCAGGCCGAGGACATCGCGTCGACGGTGCCGGACGCCGAGACCAGCTCGGACCCGGTCGAGTGGACGCCCCGCCCCCGCCACCGGGCATCCCTGCCGGACCTGAGCCGGTCCACCAACTGGGACGCCTTCAACACCACCCGGCGCGCTGGCCTGGCCGGCGCGCAGAACGGTCCGACGGACGCCTCCCGGAAGCCGTCGACCGACACGGCAGCGTCGACCGACACGCCGACGCCGACCGACACGGCGGAGACCGACCGGACGGCGGACGACCCGACGGCGGGTTCGACCGCGCCGGCTGAGCGCGGCGGCAGCCGCAGCGCGTTGGACCGGGCGGCTGGCCGCTGGCGCCGCGCGACCGGTACGTCGACACGCGCCAGCGGGCTGGCGACGTCCGAGCCGGCTGTGGCATCGGAGCCGATCCCGGCCTCCCCGGTGGTGCCGGGGCAGGCTGATTCCGCAGTCGACCGCCCGGCGAACGCCGACCCGGCGCCCGGGGACGAGTCGGAGCAGCCCGCTCGGCGTGGACGGCTCGGCGGACTGTTCCGCCGCAACCGGTCCCGGGCGGACGAGGAGGCCCGGCCCGTGTCGGACGCGGAGGAGCCGCTGCCGGCGCAGGACGAGGAGTTCGTCGACTGGGTCGCCGGCCTGGGCAAGCCGGTGGCCGACAACGAGCCGGATCAGGAGAACGGTCGCCGCTCGCTGCGTTCCACCGGGCGGCACCACCGCGACTGACCAGCCGTAGCAGGCCAGCACGGGTTACCCGACCAGTCGTCGAGCCGTTGCCGGCCCCGCCCGTAGGAAGGCGGGCCGGCAACGGACGGACGGACGGATCAGGCAAGCGGCAGGTACACCCGGCTCCCGCCGGACACGAACTCCTCCGACTTGTCCTTCATGCCGCGGGCCGCGTACTCCTTGAGCTCCTGGGTGATCTTCATGGAGCAGAACTTCGGGCCGCACATCGAGCAGAAGTGGGCCGTCTTCGCCGGCTCGGCGGGCAGCGTCGCGTCGTGGTACGAGCGTGCCGTCTCCGGGTCCAGTGAGAGGTTGAACTGGTCCTCCCAGCGGAACTCGAACCGCGCCTTCGACAGGGCGTCGTCCCACGCCTGCGCGCCGGGGTGACCCTTGGCCAGGTCCGCCGCGTGGGCAGCGATCTTGTACGCGATCACGCCCGCCTTCACGTCGTCGCGGTCGGGCAGGCCGAGGTGCTCCTTCGGCGTGACGTAGCAGAGCATGGCGGTGCCGAACATGCCGATCATCGCGGCGCCGATGGCCGAGGTGATGTGGTCGTACGCGGGCGCGATGTCGGTGGTCAGCGGACCGAGCGTGTAGAAGGGGGCCTCGTGGCACCACTCCTGCTGGAGGTCCACGTTCTCCTTGATCTTGTGCATGGGCACGTGGCCGGGGCCCTCGATCATCACCTGCACGTCGTGTTCCCAGGCGACAGTCGTGAGCTCACCGAGGGTACGCAGCTCGGCGAACTGCGCCTCGTCGTTGGCGTCGGCGATCGAGCCGGGCCGCAGCCCGTCGCCGAGCGAGAACGTGACGTCGTAGCGGGCGAGGATCGCGCACAGCTCCGCGAAGTTGGTGTAGAGGAAGTTCTCCTCGTGGTGCGCCAGGCACCACGCCGCCATGATCGAGCCGCCCCGGGAGACGATCCCGGTCACCCGGTCCACGGCCAGCGGCACGTACGGCAGCAGCACCCCGGCGTGCACCGTCATGTAGTCCACGCCCTGCTCGGCCTGCTCGATGACGGTCTCCCGGAACACCTCCCAGCTCAACTTCACCGGGTCGCCGCCGACCTTCTCCAGGGCCTGGTAGATCGGCACCGTCCCGATCGGCACCGGCGAGTTCCGCACGATCGCCTCCCGGGTCTCGTGGATCCGCTTGCCGGTGGACAGGTCCATCACCGTGTCCGCGCCCCAGCGGGTCGCCCAGGTCAGCTTCTCCACCTCCTCGGCGACCGACGAGGTGACCGCCGAGGTGCCGATGTTGGCGTTCACCTTGACCAGGAACGCCTTACCGATGATCGCCGGCTCGCACTCAGGGTGGTTGACGTTGAGCGGCAACACGGCCCGACCGGCGGCGATCTCCGTCCGGACCAGCTCCGGGTCGACGTTCTCCCGGATCGCCACGAACTCCATCTCCGGCGTCACCACACCGGCCCGCGCGTACGCGAGCTGCGTCGGACGACGGCCGTCCGCGCCGGCCAGCGGCGTACCCGCGCCGCGCACCGGGGCCACGTCATCCCGCTCGGCGATCCACGGACCACGCAACGCGGGCAACCCCACCGATGGGTCCGACCCGGGGCCGGACGTGTCGTAGAGCCGCACCGGCGGGTGGTCACCGGTCAACGCCACCTCCGCGAACGGCACCCGCACATCCGGCCGCGAACCCTCGACGTACACCTTGCCTCGTGCCTGCACGACAACCTCCCTGGTGATCAAGCGGACCAGCCGAAGTGGTCCAGCGGCCCACGTCCCGCGCCCAGCTCCCAGCTCCGCGCGCCGGTCAGCCCGCGAAGCACGTACTCCTTGGCGGCCCCCACGGCCGCCGGCACCGGATCGCCAAGCGCGAGCCGCACCGCGATCGCCGCCGAGAACGAACACCCGGTGCCGTGGGTGTGCCGGGTGTCCACCCGGGGGGCGCGCAGCAGGGTGGTGACACCACCGCCGCGCAGCACGTCGACCGCCTCGTCGCCGTCGACGTCACCGCCGGTGACCACGACGTACTCCGGGCCGCCGGCCGCGAGCGCCTCGGCGGCCACGACCATCGCGGCCACGTCGTCCACTTCGCGTCCGGTGAGGGCCGCGGCCTCCGCGCAGTTCGGCGTCGCCACCCTGGCGTACGGCAGCAGCCGCTCCACCGCCCCCACCACGCCGAGCCGGTGGCCGCTCGTGGCGACCAGCACCGGGTCGACGACGAGTTGCGGCAGCCGGCCGTCCCGTGCCGCCTCGGCCACCACGTCGGCGACGGCCGGCGTGCCGAGCATCCCCGTCTTGACCGCGCCGACCGTGAAGTCGCCGAGCACGCTGTCCAACTGCTCGGCGACCGTGCGCGGCGGCAACGGCAGCACGGCGTCGACACCCCTGGTGTTCTGCGCGGTGACCGCCGTGAGGACGCTCGTGCCGTACGCGCCCAACGCGGCGAAGACCTTGAGGTCGGCCTGGATGCCTGCGCCGCCGCCGGAGTCGGAACCGGCGATGGTCAGCAGTGTTCGCGGGGTCATTTTCTTTCCCTGGTTGCGGTTGGGGGCTGCGGCCGTCGTGGGGACCTGGCTGACCCCGCGCGGGCTTGGAGAAGCTCCGGGGTGACCGCCTCGGCATAGGCGCTGGTGAGGGTGGCGGCTGTCTCGGCGGGATCCGTGGCTCGCATGAGTGCGCCGAGCACGGCCACCCCTACGGCTCCCGCCTCGACGCAGGCGGTCACCTGCTCCGGTGTCTCCACTCCCCCGAGGGCCAGGACGGGCACCGGGCTGACCTCGATGAGCCGTCGCAGTCCGGCTGGGCCCAGGGGTGGGCCGTAGCCGGGTTTTGTCCTCGTTAGGTGGACGGGCGAGACGGTGGCGTAGTGCTCGGTGGTCAGTCGACGCAGCTCGGTGTGGTTGTGGCAGGAGCGGCCGACCAACCGGAGGGTCGGCGGCGGGTACGGGCCGGCGGCGGGCAGGTGGACGGCGTCGCCGCCGAGCGGGTCCGGGCCGGCCACGATGAGGGTTCCGCCGACGTCGGCGAGGATCGCGCGCAGGTCGGCGGCGAGGGCGGCACGCTCGGCGCGGGGCAGGTCCTTCTCCCGCAGCACCACCCAGCGCACTCCCCCGGCCACGGCTCCCGCCACCACCCACTCAAGCCCGCGCAGGGCGACCCGACGATCGGTCAGCACGACAACCCCCGCCGGCGGGCTCACAGGTCCGGTCTCCCCTCGTCGGGGGTGGATCCGAGGGCGTGGAAGCGGCGGGTGATCCGGCCGGCGCCGGCGGCCAGGCGGCCCGCCTCGACCGCGTACCGCATCGCGGTGGCCATCGCCACCGGGTCGGCGGCCCGGGTGACCGCGCTGGCCAGCAGCACCGCGTCGCAGCCCAGCTCCATGGCCAGGGCCGCGTCGGACGCGGTGCCGATGCCGGCGTCCAGGATCACCGGCACGTCCACGCTCTGCCGGATGAGCCGGATGTGGTGGGGGTTGCCGATACCGAGCCCCGAACCGATCGGGGAGCCGGCCGGCATCACGGCGGCGCAGCCCACATCGGCGAGCCGGCGGGCGAGCACCGGATCGTCACTTGTGTACGGCAGGACGGTGAACCCGTCGGCGACGAGCTCCTCGGCGGCACGCAGCAGTTCCACCCCGTCGGGCAGGAGCGTCCGCTCGTCGCCGATCACCTCCAGCTTGACCCAGTCGGTGTCGAACGCGTCCCGGGCCAGCCGGGCCACCTTCACCGCCTCGGTCGCGGTGTGGCAGCCGGCGGTGTTCGGCAGCAGCCGCACGCCGCAGCGGTCCAGCAGGTCCAGCAGCCCACCGCCGGTGCCGGGGGCGGTGTCCACCCGGCGCAGGGCCAGGGTGACCAGCTCGGTCCCGGAGGCGCGGATCGCCTGCTCCAGCACATGCAGGTTCGCGGCCCCGCCGGTGCCGAGGATCAGCCGCGAGCCGAACGTCTCCCCACCCAGCTCGAACGTCACGCCGCTCACCCGCCCTGCGCGGCGGTGAGCACCTCGACCCGGTCACCGTCGCGCAGCACCGTGACCGGCCAGCCGGCTCGGGGCACCACCTCGCCGTTGACCGCCACCGCCACTCCCCGGTGCTGCGGGGCGATGTCGCCGACGAGGTCGGCCACCGACGTACCACCGGCCACGCTGCGCCCGGTCCCGTTCACCGTCAACTCCATGGGTCCTCCTGGATGGTCCGTGCCGTACCGGGGAACCGGTCGGCCCGGAAGGGTGCGAGCAGCGGATCGGGTACGCCGGTGAGCACCAGGTCCGCGATCAGGTCGGCGGTGACCGGCGTGAGCACGATGCCGTGCCGGTGGTGCCCGGTCGCGGCGAGCACGTCCGGGCGGCCGGGCAGCGGTCCGAGGACTGGCGCGTTGTCCGGGGTGCCGGGGCGCAGCCCCGCGACGGCCTCGACGAGGTCGTACTCGGCCAGCTCGGGCAGCAGGTCGACGCCGGCGCGGAGCAGCCGCAGCACGGCGCCGGCGGTGACCGTGGTGTCGGTGCGTTCCTCGACTGTCGCGCCGAGCACCACCTCGCCGTCTGCGCGGGGCACCACGTACACCTGCTCGCCGTCGGCGTACCCCCGGACGACGTGCCGGAAGCACGGCGCGACGCCTCCGGGCGCGCGCAGCCGGAGGATCTGGCCCTTCACCGGCCGCACCGGCAGCCCGGTGAGCGCGGCGGCGCCGCAGCCGGCGGCGACCACGATGACCCGTGCGTCCAGGTCGGACAGTCGGCGGACCGGTCGCGGCACGAGCACCGCGCCGGCCCGCTGCGCGGCCGTGCGCAGCGCCGGCACCAGCAACCGGGGATCGACCTGGTGGTCGGTCGGCGCGAGCGCGCCGCCGCGCAGCCTCGGCGCCAGCGCCGGCTCGCGGTCGCGCAGACCGCTGGGCAGCAGCGGGGTCACCGGCAGACCCAGGCCCTGCTGGTACGCCCAGAGCCGCCGCGCCTCGGCCAGGTCGTCACCGGTCAGGCCGACCATCAGGGTGCCCTCGGTCCGGTACCCGAACTCGACGCCTGTCGCCTCGGTCAGCTCGGCGGCGAACGCCGGCCAGCGCGCGGCGGACGCCAGCAGCAGCCCGGTCAGCTGCCGCTCACCGAAGTACGCCTCGGCGACCGGGGAGAGCATGCCGGCGGCCACCGCCGAGGCCCCCGACCCGGGTGTCGGATCGTGCACCACCACCCGCAGCCCTCGGGCGGCCAACCGCCAGGCGATGGCCAGCCCGATCGGCCCGGCCCCCACCACCGCCACGTCGACGGCGGTGCCGTCGCCTGTCACGCCAGCGCCCGCAGCAGCTCGGCGGTGGCACGGGCCGGATCGGCGGCGGTGGAGATCGCACCGACCACCGCCACCCCGTACGCCCCGGCGGCGCGCAGTGCCGGCACCCGGGCGGCGGTCACCCCGCCGATGGCGATGACCGGGACGTCGACCGCGCCGGCGACCGCGCGTACCCCCTCGGGGCCGAAGGGGTCGGGCAGTCCCGGTTTGGTGCTTGTGGCGTGGCACGGCCCGACGCCCAGGTAGCTGGCCCCGCCGGTGACCGCCCCGGTCGCGGTCCCCGGTGCGCGGGCGGTGGCGCCGAGCACGGCGGTGGGGCCGAGCACCCGGCGGGCGGCGGTGACCGGCAGGTCGTCGGCGCCGACGTGCCCGCCGGCGGCACCGGCCGCGAGCGCCACGTGCAGGCGGTCGTTGACCAGGCAGGTCGCCCCGTACGGCGTGCAGAGCGCCAGCACCTCGCGGGTCAGCTCGTACGCCTCGCGGTCGGTGGCGGAGTCCTCGACGCGGACCTGCACCACCAGGTCGGCGCGGGCCGCCGTGAGGGCGGCGCGGACCATGGTGAGCGGGTCCCGACCGGGTCGGGTGTCGGTGATCAGATGCAGTCGTCCAAGGGACGGCACGGCAACGCTCCTCCCTGCGCCGGCATTACCCGGATCAGGTTCGACGGTCGGGGGCTGTCAGCCCCCCTCTCAGCCCGGTACACCGGGCTCCCGTGGGTTACTTGCGTGTCACCGTACGACAGATCCGCCGGCCTGCCAAGGGAGGGGTCGACGGGCCCGCGCGGCCAAATCGACGGGGTGCTTTCTCCCGGTCCTGTTCGGAATGTCGCCCCCCGTTGCAGAACCGTTACCCGCCGGCATCTTGCCCGACATTGAGCGAGCCGAATTAATTTGTTCAGCGATTCGACAAAATGCCGGCGTGGACGCCCTGGCACGGCATCCCCACCGGCTCCATCCGGGACGGTCTTCGGCGAGCCGGCCCCCGCGTATTCCTGTCCACTGCGACATTGGAGGCGGCGTGTCCCGTTCTCGTCGTGCCCGCGTACCCGTCACCGCGACCCTCATCTCCCTAGCCCTCGCGTCGACGACCCTGCTCGGGTCGCCGGCGCAGGCGGCTCCCGCCGCCGCCCAGATCCCCCCGCGCGACGCTCAGGCCGCGGCCCCGGTCTCCCAGGTGGTGCCGAAGGCGCCGAAGGCCGCCGCCGCCGACCCCTACTCCGTGCTGGTCTTCTCCAAGACCGCCGGCTTCCGGCACGACTCCATCCCGACCGGCATCGCCGCCATCCAACAGCTCGGCGCCGCCAACGGATTCACCGTGGACAACTCCGAGGACGGCGCGGTGTTCACCGACGCCAACCTGGCGAAGTACAAGGCGGTGATCTGGCTCTCCACCACCGGTGACGTGCTCAACGCCGACCAGCAGGCGGCGTTCGAGCGCTACGTGAAGGCCGGCGGCGGTTACGTCGGCATCCACGCCGCCTCGGACACCGAGTACAGCTGGGCCTGGTACGGCGACCTGGTCGGCGCGTACTTCGCCAACCACCCGCAGAACCAGCAGGCCACGGTCAAGGTGGAGGATCACGCCCACCCGTCCACCGCCGAGCTTCCGGACCGCTGGTCCCGCTTCGACGAGTGGTACAACTTCCAGACCAACCCCCGGCCGGACGTGCACGTGCTGGCCAGCCTGGACGAGAAGAGCTACACGCCGGGCGCGGGCGCGATGGGCGCCGACCACCCGACCGCCTGGTGTCAGGACTACGACGGTGGTCGTTCCTGGTACACCGGCGGTGGCCACACCCGGGAGTCGTACGCCGAGCCGGAGTTCCTCAAGCACCTGCTCGGTGGCATCCAGACCGCCGCCGGTGTGGTCGACGCCGACTGTGGCGCCTCGAAGACCTCCAACTTCGAGAAGATCTCCCTGGACAGCAACACCAGCAACCCGATGGAGCTGGACATCGCCCCCGACGGGCGGGTGTTCTATATCGAGCGCGACGGTCGGGTGCAGATCATCAAGCCGGACACCGGCAACACCGTCACCGCCGTCGACCTGGACGTCTTCACCGGCAACGAGGACGGGCTGATCGGCATCCGGCTCGACCCGGACTTCGCCACCAACAAGTGGGTGTACCTGTACTACGCCCCGAACGATGGCGTCACGCGCAACCTGCTGTCCCGGTTCACGGTGAACGGTGACACCATCGACCCGGCCAGCGAGAAGCAGGTGCTGCGGGTCGACACCCAGCGCAACACCTGCTGCCACGCCGGCGGCAGCATGACCTTCGACGGCGCCGGCAACCTCTACCTGGCCACCGGTGACAACACCAACCCGTTCGAGTCGAACTCGTACTCGCCGATCGACGAGCGGGCGGGCCGCCAGGACTACGACGCGCAGCGCACCTCCGCCAACACGAACGATCTGCGCGGCAAGGTGATCCGGATCCACCCGGAGGACGACGGGTCGTACACCGTTCCGGCCGGCAACCTCTTCGCGCCGGGCACCGAGAAGACCCGTCCCGAGATCTACGCGATGGGCTTCCGCAACCCGTTCCGGATCGGCACCGACCCGAAGACCAACACGCTGTACGTGGCGGACTACGGGCCGGACGCCAACGCGGACAACCCGACCCGGGGCCCCCGCGGTCTCGTCGAGTGGAACATCGTGACCCCCGGCAACTACGGCTGGCCGTACTGCACGGGCACGAACGAGGCGTACAACGACTACACGTTCCCGTCCGGCCCGAGCGGCGCGAAGTTCGACTGCGCGGCGCCGGTGAACAACTCGCCGAACAACACAGGTCTGACCAACCTCCCGCCGGTCGTCCCCGCGACCGTCGACTACGGGTACGCCGGTGACGCGCGGTACCCGGAGATCGGCGGCGGTGGCGCCCCGATGGGCGGCCCGGTCTACCGCTACGACGCCGACCTCAACTCCACCCGCAAGTGGCCGGCGTACTACGACGGCAAGGCGCTGCTCGGCGAGTGGAACCAGAACAAGATGTACACGATGCAGCTGACAGCCGACGGCAAGTCGTTGGTGGACATCAACCAGCTGCTCACCGGCATGACGATGGTCCGGCCGATGGACTTCGAGTTCGGCCCCGACGGCGCGCTGTACCTGATCGAGTGGGGCAGCGGCTTCGGCGGCAACAACGACAACTCGGGCGTCTACCGGATCGACTACACCGCCGGTGACCGCGCGCCGATCGCGGCGGCGTCCGCCACCCCGACCTCGGGTGCGGCGCCGTTGACGGTGACCTTCTCCAGCGCGGGCTCCCGGGACCCGGACGGTGGCACGCTCACCTACGCCTGGGCCTTCGGTGACGGGCAGACCTCCCTCGATGCGAACCCGACGCACACGTACGCCACGGCGGGCAACTACACCGCCCAGCTCACCGTCACCAACCCGAAGGGCCGTACGGCGGTGGCCAACGTGCCGATCACCGTGGGCAACACGTCCCCGACGGTGACAATCGAGTTCCCGCCGGACGGTGGGTTCTTCGACTGGGGTGACCAGGTCCGCTACTCGATCAAGGTGACCGACCCGGAGGACGGGGAGATCGACTGCGCCCGGGTGAACCTCCAGGTGCTGCTGGGTCACGACGAGCACGCCCACCCGCTGGAGCAGCACACCGGCTGCACCGGCACCGTCCAGACGTCGCTCGCCTCCGGGCACGGCGCCGAGGCGAACGTCTTCGCGGTCTTCGAGGCCACCTACACCGACGACGGCGGGGCCGGCGGGGCCAGCCCGCTCACCGGTCGGGTGATCGAGGTGCTGCAACCCAAGCGCAAGCAGGCCGAGTTCTTCACCGCCACCGGGCGGGCACCGGTCAGCACCGGCGGCGGAGACGCCGGCGTGCAGCGGGAGACCGGCGCCGACACCGCCGGCGGCGGTCAGAACATCGGGTTCATCGAGGACGGCGACTGGTGGTCGCTCGCCCCGGCGGACCTGACGAACATCAGCGAGATCCGATTCCGGGCCGCCTCGGCCGCCGCCGGCGGTCGCATCGAGGTCCGGGCGGGCGCGGTGGACGGACCGGTGGTCGCCACGGCCACGGTGCCGGCGACCGGCGCGTGGCAGACGTACACGGACGTGAGCGCACCGGTCACCGGCGCCGCGAGCGGCTCGCTGTACTTCGTGGCCCGCGACCCGAACGGCGGAGCGGGTTCACTGTTCAACGTCAACTGGATGGACTTCGTCGGTCGGGGCGTCACCGAGAACGCGCCGCCGGTGGTCACCGCCACCGCCACCCCGACCACCGGCACCGCGCCGGTCACCGTGGCGTTCGACGGCACGGCCACCGACGCCGAGGGCGACACCCCGCTGACGTACGCCTGGGACTTCGGTGACGGCGGGACGGCGTCCACCCTGGACGCCAGCCACACCTACACCAGCGCGGGCACCTTCACGGCCACCCTCACGGTGACCGACAGCAAGGGCGCCAGGTCGTACGCCACGGTGCCGGTGCGGGTGGACGCTCCGGACACGTCCTGCTTCGGGGCGCGTTCGGACGACTTCAACGGCACCAGCCTCGACAAGGCGCGGTGGACCACTGTGGTCCGGGAGAACCAGCTCTACTCGGTAGGTGGCGGAGCGCTGCGGCTGCCCACCGGCGTGGGTGACCTCTACGGCGCTCGCAACGACGCCACCAACCTGGTGCTCCAGCCGGCGCCGACCGGCGCGTGGCAGATGACCACCAAGGTCACCCTCCCCGTCACGGCCAACTACCAGCAGGCCGGCCTGCTGGTGTACGGCGACGACGACAACTACGCCAAGCTGGACCTGCTGTACAACGGCAGCCGGCGGGTGGAGTTCATCCGGGAGACGGCCGGCACGCCGCGCAACGAGGCTGCCGACAGTGTCGCCGCACCGGCGGGTGACACCGTGTACCTGCGGATCACCAGCGACGGGACGAACCTGACCGCGGCCGTCTCGGCCGACGGGCAGACCTTCACCCCGGCCGGCCGCTCGGCCGCGCTCGCCGGCATCACCAACCCGCGGATCGGGGTCTTCGCGCTCAACGGCGGCACCGAGGCACCGGTGGTCGACGCGGCGTTCGACTCGTTCCAGGTCACGCCGGACGCTCCGGCCGGCCCGGTCGACCCGTCGGACGAGTTCACCGGCGACACGCTGGACAAGTGCCGGTGGGACGCGATCCTGCGGGAGGACCCGACCGGTTACCGGGTCACCGGTGGCGCGTTGCGGATCGACGTGCCCAACGGTGACATCTACGGCACCGACAACACCGGGCCGAAGAACTTCATCCTCCAGACCGCGCCGTCGGGCGACTGGACCCTGGAGACGAAGGTCGACGGCAGTCTGCTGAACGAGCAGTACCAGCAGGCGGGTCTGCTCGTGCAGGCCGACGACGACAACTACCTGAAGTTCGACTTCATCGCGGACAACCAGGCCGGCCAGGCGGTGACGCGGCGGATCGAGTTCCGCAGCGAGATCGGCGGGGTGGTGCAGAACCCGCAGCCGGAGGCGACGAGCCTGACGAGTGCGGTGTGGCACCTGCGGCTGGCCCGCACCGGCGACACGTTCACCGCGTCGTACTCGGCCGACGGGACGACCTGGACGGCGTTGCAGGCGTTGACCAACAGTGCGGTGGGTGCCACCCCGAAGGTCGGGTTGTTCACCCTCGGCGCCAACCAGACCGCCTCGAAGACCGCCGCGTTCGACTACTTCCGGTTGAGCACGAAGGTCGCCGACGAGACCGCGCCGGTCACCACGGCGACGGTGTCCGGCACCCCGACCGAGGGGTGGTACACCGGGCCGGTGACGGTGACCCTCACCGCCGCCGACGAGGCCGGCGGCAGTGGGCTCGCCAGCACGGAGTACCAGCTGGACGGTGCCACCACCTGGACGGCGTACACCGCTCCGGTGGCGGTCAGCGGGGACGGCGAGCACGAACTGCGGTTCCGCTCGACCGACGAGGCGGGCAACGTGGAGTCGACGAAGACCGTCACGGTCAAGATCGACGCCACCGCGCCGGTCACCACGGCGACGTTCGCTCCGGCGAACGACGCCGGCTGGCACAACGGGACCATCCCGGTGGTGCTGGCCTCGACCGACGCCGGTTCCGGGGTCAAGTCGGTGGAGTGGTCGCTGGACGGTGGCGCGTGGACGCCGTACACGGCGCCTGTCGCGGTGACCGGTGACGGGCAGCACGAGCTGCTGTACCGGTCGACAGACAAGGCGGGCAACGTCGAGACGCTCAAGTCGGCGATCCTGAAGATCGACGGCACCAAGCCGACGCTGCTGGTGTCCGGGATCGCCGACGGCCAGCTCTACGGTGACAGCCAGGACGTCCGGGTGTCCTGGCAGGCCGTGGACCCGACCTCGGGCATCGCGTCAGTGGTCGGCCAGCTCGACGGCAAGGCGTACGCCAGCGGCACCCTGCAGGCCATGTACGAGCTGTCGCTCGGCCTGCACGAGCTGACCGTCACCGCGACCGACAAGGCCGGCAACACGACGACCTCGAACGTCCGGTTCTTCGTCACCACCTCGTTCCGGGACATGCAGTTCCTGCTGGACCGGTTCAAGGCGACGGGGCGGCTCTCGGCCAAGGCGCACAAGCAGTTGACGGCGAAGCTCGACGCGGCCCGCCAGGCCGAGGCCGCCGGCAACGACACCAAGGCGATCAAGCAGCTGACGCAGTTCCGGACGCTCGCCGCCGACGCCACCCTGGTGGCCGAGGCGGAGGTCCGGGACGTCCTGATCCGGGACGCCGACGCCATGATCGTCCGGCTGGGCGGTACGGCCAGTAAGGCCGGAGTCAAGGCGAACGACGGCGAACCGGTCAAGGGCGCCGGGCGGCTCGGTGGCGACGCCACCCGGTTGGCACCCGGTCGCCAGCTCTGATCCGACGAGGCCCCTCCCCGGCGCTGCGGCGGCGGGGAGGGGCCTCCCTCATCGGTAGTGGGGAGATGTCCGTGACGGGTATCCGCAAGTTGGTCGCCGCCGTGTTGGTGGGGCTGGCCCTGACCCTGTTCGCCGCGACCCCGGCGGCCGCTCGGGCCGACAAACTCAAACTGACAGTGGCCGGCGACGGGGCCGAGGGAGTCACCATCCAGGCCACCTACGCCGATGGCCGTCGACTCGACAGGCTGGTGCGGCTGGTCCTCACCGCCACCGGCCCGGACGGGCAGAAGGTCGGCCCGCTGCAACTGGAACCGCAGCCCGAGGGGCAGGGCTTCTACAGCAGCGGTCCGGTGCTGTCCGCCGGCGCCTGGAAGGTGACGGTGAAGGCTCCGGAGCCGTACCGGAACGAGGCCACGGCGACGGTGCGGGCCCGGGCCGCGCAGTCCCCGCCGGCGCCCGCCCCGGTCGCGGTGACCGCGCCCGCCGACGGGACGGCCGGACGCGGGGTCACTGCCGGTTGGTGGCCGTTCGCGGCGGCCGGCCTGGTGCTCGTCGCCGCGGCGATGGGGGTGGCCATGCTGTTCGGCCGCCGCCGCGGTACGTCGGACGACTGATCGACCGGTATCGGCGAGGCGGGCGAAACGCCGTACCCGATATGCCGGATGTTTTCTTCAGATCGACGGTCGGACGGGAGTGGGAGCGGCGGTGGGGGTGATGGTGGCCTTGGCGGCGTCGGAGCGCCGGTGACGCAACTCGGTCGGCAGCACCGCCAGCGCGACAAGCGCGCCGAGCAGGCCCGTCGCGGCGAAGCCCCAGGCCGGTGCGGAGGCATCGATCACCGCTCCGGCCAGGGGGGCGCCGAGCGCCACCCCACCGTCATCGCCGAGCCGTGCAGGCCCATCGCCTCGCCTCGTACGCTGGCCGGCACCAGGCGGCTCACCGCGTCGGCGGTGGCGGCTACGGTCGGCGCGGTGAGCGCCCCGGACGGCAGCAGCACCAGCGCCAGCAGCCACCACTCGCCGCTGCCCAGAGCGGCCGGAATGGTGACCAGGCCAAGCACCACAGCAAGGCCCACCGACGACACCGGGCGGGACAGCGCACCGTAGGTGAAGCCGCCGACCAACGAGTACGAGGCCCAGAGCGCCAGCACCACACCGCTCCAGTCGACCTGACGGGCGTCACGCAGCACGGCTACCACTGTCACATCGGTACCGGCGATCACCAGTGTGCCGGCCGCGCCACCGGCGAGCAGCCCGACCAGCCGTGGGGTCAGCCACCGCCGACGGGGCGGCGGCTGCTCCGTCGTCGTCTCCTCGTCCCGTGCCAGGGTCGGCGGGTTGAGCACCAGCAGAGTGAAGCCGGTCAGCACGATGCCGCCGCCGACCGCATACATGGCCAGGGTGGGCGAGACCGTGGTGGCCAGGGCCACCGCCGTCGCCGGCCCGATCATGAAGCTGAGTTCCACCGACATCGAGTCCAGCGCGTACGCCTGACGGCGTTGGGTCGGCGGGACCAGCGCGGCGATCGACTGCCGAACCACGGAGAAGACCGGGAGGGTGAGCAGCCCGCCAAACCGACCGTCAGCGCGGCCCCGACGAGCCCGGCGGCGAAGTAGCCAGGGCCAAGATCGAGTACGTGCAGCGTGATCGCCACGGCAGTGGCCGCCACCGGCACCCGGGCCAGGATCGCGACCAGCAGCAGTGGTCGCAACCCTGGCAGCGCGAGCGCGTCCCGGTAGGGCTTCAGATCCAACATGCGGCCGACCGTATTACCGCCCCGGCGGTCGGGCGAGCGGTCCATCGCACCATCAACAGTGCTCAGAGGCCGATCACGCCGAGAGGATCACCTCCCCTGGGCGACGTAGAGGGGGACGCCGTACCGCCCTCCAGAGCCGCATCAGGAACCTCGGTGACGACTTTCGGCGAAGGACGGGCGATCAGTCAGGCTCGGCTTCAGGTCCGCCCCTTGTGATGTGCACCACACCTGGTGATCGTCATCCGCAACCCCGACTTCAAGGGCTCAGAGAACGGCGTGCAGCGCGGCCAGATCCTCGTCGCTGGGCTCCCAGGTCCCGGCGGCGGCGTTGCCCCGCACCTGCTCGGGCGTGGTGGCGCCGGCGATCACCGAGGTCACCGCCGGCTGGGCGGCCAGCCCACCGATCGCCACCTGGAGCATGGTCAGCCCCCGCTCGTTCGCGTACGCCTCGATCGCCTCGATGGTGTCCCAGTCGGCGGCGGCGAGCCGCTCGGCGTACCGGCCACCGCCGGAGAGCCGGCTGCCGGCCGGCGGCTGCTCGCTGCGCTTGTACTTGCCGGTAAGCAGGCCGTTGGCGAGCGGGAAGAACGGCAGCATGCCGAGGCCGAAGCGCTCGCACGCCGGGATCACCTCGGTCTCCACCGAGCGTTCCAGCAGGCTGTAGTGGTTCTGCGCGCTGATGAAGCGGGAGCGACCGTTGGACGAGGCGACCCAGTCGGCGTCGGCGATCTGCCAGCCGGCGAAGTTGGAGTTGCCCAGGTAGCGCACCTTGCCGTCGCGGACCAGGTCGTCCAGGGCGGCGAGGGTCTCGTCGATCGGGGTGCCCGGGTCGGGCTCGTGCATCTGGTAGAGGTCGATGTGGTCCGTGCCGAGTCGGCGCAGCGACGCCTCGACCGCGCGGGCGATGTACCGGCGGGCGCCACGCGCGCCGAAGTCCGGCCCGTTCGAGCCGTTCATGTCCATGCCGAACTTGGTGGCCACCACCACGTCGTCGCGGCGACCCTTGAGGGCCTGCCCGAGCAGTTCCTCGGAGGCGCCCTGCGGTTCGCCGTAGATGTCGGCGGTGTCGAACAGGTTGATTCCGGCGTCCAGGGCGGCGTCGACCACCGCGCGGGTGCCGTCGAGGTCGAGCTTGCGGCCGAAGTTGTTGCAGCCGATGCCGACCACGGACACCACGAGCCCGGAGTCGCCCAGCCGGCGATAGGTCATCTCAGTCACGAGATCCACCCTATGCCGGCCGGACGCTCCGTCGCCGGGGACCACTCAGCCGACGTCCCAGACCGGTTCCGGGGTCTCCACCACCTCGTTGTCGCCCCGGAACAGCACGAACCGGTCGAAGGATCGGGTGAACCAACGGTCGTGGGTGACCGCGATCACCGTCCCCTCGAACGCGTTCAAGCCCGCTTCCAGGGCCTCGGCGCTGGCCAGGTCCAGGTTGTCGGTCGGCTCGTCGAGCAGCAGCAGGGTGGCGCCGGACAGCTCCAGCAGCAGCACCAGGAACCGGGCCTGCTGACCGCCGGAGAGCGTGCCGAAGCGCTGGTCGCCCTGCCCGGCCAGCTCGTAGCGGCTGAGCACCCCCATGGCCGCGTGCCGGTCCATCCCGGTGCGGTGGTCGTCACCCCGCCAGAGGATCTCCACGAGGGTCTTCGCCATCAGCTCCGGCCGGTCGTGGGTCTGCGAGAAGTGCCCGGGGCGGACCCGGGCGCCGAGCCGGGCCGTGCCGTCGTGCGCCACCGGGGCGAGCACGCCCGCCCCGTCGACCGGCCCGTTCGCCGGGTCGGGATCGGTGCCACCCCGGGCCAGCAGCCGCAGGAAGTGCGACTTGCCGGTGCCGTTGGCACCGAGCACCGCGACCCGGTCGCCGTACCAGATCTCCAGGTCGAAGGGGAAGGTCAGGCCGTCCAGCTCCAGCTGCTCGCAGACGACCGCGCGCTTGCCGGTCCGCCCGCCACTCAGCCGCATCCGGATGTCCTGGTCCTTCGGGGGTACGGGCGGCGGCCCGGCCTCCTCGAACTTGCGCAGCCGGGTCTGCGCGGCCTGGTACCGCGAGGCCAACCCGTCGTTGTACGCCGCCTTCTGCTTGTACATCAGCATCAGCTCGCGCAGCTTCTGGTGTTCCTCGTCCCAGCGTCGGCGCAGCTCGTCGAGGCGGGCGTGCCGGGCGACCCGCGCCTCGTGCCAGCTGGCGAAGCCGCCCGGGTGCACCCAGGCACTACCGCCCTCCACGGCGACCACCCGGTCGGCGGTCTGGGCCAGCAGCTCGCGGTCGTGCGAGACGTAGAGCACCGACTTGGTCGACTCGCGCAGCCGCGCCTCCAACCACCGCTTGCCGGGCACGTCGAGGAAGTTGTCCGGCTCGTCGAGCAGCAGCACCTCGTCCGGGCCGCGCAGCAGCAGCTCCAGGGCGAAGCGCTTCTGCTGGCCGCCGGAGAGCGTCCGTACCGGACGGTCCCGGGCGGCGTCCCAGGGCAGGCCGAGCACGATTGTCGAGACGGTGTCGAAGAGCACCTCGGCGTCGTACCCGCCCGCCTCGCCCCAGGCGCCCAGCGCGTCGGCGTACGCCAGCTGGGCCTTGCCGGCGGCGGTGCTGTACTTGCCGCGGACCTCGGCGGCGCGCATGACCGCCTCGGTCTCGGCGAGTCGGAGGCCGGCGTCGCGCAGCGCCGGCGGGGCCAGCGACAGCGCCAGGTCGGCGAGCGTCGACTCGTCGCCGATCATGCCGATGAACTGGCGCATCACGCCCAGGCCGCCGGCGCGCGCGACGACTCCGGTACGCACCGGCAGGTCCCCGGCGACCATCCGCAGCAGCGTCGTCTTACCCGCGCCGTTCGGCCCCACCAGGGCGACCTTGGCGCCCTCGCCGACCCGGAACGACACGTCGGCGAAGAGTTCCCGACCGTCGGGCAGGATGTGCCCGACCCCTGCCACGTCCACGTATCCCACGCCGGGATCCTGCCGCAGACGGCGGCGGGGGCATATCCATTTACCGGGTGACCCGCAGCACCCGGAAGCCCTTCTGGCTGGCATGCCGCTCGACCTGCCAGCCCTGCTCGGTGAGCCAGCGCTGTAGTGAGTCGCCGCCGAGGTGCCGGGCGACCACCAGCCAGCCCACGCCGTCCGGGGCCAGTCGGGGCAGCCAGCGCAGCAGCAGCTCGTGCAGCTCCTCCTTGCCGATCCGGATCGGCGGGTTGGACCACAGTTCGGCGAACGTCAGGTCCGCCGGTACGTCGTCCGGCGCGCTCACCCGGACCCGGTCACCGGCGCCGATCCTCGCCGCGTTGGCGGCGGTGAGGTCGCGGGCGCGGGCGTTGACGTCGACGGCCCAGACGGTGCTCGCCGGCGCCATGTCGGCCAGGACGCACGCGATGGGGCCGAACCCGCAGCCGAGGTCGAGCAGGTTGCCTGTGGTGTCGGCGTCGGGCAGCTCTGCCTTGCGCAGCAGCACGGCGGTGCCCGGGTCGAGTCGACTGGCGGAGAAGACCCCGCCGGCCGAGGCCAGCCGGTAGTCGCGGTCGGCGACGGAGAACTCGACCTCGCGTGGCGGAGCGTCGCTGGCGGGTTGAGCGGTGAAGTAGTGGTCGCCGGTCACGTAGGCAATTCTCGCACCGGTCAGGCCACGTGCCGACACGGCCCACACATACATTTCCCGTTATTACTCCCTAAAGGGACAATGCCTCTTACTCTGGGCGACATGGTGTATCGGTACGAGTCCGATCAGGACGCTTTCGAGGAGTACCCGGAGCCCGGGTCCGACGTGGCCGAGTTCGACGGCCCGCCCCCGCCGGCCGGGCCCTCTCCGTCGCGCTTCCCCGCGCCGTCGCTGCCCAGGCCGAACCAGCTCGTCCTGCCGTCGTCGCAGCCGCCGCCGACCCGTGCCGAGATTCCGCTGGCCGCACCACGCGACCAGGTCTACACCTCGGCACAGCCGATCGAACAGACCAACCGGCGCGGCGGCGGCCGACTCTGGCAGGTGGTGATCGGCGGCGCGGCCGTCCTGGTCCTGCTCGCCCTCTGCGGCCTGGGCGCCGCCGCGCTCCTGTCCGAGCGCGACAAGCAGCAGCCGGAGACCAACCCGACGTACCAGCCGAACGCCGCCGCGTCCGCGCCCGCCGAACGGCAGGACATCGACTCCCGGGACACCGACCAGGCCCCGCTCACCGCCAGGGAGGTCTTCCCCGGCAAGGAACTCAAGCTCGCCGAAGGCCAGCCGCCCTACCAGGTGCTCAAGACACAGTCCAGCGGCAGTTGCGCCGTCGCCGCCACCGGCGAGGTGGCCGACATGCTGGTCCGGCTCGGCTGCAACCAGGTCGTACGCGCCACCCTGCGGACCCCCGACGGCGACCACCTGGTCACCACCGGCCTGTTCAACCTCACCGACAAGGCCAGCGCCGAGCGCACCCGGGAGCGCATCCGACAGCTTCTCGACGAACGGCAGGGCCGCTTCCGGGGCCTCACCGCCGGCAGCGACACCGACGTGCTGGGCACCGCCCCCGCCCGGGTCGGCTGGCAGGTACGCGGCCACTACCTGGCGTACGCGCTCGTGGTCCGCGCGGACGGCGCGGCCGTCAAGGCCGGCGACCCCAGGATCCGCGAGATCCTGTTCGACGTGATCGAGCTGCATCTCAGCAGGGGCGTGCTGCAGAGGCGCGCGGACGGCGGCACGGCCGGGCAACCGACGGCGGCGCCCACGGAGAGCAGCGGCACCCAGAGCGGCGAGCCGGGCGGCGGCGAACTGCCCGGCGACTGACCGCCGCGACCGGCCCGCCTGCTGCGGTCAGCCCTCGACGGGGACCCGCAGCCGGCGGGTCAGCTCGGCGCGGCGCGCGTACTCGGCCGGGTCCTGCGGGTAGCCCACCGCGACGAGGGTCAGCCCGTGCGCCGGCGCCACCGTCACCTCGCTGGACCGCTCCCGGTGGACGAGCAGACTGCCCGGCCACTGCACCGGGCGGCGGCCGTCGCCGGCCACCAGCATGGCCCCCACCAGGCTGCGCACCATGGCCTGGCAGAACGCGTCCGCCTGAACGGAGGCGACCAGGATGCCGTCGGGGTCCCGACGCCAGTCCAGCCGCGTCACCTCGCGCAGCGTCGTCGCGTTCTCCTTGCGCCGGCAGTACGCGGCGAAGTCGTGCTCCCCGACCAGGCCGGCGGCCGCGGCGTTCAGCGCGGCCAGATCCAGCGGTCGCGGCCAGGCCAGCACCTCGTGCCGCCGCAGCGGCTCCGCGCCGAACGGCGCGTCGGTCACCCGGTACTCGTAGCGCCGGAAGGTGGCCGAGAACCGGGCGTCGAACTCGTCCGGCACCTCGGTCATCGCTCGGACCCGCACGTCGGCGGGGAGCAGACGGGCCAGCCGGCGCAGCAACCGTCCCTCGTGCTGCCGCCACACGTCGACGGGCAGATCCAGGTGGCAGACCTGACCGGTGGCGTGCACCCCCGCGTCGGTGCGGCCGGCCACGGTCAACCCGGTGGCCGTACCGGCGCCGAGGACCAGGTCCAGGGTCTCGACGAGCACCCCCGCGACGGTCCGCCGGGTCGGCTGGGGCGCCCAACCGGAGAAACCGGCGCCGTCGTACGAGACGTCCAGCCGTAGCCGGATCCGCTCGTCCACCTCGTACCTCCTGTTACGGGTCGGGCCCGACACCCCGATGGGGTGCCGGGCCCGACAATGCCCTTGATCAGGCCTTGTTCTCGGTGGCCTCGTCGCTGTCCTCGCGGGCGGCGTTGGTGTCACCGGACGCCGACACCGGCGCGTCGGAGTCCTGGTCGGCCGGAGCCGACTGCGGGGTCTCGTCAGCCGGGGCGAGGGCCTCGACCTTGTCCTGCTGCGCGGCCTTGCGGGCGGCGGTCTTCTTGTTCGCCTTCGGCTCGGCGACCTGAAGCTCCTCCACCAGCTCGATGATCGCCATCGGAGCGGCGTCACCCTTGCGCGGACCGGTCTTCACGATCCGGGTGTAACCGCCGGGGCGGTTGGCGTACCGGGGCGCGATCTGGTCGAACAGGGCGTAGACGACGTCCTTGTCCTTGACGACACCCAGCACCCGACGCCGCGACGCGAGGTCACCGCGCTTGGCCTTGGTGATGAGCTGCTCGGCCAGCGGACGCAGCCGCCGGGCCTTCGTCTCGGTGGTCTGGATCTTGCCGTGCTGGAACAGCGCAGTGGCCAGGTTGGCCAGCATCAGCCGCTCGTGCGCGGGGCTGCCGCCGAGGCGGGGGCCCTTGGTGGGCGTGGGCATTTTTGGTGCTCCTCAGTTGTGGCGGCAGCGCGGACTAGAGCTGCTCGGTCTCGCGGTAGTCGTCGGTGTCGTAGTCGGCCTCGCCGAAGGTGTCCACGACGTGCGCCGGGTCGAAGTTCGGAGCCGAGTCCTTCAGCCCGAGACCCATCCCGGCGAGCTTCATCTTGACCTCGTCGATCGACTTCTGACCGAAGTTGCGGATGTCGAGGAGGTCGGCCTCGGTACGCCCGATGAGCTCACCAACGGAGTTGATGCCCTCGCGCTTGAGGCAGTTGTAGGAGCGGACGGTGAGGTCCAGCTCCTCGATCGGCAGGGCCAGGTCCGCCGCCAGCTGGGCGTCCTGCGGGGACGGCCCGATGTCGATGCCCTCGGCGGTCTCGTCCAGCTCCCGGGCCAGACCGAACAGCTCCACCAGCGTCGAACCGGCGGAGGCCAGCGCGGTACGCGGACCCATCGACGGCTTGGTCTCGACGTCGATGATCAGCCGGTCGAAGTCGGTGCGCTGCTCGACACGGGTCGCCTCGACGCGGTAGGTCACTTTCAGCACCGGCGAGTAGATCGAGTCGACCGGGATGCGGCCGATCTCGGCGCCGGACTGCTTGTTCTGCGCGGCCGTCACGTAGCCCCGGCCCCGCTCGACGGTCAGCTCCATGTCGAGCCGGCCCTTGCCGTTGAGGGTCGCGAGCTTCAGATCCGGGTTGTGCACCGAGACGCCGGCCGGGGGCTGGATGTCGCCCGCGGTCACGTCGCCCGGGCCCTGCTTGCGCAGGTACATGCTGACCGGCTCGTCGTGCTCGGAGCTGACGCACAGCTCCTTGATGTTCATGACGAGCTCGACCACGTCCTCCTTGACACCGGGGATCGTGGTGAACTCGTGCAGCACACCGTCGATCTTGATCGAGGTGACGGCCGCGCCCGGGATCGACGACAGCAGCGTGCGCCGCAGCGAGTTGCCCAGGGTGTAGCCAAAGCCCGGCTCCAGCGGCTCGATGGCGAACCGCGACCGGGTCTCGTTGATCGACTCCTCGGAGAGGGAGGGTCGCTGGCTGATGAGCATCTTTTCTCTTCTCTTCCGGGACGCCCGCTATTTGACGTCCACGACACAAACTGTTCCGGTGGCCCGCCCCGAGGGGCGGGCCACCGAACGAGCTCGGACTACTTGGAGTAGAGCTCGACGATCAACTGCTCCTGGACCTGCGTGTCGATGACCTGCCGGGCCGGGAGGGAGTGCACGAGCACCTTCATCTGGCTCGGGATGGCCTCGAGCCACGCCGGAACCGTCTTCGAGCCGGCCTGGGCCTGCGCGACGATGAACGGGGTGAGCTCCTTGCTCTTGCCCCGAACCTCGATGATGTCGTGCTCCTTGACGCGGTACGACGGGATGTCGACCTTCTTGCCGTTCACCGTGAAGTGACCGTGCTTGACCAGCTGGCGGGCCATGTCCCGCGAGTGGGCGTAGCCGGCCCGGTAAACGACGTTGTCCAGCCGCGACTCGAGGATCTGCAGGAGGACCTCACCGGTCTTGGCCTGCTTGCCGACGGCTTCCTCGTAGTAACCGCGGAACTGCTTCTCCAGCACGCCGTAGACACGGCGGGCCTTCTGCTTCTCACGGAGCTGGAGCAGGTACTCCGTCTCCTTGGTGCGGCCGCGGCCGTGCTGCCCGGGCGGGAACGGCCGGGACTCGAACGGGCACTTCGGTCCATCGCACTTGCTGCCCTTGAGGAACAGCTTCATCTTCTCCCGCCGGCAACGGCGGCAGTCAGCACCGGTGTAACGAGCCATCTCTCTCTACCTCTCAGACCCGACGACGCTTAGGCGGACGGCATCCGTTGTGCGGCTGCGGGGTGACGTCGGCGATCTGGCCGACCTCCAGCCCGACGGCCTGCAGCGAACGGATCGCGGTCTCCCGGCCGGAGCCGGGGCCCTTGACGAACACGTCGACCTTGCGCATGCCGTGCTCCATGGCCCGACGCGCGGCGGCCTCGGCGGCCAGCTGAGCGGCGAACGGAGTCGACTTGCGGGAGCCCTTGAAGCCCACCTGGCCAGCGGAGGCCCAGGAGATGACCGCACCGGTCGGGTCCGTGATGGACACGATGGTGTTGTTGAAGGTGCTCTTGATGTGCGCCTGCCCGTGGGCGACGTTCTTGCGTTCCTTGCGCCGGACCTTCTTGACAGCGGCTCCGGCACGAGCCTTCGGTGGCATAAGTCTGTGCGCTCCTAGTTACTTCTTGCCGGGCTTCTTCTTGCCGGCGACGGTCCGCTTCGGGCCCTTGCGGGTCCGCGCGTTGGTCTTGGTCCGCTGGCCACGCACGGGCAGACCCCGGCGGTGCCGGATGCCGGCGTAGCAGCCGATCTCAACCTTGCGGCGGATGTCAGCGGCGACCTCGCGGCGCAGGTCGCCTTCAACCTTGTAGTTGCCCTCGATGTGGTCGCGGAGCTGCACGAGCTCCTCGTCCGTGAGGTCCCGAGCGCGCTTGTCCGGCGAGATGCCGGTGGCGGCGAGTGTCTCCAGGGCGCGGGTGCGACCGACCCCGAAGATGTAGGTGAGCGCGATCTCCATCCGCTTCTCGCGGGGGAGGTCCACGCCGACTAGACGTGCCATGTGCGGGCGTACTCCTCGTGATGTGTGGCGGAGGTGTGGACCCGTCCCATCCCGCTACCGGCCGTCCCGTCTTTCCGACGCGGTGAGCGCCGGCGACCGGGATCGGTCGCTGCCCGAGCGGGCCCCGGCCTCCGACCGGGGGTCAGCCACGAAAGGAGTACGTCTTCACGTACCGCTCGTGGCTGGGACGAGCATGTGTGATGTGTGTCGCTGGGGATCTGCCCGGACCAACGCCACCCGGCCGGTCACGGCCGGACGGGCTGACTCAGCCCTGGCGCTGCTTGTGGCGCGGGTCGCTGCAGATGACCATGACCCGGCCGTGCCGGCGGATAACCCGGCACTTGTTGCAGATCCTCTTGACGCTCGGCTTGACCTTCACGGTTGCCTTACTTCCCATCTGGCCCGGCGACGCGGGGTACGCGAGACCGGACGTCGAAGACGGACACGGGACTTCCCGGCCGTCGTCAGGACTACTTGTAGCGGTAGACGATGCGCCCGCGGGTCAGGTCGTACGGCGAGAGTTCGACGACGACCCGGTCCTCCGGAAGGATGCGGATGTAGTGCTGCCGCATCTTGCCGCTGATGTGAGCCAGCACCTTGTGGCCGTTCGCGAGCTCCACCCGGAACATAGCGTTCGGCAGGGGCTCGATGACCCGACCCTCGATCTCAATGGCTCCGTCTTTTTTCGGCATGTCCTCCGCTGTCCTGACGTCGATTGCTCCGGGCGGCCCACAACGTCTTACACGGGAAACTGACCTTGATCAGAAGCCCGCGCCAGCCGCGGCTCCAGGACCCACCGAAGCGCAGGGTGGGCATGCCGGAGTGGACGCTGTGCGCCGATCAGAAAGTGTACGCCCGCCTGCGGGCCGTCGCCAAACCGGCCACCCACCGCGTCGCCGTGGCCGCCGGCTGTCCCCCGCCCGGGCGCCGGATGACCTTGTCGTAGTGACAGGCGGCGGGCGGTCAGCCGGCCGGCTCGTCCCGTTCATCCGGTTCGGCGGACCCCAGCTCACTTCGGCGCTCCCGCTTCGCCCGCCTGCGCTGCCGCTGGCGTTCCCGCTCGGCTGCTCGCCGCCGAGGCTCTCCCCCGGTCAGCCCGGTCACCGTCCGGACCACAAGCACCGCGCCCCACGGCCCGGCCACCCAGACCGGCCAGAAGTAGAGCAGGTCCCCACTGAGCAGCGAGGTCACCGCCCAGATGGTCACCACGACGGCGATCACCTGCAGGTACGGCAGCCACACCTCGGCCAACCAGCGGGCCGTGACGCCACGGCCCGCAGGGGCGGGCTGGCCGTCGCTCACCGGCGCGGCCGGGTCGACCGGCGCCACCGCCGAGCGCTCGGCGGGCGTCACCGGCGGCAGGTCGGTCAGCAGGGCGTTCAACTCGGCGTACGTCCGCGCCGCGTACGCCCGCTGCAAGCGCTCGTCGTACTCGTGCAGGTCGAGTCGACCCTCGCTGAGGGCGACCCGCAGGCGGTCGGCCACCGCCTCCCGGTCCGCGTCCGCGGCCCGCATCCCGTCGCGCCCGTCCATGCCGGCAAGCATGCCACCGACACGCCAGCCGCGTCCCACCCCGGACGGCCCGTCGGGGCGTCAGGACGCGGCCGAGACCGCTGGTTGGCGGGCGGTCACCAGGTCGCCCAGGCGGGCGCGGCCTCCGTCGAAGGCGGTGAGCACCCAGACGCCGTCGGGCAGCAGGGCCATCGAGTGCTCGACGTGTGCCGCAACCGAACCGTCCCGGGTGACGACCGTCCAGCCGTCGGCCAGTTCGACCGTCCGCGGCGACGCCATGGTGATCATCGGCTCGATGGCCAGCGCCATGCCGGGGACCAGCCGCAGCCCCTTACCCGGACGGCCGTGGTTGAGCACGTGCGGGTCCTGGTGCATCTCGGTGCCGATGCCGTGCCCGCCGTAGCCGTCGACGATGCCGTACCGGCCGCCCTTACGGACGGCGGTCTCCACGGCGTGGGAGATGTCGGTGAGCCGCCCCTTGCCGCTGGCGGCGCCCCGCGCGGCAGCCGCGATACCGGCCCACATCGCGTCCTCGGCCACCTCGGCCATCTTGAGCAGCGCCGGGTCGACCTCGCCGACGCCCACGGTGATCGCCGAGTCGCCGTGCCAGCCGTTCAGCACCGCGCCGCAGTCGATCGAGATGAGATCGCCCTCGGCGAGCACCTGCTTGGCCGAGGGGATGGCGTGCACGATCTGCTCGTTCACCGAGGAGCAGATCGACGCCGGAAAGCCGTGGTAGCCCTTGAACGACGGAACGGCACCCGCCTCGCGGATGGTCGACTCGGCGATGGCGTCCAGATCGGCGGTGCTCACACCGGGGGCGACGGCCTCGCGCATCCGGCGCAGCGCCTCGGCGACCACCAGCCCGGCGGCCCGCATCTTCTCGATCTGGTCAGGGGTCTTCAGCTGGATGTCCAGCTGGGGACGACGCATGGAGCGATTACCTTTCGTTGCCGAACAGCGGGGCACGTCTCGCGTACCCCGCTGTTCGCACTCTATCCGCCGTGGCCCGGCCGGACCTCAGCCGCCGTACGACCGCAGCGCGTCGATGGCCCGGGTGGTGACGTCCTCCACCGGGCCGGTGGCGTCGATCCCGACCAGCTTGCCCTGGGCGCCGTAGTAGTCGACCAGGGGCGCGGTCTTCTCGCTGTACTCGCGGAGCCGCGTGGCGATCGTCTCCGGCTTGTCGTCGTCGCGCTGGAACAGCTCGGCGCCGCACCGGTCACAGATCCCCGGACGCGTGGTGGCGTCGAACTCGACGTGCCAGATCTTGCCGCAGCCCCGGCAGGTACGCCGGCCGGAGAGCCGCCGGATCACCTCGTCGTCGTCGACGACCAGCTCCAGGACCAAGTCGAGGGCCGTGCCCAGGTCGGCGAGGAGCTTGTCCAGAGCGGCGGCCTGCGGAGTGGTCCGCGGGAAGCCGTCCAGCAGGAAGCCCTCGCTGGCGTCGGGCTCGGCCAGCCGGTCCCGGACCATGTTGATGGTGACCTCGTCCGGAACCAGCTCGCCCGCGTCCATGTACCGCTTCGCCTCGACACCGAGGGGCGTGCCCTGGGTGACGTTCGACCGGAAGATGTCCCCGGTCGAGATCTTCGGCACCGAGAGGTGTGCGGCGATGAACTCGGCCTGAGTGCCCTTGCCCGCGCCCGGCGGGCCAACCAGAACGAGTCTCATCTACCGCAGGAACCCTTCGTAGTTCCGCTGCATGAGTTGGCTCTCGATCTGCTTCACGGTCTCCAGACCGACGCCGACCATGATGAGCACAGCGGTGCCGCCGAACGGGAAGTTCTGGTACTGCTGGTTGTCCAGCCAGATGAAGAAGAAGTTCGGCAGGATCGAGATGACGCCCAGGTAGAGCGCGCCCGGCAGGGTGATCCGGCTGAGGATGAAGTCCAGGTAGTCGGCGGTCGGCTTGCCCGGGCGGATGCCCGGCACGAACCCGCCGTACTTCTTCATGTTGTCCGCGACCTCGGTCGGGTTGAACGTGATCGAGACGTAGAAGTACGTGAAGAAGATGATCATCAGGAAGTAGACCGTGATGTAGATCGGGCTACTCGGATTGACCAGGTTGTTCTCGATCCAGATCTGCGTCTTGCCCTTGTCGTTCTGGTCGAAGAACTGCAGGGCCAGCTGCGGCAGGTAGAGCAGCGACGAGCCGAAGATGACCGGGATGACACCGGCCTGGTTGACCTTCAACGGGATGTAGGTCGAGGTGCCGCCGTACATCCGCCGGCCGATCATCCGCTTGGCGTACTGCACCGGGATCCGGCGCTGCGCCTGCTCGATGAACGTGACCGCGGTGATGACCACCAGAACCAGCGCGATGACCAGGGCGAACATGTCCCAGCCCTTGCTGGTCTTGATCTGCCAACCCTCGCTGGGCAGCCGCGCCGCGATCGAGGTGAAGATCAGGACGGACATGCCGTTGCCGACGCCCCGATCGGTGATCAGCTCACCGAGCCACATGACCATGCCGGTGCCGGCGGTCATCGTCATCACCAGGATGGTCAGGGTCAGCCAGTCCGGGATGCCGGTGCCGGTCGGGATGATCGGGAACTGGTCGCACTTGTTCTGGAAGAGCTGCCCCGAACGGGCCAGGGCGACGAACGCCGAGGCCTGCAGCACACCGAGACCGAGGGTCAGGTACCGCGTGTACTGGGTGATCTTCGCCTGGCCGGCCTGGCCCTCCTTGCGGAGCTGCTCCAAGCGCGGGATCACGACGGTCAGCAGCTGCAGGATGATCGACGCCGTGATGTAGGGCATGATGCCCAGCGCGAAGACCGAGAGCTGTAGCAGCGCCCCGCCGGAGAAGAGGTTGAGCAGGTTCACCACCCCGGTGGTGTCACCCTGGATGGAGTCGAGGCACTTCTGCACGTTGCCGTACGAGACGCCTGGGCTGGGGAGCGTGGCACCCAGCCGGTAGACCGCGATGATGCCTACTGTGAACAGCAGCTTCTTGCGCAGGTCAGGCGTACGGAACGCACTGAGAAAGGCGGACAGCAACTTCTTCCTCCTGCGCGAGGCGGGCCGCCGGTGATCCCTGGCGGGTCGGGGTGGATCACGGGCGAGCGCCCGCAATCCATGGCTGGGATGGGACTCTAACAGCCCTGTCCCGCTCCGGGCAGGTGCGCCCGGCTACATAAACCGATTCCGATATTACCGGGCGCACATGGCCCAGGAAGACCATGGCGTCCGTCCAGTTACTCACAACTGGGACGGACGCCATGGTCGTACGCCTTACAGCTCGGTGACGGAGCCACCGGCGGCAGCGATCTTCTCCTTGGCCGACGCGCTGAACGCGTGCGCCGACACCTGGAGCGCCACCCCGCCGAGGTCCCCGGTGCCGAGGACCTTGACCGGGTGGCCCTTGCGGACCGCACCGGCCTCGACCAGCTCCAGCGGACCAACCTGGCCGCCGTTCGGGAACAGCTCGGCGAGCCGGTCCAGGTTGACCACCTGGAAGACCACCTTGAACTTGTTCTTGAAGCCCTTCATCTTCGGCAGGCGCATGTGAATGGGCATCTGCCCACCCTCGAACGCCGCGGAGATGTTCTTGCGGGCCTTGGAACCCTTGGTACCGCGACCAGCGGTCTTGCCCTTGGAACCCTCACCGCGACCCACACGGGTCTTCGCGGTCTTGGAACCGGGCGCCGGGCGCAGGTGATGCACCTTGATCGTCATTACTCGACCTCCTCGACCTTCACGAGGTGGTTCACAGTGAAGATCATGCCGCGGATCTCGGGCCGGTCCTCCTTGACCACCACGTCGTTGATCCGCTTGAGACCGAGCGAACGCAGCGAGTCACGCTGGTTCTGCTTGGTCCCGATACCGGACCGGACCTGGGTGACCTTCAGACGTGCCATCAGTGCGCCACCCCCGCACGCGACGCCAGCATGGCGGCCGGCGCGACGTCCTCCACCGGCAGGCCACGACGCGCCGCGACCTGCTCGGGGGACTCGAGCCCCTTCAGGGCCGCCACGGTGGCGTGCACGATGTTGATCGGGTTCGACGAACCGAGGCTCTTGGAGAGCACGTCGTGGATCCCGGCGCACTCCAGCACGGCACGCACCGGACCACCGGCGATGACACCCGTACCGGCCGAGGCCGGCTTGAGCAGCACCACGCCAGCGGCGTCCTCACCCGTCACCGGGTGCGGGATCGACTGGCCGATACGCGGAACCTTGAAGAAGTGCTTCTTGGCCTCCTCGACACCCTTGGCGATGGCCGCGGGCACCTCCTTGGCCTTTCCGTAGCCCACGCCGACCGTGCCGTCGCCGTCGCCCACGATCACCAGGGCGGTGAAGCTGAAGCGACGACCACCCTTCACGACCTTGGCGACGCGGTTGATCGCGACGACCCGCTCAAGGTGCGGGGTCTTCTCGACGGGCGCGTTTCCGCGGCCGCCCTCACGGCGGTTGTCGCGGCGACCACCCTCGTTGCCACCGGACCCGCCGCCACGGCGCTGTTGACCTGGCATCAGCAGCCTTCCTTATCTCTCGTGACGGGGTTGTTTAGAACTCGAGCCCGGCTTCGCGGGCGGCGTCGGCAAGCGCGGCGACACGCCCCGCGTACCGGTTGCCACCGCGGTCGAAGACGACCTTGGAGACGCCGGCGGCCTTGGCCCGCTCGGCGAGCAGGGCGCCCACCTTGCCGGCGAGGGCGCTCTTGTCGCCCTCCGTACCGCGCAGCGAGGCGTCCAGGGTCGACGCCGACGCCAGGGTGTGACCCTTGGAGTCGTCGACGATCTGGGCGACCATGTGCCGCAGCGAACGGGTGACGACCAGGCGCGGACGCTCGGCCGTACCGGTGACGTTCTTGCGGACGCGGAAGTGCCGACGCGCACGCCCAACGGCGCGCTTGGCGGCGACGCCGCGGCGGCGCTTGAGCAGCGTGGCGCTCACTTCTTACCTGCCTTTCCGGCCTTGCGGCGGATGACCTCGCCCTGGTACTTCACGCCCTTGCCCTTGTAGGGCTCCGGCGGGCGGATCTTCCGGATGTTGGCGGCGACCTCACCGACCTGCTGCTTGTCGATGCCGGCCACATGGAACAGGGTCGGCCGCTCCACCGTGAAGGTGATGCCCGCCGGGGCGGCGACGACCACCGGGTGCGAGAACCCGAGCGCGAACTCGAGGTCCGAACCCTTGGCGGTGACCCGGTAACCGGTGCCGGCGATCTCCAGGCTCTTGCGGTAGCCCTCGGTGACCCCGACGATCATGTTGGCGATCAGCGTGCGGCTCAGGCCGTGGAGCTCCTTGGCCTTGCGCTCGTCGTTCGGCCGGTTGACGCTCAGCTGCCCATCCTCGGCCCGCTCGATCGTGATCGGCTCGGCGAGGGTGTGCTGGAGCTGGCCCTTGGGGCCCTTGACCTTGACGGTCTGCCCGTCGATCGTGATGTCGACGCCGGCTGGTACCGGGATCGACTTACGTCCAATTCGCGACATTTCTACCTGTCTCCCGTTACCAGACGAAGGCGAGGACTTCCCCGCCAACACTCCGCTTGCGGGCCTGCCGGTCGGTCAGCAGCCCCTGGGACGTCGAAATGATCGCCACGCCCAGCCCACCGAGCACCCGCGGGAGCCCGTCCGACTTGGCGTACACCCGGAGACCGGGCTTGGACACGCGCTTGATGCCGGCCAGGCTCCGCTCCCGGTTCTGGCCGTACTTCAGCTCGACGACCAGTCGCTTGCCGACGGCGCCCTCCTCGGGCTCCTCGACCGACCAGGTGGCGATGTAACCCTCGGCCTTCAGGACCTCGGCGATGTTCGCCTTGATCTTGGAGTAGGGCATCTTCACCTGATCGTGGTACGCCTGGTTGGCGTTACGCAGACGCGTGAGCATGTCTGCGATCGGGTCGGTCATCGTCATGGATTTCGTCAGCCTTTCTCGCCGGGGTTCCCGGGGCATCAGCCCCGGGCCTACGGCGAAGAGCAATACCTAATCGGTGCAGGAGTTCCCGGCTGACAGCCGGGACGCGGTCGCCCTTACCAGGAAGCCTTGGACACGCCCGGCAGCTCACCGCGGTGGGCCATCTCCCGGATGCAGACCCGGCAGAGACCGAACTTGCGGTAGACCGCCTTCGGACGCCCGCACCGCTGGCAGCGGGTGTACGCGCGAACCGAGAACTTCGGCTTCGCGGCCGCCTTGATGATCAGCGCCTTCTTGGCCATCTCAGTTCTCCTTGAACGGGAAGCCCAGGAGCTTGAGCAGCGCCCGGCCCTCGTCGTCGGTCGTGGCGGTCGTGACCACCGTGATGTCCATGCCCCGCTGGCGATCGATCCTGTCCTGGTCGATCTCGTGGAACACCGACTGCTCGGTCAGACCGAACGTGTAGTTGCCGTGCCCGTCCAGCTTGCGCCCGTCGAGACCGCGGAAGTCGCGGATACGCGGCAGGGAGATGGACAGCAGCCGGTCCAGGAACTCCCACATCCGGTCACCGCGAAGGGTGACCTTCGCGCCGATCGGCATGCCCTCGCGGAGCTTGAACTGCGCGATGGACTTGGTCGCCCGCCGCACCTGCGGCTTCTGGCCGGTGATCGTGGCGAGGTCGCGGACCGCGCCGTCGATCAGCTTGGCGTCGCGAGCAGCCTCGCCGACACCCATGTTGACGACGATCTTGACCAGCCGCGGCACCTGCATGGGGTTGCCGTAGCTGTGCTGCTCACGCAGCTGGGCCACGATCTCGTTGCGGTACCGCTCCTTGAGGCGCGGCATGGTCTTTTCGGTAGCCGTGGTCATCACAGGTCCTTACCGGTGCTACGCGCGATGCGGACCTTCTGGCCGTTGTCGTCGATCCGGTAACCGACGCGGGTCGGCTTGCCGTCGGAGTCCAGGACCTGCACGTTCGAGACGTGGATCGGGGCCTCCTGGGTGACGATGCCGCCGGTCTTGGCGCCACGCTGGGTGGTGCTGATGCGGGTGTGCTTCTTGACCCGGTTCACGCCCTCGACGAGGACCTTGTCCTGCCGCGGGTAGGCCGCGATGACCTTGCCCTTGGCACCCTTGTCCTTGCCGGCGATGACGACGACCGTGTCGCCCTTCTTGACCTTCACGGTCACAACACCTCCGGCGCGAGGGAAATAATCTTCATGAACCGCTTGTCCCGCAGCTCCCGGCCCACCGGGCCGAAGATGCGGGTACCGCGCGGGTCCCCACCGTCCTTGATGATGACGGCGGCGTTCTCGTCGAAGCGGATGTACGAGCCGTCCGGCCGACGCTTCTCCTTGGCGGTGCGAACGACGACGGCCTTGACGACGTCGCCCTTCTTGACACCGGCACCCGGGATCGCGTCCTTGACGGTGGCCACGATGACGTCGCCGATACTCGCGTAGCGCCGACCGGAGCCACCGAGAACCCGGATGCACAGGATCTCCCGAGCACCCGTGTTGTCGGCGACGCGCAGTCGCGACTCCTGCTGAATCACGTCTATCTCCTATGTCTGCCGGTTCTCCGGCCGCCGTGGCGGCCGGAGCCTGGCGGAACCAACGCCCGACGCAACGCCGGGCGAGCTCGAGCCTTCGCTACTTGGCCTTTTCCAGGATCTCCACGATCCGCCAACGCTTGGTGGCGCTCAGCGGCCGGGTCTCCATGATCAGGACCCGGTCGCCGGTGCCGGCGGCGTTCTGCTCGTCGTGCACCTTCAGCTTGCTCGTACGGCGCATGATCTTGCCGTAGAGAGCGTGCCGAACCCGGTCCTCGACCTCGACCACGACGGTCTTGTCCATCTTGTCGCTGACCACCAGGCCCTCACGGACCTTGCGGCGGGACCGCGCGGCGGCGGTGGCGGTGTCTTCGGTCATGATGCAGTCACCTCAGTCGGCGCGGCCGAGAGCCCCAGCTCGCGCTCGCGCATGATCGTGTAGATCCGGGCGATCTCCCGACGGATGACCTGCAGCCGCCGGTTGTTGTCCAGCTGCCCGGTTGCGGCCTGCACGCGGAGGTTGAACAGCTCCGCCTTGGCCTCCCGCAGCTTCGTGACCAGCTCCTCCTCGGAGAGCTCACGCAGCTCGGTCGCCTTAACGCCCGCTGCCATCAGGATTCACCCACTTCGCGCGTAACAATGCGGCACTTCATCGGGAGCTTGTGGATCGCGCGACGCATGGCCTCTCGCGCGATCTGCTCGTTGGGGAAGGACATCTCGAAGAGAATCCGACCCGGCTTGACGTTGGAGACCCACCACTCCGGCGAACCCTTACCGGAACCCATCCGGGTCTCGGCAGGCTTCTTGGTGAGGGCCTGGTCCGGGAAGATCGTGATCCAGACCTTGCCGCCACGCTTGATGTGACGGGTCATCGCGATACGCGCCGACTCGATCTGGCGGTTGGTCACGTACGCCGGCTCGAGAGCCTGGATCCCGAACTCGCCGAACACCACCCGGTTACCACCCTTGGACGCGCCACTGCGGTCCGGGTGGTGCGGCTTGCGGAAGCCCTTCGGGGGCTTGCGCGGCATCAGCATCTGTCAGCCCTCCTGCTGCGTTTCTGCCGGAGCAGCCGCGGCGGCGACAGCAGCGCTGTCCACCGGCTCGCCGCTCGGCGTCTCGGCCTGCTGCGCGATGGTGGTCGCAGCAGCCCGGCCGGCCTCGGTGCCGCCAGCCGTCGTGCCGGACGAACCCGACCGGCCACGGCGCGGACGCTCGGGACGGTCGCCACGCTCACCACGACGCGGGCGGGACGGACCGGCCTCGGCCGGAGCCTCCCGGCCCGGGACGGCGTCGCCCTTGTAGATCCAGACCTTCACACCGATCCGGCCGAACGTGGTACGAGCCTCGAAGAAGCCGTACTCGATGTTGGCCCGCAGCGTGTGCAGCGGAACCCGGCCCTCGCGGTAGAACTCGGTCCGGCTCATCTCGGCGCCGCCGAGGCGACCCGAGACCTGAACCCGGATGCCCTTGCAGACCGGGTTCTTCATCGCCGACTGCATGGCCTTGCGCATCGCCCGACGGAAGCTGACCCGGCTGGACAGCTGCTCGGCCACGCCCTGCGCGACGAGCTGGGCGTCCGACTCGGGGTTCTTCACCTCGATGATGTTCAGCTGGACCTGCTTGCCGGTGAGCTTCTCCAGCTCGCCGCGGATCCGGTCGGCCTCCGCACCCTTACGGCCGATGACGATGCCCGGCCGGGCGGTGTGGATGTCGACCCGGACCCGGTCGCGGGTGCGCTCGATGTCGACCTTGGAAATCCCGGCGCGCTCCAGGCCCTTGGACATCATGCGGCGGATCTTGACATCCTCGCCGATGTAGTCCTTGTAGAGCTTGTCCGCGAACCAGCGGGACTTCCAGTCGGTCGAGATGCCGAGCCGGAACCCAGTGGGGTGAACCTTCTGACCCATTACTCGGCGCCCTCCGTCTTGCTCTGCGCTTCGGCCGGTGCGGCCTCCGTGGCCGGGGCGGCCTTCTTCGCCGCGGCCTTCCTCGGCGCTGCCGGCGCGACCGCCTCGACCGCCACGGTGATGTGACAGGTCCGCTTGCGGATCCGGTACGCCCGACCCTGCGCCCGAGGCTGGAACCGCTTCATCGTCGGGCCCTCGTCCACGAACGCCTCGCTGACGAGCAGCGCGTCGGGGTCCAGCCGCTCGTTGTTCTCCGCGTTGGCGATCGCGCTAGCGAGCACCTTGTACACCTGCTCGCTCGCAGCCTGCGGCGCGAACTGCAGCACCGTGAGCGCCTCCTTCGCGGGCAGGCCGCGGACGAGGTTGACCACCCGGCGCGCCTTCATCGGCGAGATGCGCACGTGCCGCGCAACCGCCCGCGCGCCCGGAAGCACCGGAGCGTCGCCCTTTCCTGGCATCGCTGTAACCCCTTGTTCCCTCTATCCGTATGCCCGCGGCGTCAGCGCCGACGGCTCTTCCGGTCGTCCTTCTCGTGACCCTTGAACGTGCGGGTCAGCGCGAACTCGCCGAGCTTGTGCCCGACCATCGCCTCGGTCACGAACACCGGGACGTGCTTGCGTCCGTCGTGCACCGCGATCGTGTGCCCGAGCATCTCCGGGATGATCGTCGAGCGCCGCGACCAGGTCTTGATCACGTTCTTCGAGCCCTTGTCGTTCTGCACTTCCACCTTCTTGAGCAGGTGGTCGTCTACGAACGGGCCCTTCTTCAGGCTGCGAGGCATGTCTTAACTCCCTCAGCCGCGCTTACGCGTGGCGTAGCGACGGCGGACGATCAGCTTGTCACTCGGCTGGCCCTTACGGCGGGTGCGGCCCTCGGGCTTACCCTGCGGGTTGACCGGGTGGCGACCACCGGAGGTCTTACCCTCACCACCACCGTGCGGGTGGTCGACCGGGTTCATGGCGACACCACGGACGGTCGGGCGCTTGCCCTTCCACCGCATACGGCCGGCCTTACCCCAGTTGATGTTCGACTGGTCGGCGTTGCCGATCTCGCCGACGCTCGCGCGGCAGCGCACGTCCACACGCCGGATCTCGCCGGACGGCATACGCAGGGTCGCGTACGCGCCCTCGCGGCCGAGCAGCTGGATGCCGACACCGGCGGAACGGGCCAGCTTGGCCCCGCCACCCGGACGCAGCTCCACGTTGTGGATCGTGGTACCGACCGGGATGTTGCGCAGCGGCAGGTTGTTGCCGGGCTTGATGTCGGCGCCCGGACCGGACTCGACGCGGTCGCCCTGCTTCATGTCCTTCGGCGCGATGATGTACCGCTTCTCGCCGTCGGCGTAGTGCAGCAGCGCGATGCGCGCCGTGCGGTTGGGGTCGTACTCGATGTGAGCGACCTTCGCCGGCACGCCGTCCTTGTCGACCCGCTTGAAGTCGATCAGACGGTACTGGCGCTTGTGACCTCCACCGTGGTGCCGCGTGGTGATCCGGCCGTGGGCGTTACGCCCGCCCTTCTTCGGCAGCGGAGCCAGCAGCGACTTCTCCGGCGTGGACCGGGTGATCTCGGCGAAGTCGGCGACACTGGAGCCACGTCGGCCCGGCGTCGTCGGCTTGTACTTACGGATAGCCATTGTCTACACCCCTCAGCTGACCGGGCCGCCGAAGGCCTCGATACGGTCACCGTCAGCCAGCTTCACGATCGCCCGCTTGGTCGCCTTGCGCTGACCGAAGCCGGTCTTGGTGCGCTTGCGCTTTCCCTGGCGGTTGAGCGTGTTGACCGTCAGGACGCGGACGTTGAAGATCTGCTGGATAGCGATCTTGATCTCGGTCTTGTTCGCGTCCGGGTGCACCAGGAAGGTGTACCAGTTCCGGTTCAGCTCGCTGTAGCTCTTCTCCGAGACGACCGGCGCCACGATGATGTCGCGCGGGTCGGCGATCGTGCTCACTTGCCACCCTCCTCGGTGGTCTCGGCGGGCACGCCCAGGAACTCGTCCAGGGCGTCCTTGGTGAAGACCACGTCGTCGGCCACCAGCACGTCGTACGTGTTCAGCTGGCCGGACTCGATCAGGTGCACCCGCGGCTCGTTGCGCAGCGACACCCAGTTCAGCTCGTCGGTGCTGCTCAGCACGACGAGAACCCGACGGGCCTCGGTGAGCTTGGTCAGCGTGGCCAGGGCCGCCTTGGTCGACGGCTTCTCGCCCGAGACGAACGCCTCGACAACGTGCACCTGCCCGGCGCGGGCCCGGTCGGAGAGGGCACCCCGCAGCGCGGCGGCCTTCATCTTCTTCGGGGTCCGCTGGCTGTAGTCACGCGGCACGGGACCGTGCACCACGCCACCGCCGGCGAACTGCGGCGCGCGGATCGAGCCCTGCCGGGCGCGACCGGTGCCCTTCTGCTTGTACGGCTTCTTGCCGCCGCCGGAAACCTCGGCGCGGGTCTTGGCCTTGTGCGTGCCCTGTCGGGCCGCCGCGAGCTGGGCCACCACGACCTGGTGCATCAGCGCGACGTTGGCCTGCACGTCGAAGATGTCCGCCGGCAGCTCGACCGAGCCGCTGGTGGTGCCTTCGACGGTGCGCACGTCAACGGTGGTCACTTCGCCGCACCGCCCTTCTTCACCTTGCTCTTGGCCGCGGTACGGACCAGAACCAGCGCGCCCTTGGGGCCGGGAATGGCACCACGGACGAGCAGGAGGTTGTTCTCGGTGTCGACCGCCTGGACGGTGAGGTTCTGCACGGTGTAGCGCACGCCACCCATGCGGCCGGCCATCCGGGTGCCCTTGAAGACACGACCCGGGGTGGCGCAGGCGCCGATGGAACCGGGCGAACGGTGCTTGCGCTCGACGCCGTGACCGGCGCCCAGACCGTGGAAGCCGTGCCGCTTCATCGGGCCGGCGTAGCCCTTGCCCTTGGTCTTTCCGGTGACGTCGATGGTGACGCCGGCCGGGAACTCCTCGACCGTGACCTCCTGGCCGAGCGAGTACTCACCGGCGTCCGTGGTGCGCAGCTCGACGATGTGCCGGCGCGGCGCCACGTCCGCCTTCGCGTAGTGCCCGCTGATCGGCTTCTTGACCTTGCGCGGGTCGATGTTGCCGTAGGCCAGCTGGACCGCGGAGTAACCGTCCTTCTCGGCGCTACGAACCTGGCTGATGACGCACGGGCCGGCCTCGACCACGGTCACGGGAACAACCTTGTTGTTGTCCCAGACCTGGGTCATGCCGAGCTTGGCGCCCAGGATCCCCTTGACTTGCCTGTCCATTTGTCCGGTCCCTACAGCTTGATCTCGATGTCGACGCCAGCCGGCAGGTCGAGGCGCATGAGCGAGTCGACCGTCTTCGGGGTCGGGTCGATGATGTCGATCAGCCGCTTGTGCGTGCGCATCTCGAAGTGCTCGCGCGAGTCCTTGTACTTGTGCGGCGAGCGGATAACGCAGAAACGGTTGATCTCCGTGGGCAGCGGCACCGGGCCCGCGACCTGCGCCCCGGTACGCGTCACCGTCTCGACGATCTTCCGAGCCGAGGAGTCGACGACCTCGTGGTCATAGGCCTTGAGCCGGATGCGGATCTTCTGTCCCGCCATGGTGGCTTCTGTTCCTTCTCTCGATGCCGCTGTGTTGCGGGCGCCTGTACCGGCTGGCACAGGCCCACTTCGCCGACCCCCGCGGTCGGGCGTGTCGCGCCCTCGGGCCGGGCTCCGCCCCGGGACTCCGGAGCGGTCCTGACCGCGCGGTGGGTCAAGGCGCCGATCGCATTACCGCGACCTGAACGCCGTGCGAGGGTGGTTGGCGACTGGGCCGCCAACCACCCTACGCTCGACTGTGCCGCCACCCGGAGGTTCAGCGAAAGCCGAACACAGGCGACGAACTGTCGTTACGCAACCTGACTAGTATGCCGCACGACCGGCGGCGGGTCTAATCGGGGTTACCTAGCTCACTTGACGATCTTGGTGACGAACCCGGCGCCGACGGTGCGGCCACCCTCGCGGATCGCGAACTTGAGGTTCTCCTCCATGGCGATGGGCTGGATCAGCTTCACCGACATGGTGGTGTTGTCGCCCGGCATGACCATCTCGGTGCCCTCGGGGAGGGTGACGACACCGGTGACGTCCGTGGTCCGGAAGTAGAACTGCGGACGGTAGTTCTGGAAGAACGGGGTGTGCCGGCCGCCCTCCTCCTTGGAGAGGATGTAGACCGTCGCCTCGAACTCCGTGTGCGGGGTCGTGGTGCCCGGCTTGACGACCACCATGCCGCGCTCGACGTCCTCGCGCTTGATGCCACGCAGCAGCAGACCGACGTTCTCGCCCGCGCGGGCCTCGTCGAGCAGCTTGCGGAACATCTCGATACCGGTGCAGACCGTCTTCTGCGACTTCTCGCGGATACCGACGATCTCCACCTCCTCGTTCGGCTTGAGGATGCCGCGCTCGGCGCGACCGGTGACGACGGTGCCACGACCGGTGATCGTGAAGACGTCCTCGATCGGCATGAGGAACGGCTTCTCGGTCTCGCGCTCCGGCTGCGGGATCGCGGTGTCGACAGCGGTCATCAGGTCCAGCAGCTTGCCGGTCCACTCGGGGTCACCCTCGAGGGCCTTCAGCGCCGAAACCCGAACGACCGGCAGGTCGTCACCCGGGTACTCCTGCGAGGAGAGCAGCTCGCGCACCTCGAGCTCGACGAGCTCCAGGAGCTCCTCGTCGTCGACCATGTCGCTCTTGTTGAGCGCCACGACGATGTACGGCACGCCAACCTGGCGGGCCAGCAGCACGTGCTCGCGGGTCTGCGGCATCGGACCGTCGGTCGCCGCGACCACCAGGATCGCGCCGTCCATCTGCGCGGCACCGGTGATCATGTTCTTGATGTAGTCCGCGTGGCCGGGGCAGTCGACGTGCGCGTAGTGCCGCGCCTCGGTCTGGTACTCGACGTGCGCGATCGAGATCGTGATGCCGCGGGCCTTCTCCTCCGGCGCCTTGTCGATCTCGTCGAACGGCGTGTACGGGTTCAGGTCCGGGTACTGGTCGTGCAGGACCTTGGTGATGGCCGCCGTCAGCGTCGTCTTACCGTGGTCGATGTGACCAATGGTGCCGATGTTGACGTGCGGCTTAGTCCGCTCGAACTTAGCCTTCGCCACTGGTGTCCTCCTGTGGACTTCTTGGTTCGTACGCCCGGCGCGCCGGTCGGCGCTTAGGACTCTGTCGACAGCCTTTCCGGCCTGAACGGCCGGAGAGCTTTTGTGGGTTCTGCGGCGATGAAGCCTACAGGCCCGGTCTCACGCGATCCGATCGCGGTGGCCGCGGGCGGGAAAACCCTCCCGCGACCAACCACGAATCACCTGCTCAGCGACGTTACTCGCCCGTCGCCTTGGCGATGATCTCCTTCGCCACGCTCTGCGGAACCTCGGCGTAGGAGTCGAACTGCATGCTGTAGCTAGCCCGGCCCTGGGTCTTCGACCGCAGGTCGCCGACGTAGCCGAACATCTCCGACAACGGCACCAGAGCCCTGACGATGCGGGCGCCGCTGCGCTCCTCCATCGCCTGGATGATGCCGCGGCGGGAGTTGAGGTCGCCGATGACGTCACCCATGTTCTCCTCAGGAGTGGTGACTTCAACGGCCATCATCGGCTCGAGCAGTGCGGGGTCGGCCTTGCGGGCCGCCTCCTTCATCACCATCGAGCCGGCGATCTTGAATGCCATTTCCGAGGAGTCGACCTCGTGGTACTGGCCGTCCAGCAGCGTCAGCTTCACACCGACGAGCGGGAAGCCCGCCAGGATGCCGTACTGCATGGCGTCCTGGGCACCGGCGTCGACCGACGGGATGAACTCCCGCGGGATGCGGCCACCGGTGACGGCGTTGGCGAACTCGTAGGTCGGCGAGTCGTTGTCCAGCGGAAGCGGCTCGACGCTCACGATGACGCGGGCGTACTGACCCGAACCACCGGTCTGCTTCTTGTGGGTGTACTCGATCTTCTCCACCTTGCGGCGGATCGTCTCGCGGTACGCCACCTGCGGCTTACCGATGTTCGCCTCGACGTTGAACTCGCGGCGCATCCGGTCGACCAGGATGTCCAGGTGCAGCTCGCCCATGCCAGCGATGACCGTCTGACCGGTCTCCTCGTCCAGCTTGACGCGGAAGGTCGGGTCCTCCTCGGCCAGCCGCTGGATGGCGGTGCTGAGCTTCTCCTGGTCGGCCTTGGTCTTCGGCTCGATGGCGACCTCGATGACCGGCTCCGGGAAGGTCATCGACTCCAGGATCACCGGGTTCGCCGGGTCGCACAGCGTGTCACCGGTGGTGGTCTGCTTGAGACCCTGCACCGCGATGATGTCGCCAGCCTGGGCCGAGCTGCGCTCTTCCCGCTTGTTGGCGTGCATCTGGTAGATCTTGCCGATCCGCTCCTTGCGGTCCTTGGTGGAGTTGACCACCTGGTTGCCGGTCTCGACCGTGCCCGAGTAGACCCGGACGTAGGTGAGCTTGCCAAGGTGCTTGTCGGTCTGGATCTTGAACGCCAGGCCGGAGAAGGGCTCGGCCTTGGACGGCTTCCGCAGCAGCGGGGTCTCGCCGTCGGTGGCCGTACCCTCGATCGCCGGAACGTCCAGCGGCGACGGCAGGAAGTCGACCACGGCGTCGAGCATGGGCTGGACGCCCTTGTTCTTGAACGCCGAGCCGCACAGCACCGGGTTGGCCTTGCCGGCGATGGTGGCACGCCGGATGGCGGCCTTGATCTCCTCGACGGAGACCTCCTCGCCTTCCAGGTACTTCTCCATCACCGAGTCGTCGACGTCGGCCAGGGTCTCCATCAGCTTCTCGCGCCACTCGGCCGCGGAGTCGGCCAGCTCGGCCGGGATCTCCTCGATCGCGTAGTCCTCACCCTTCTGGGTCTCCCCGCGCCAGGTGAGGGCGCGCATGCCGATCAGGTCCACGACGCCGATGTGGTCGCCCTCGAGCCCGATCGGGATCTGGAGCACCAGCGGGGTGGCGTTCAGCCGGTCGATCATCATCTGCACGCAGCGGAAGAAGTCGGCGCCGGTCCGGTCGAGCTTGTTGACGAAGCACATCCGCGGGACGTTGTACTTGTCGGCCTGCCGCCAGACGTTCTCCGTCTGCGGCTCCACGCCGGCGACACCGTCGTAGACCGCGACCGCACCATCCAGCACGCGCAGCGACCGCTCGACCTCGACCGTGAAGTCGACGTGACCGGGCGTGTCGATGATCTGGATCGTGTGGCCCTTCCACTCACACTTGGTAGCAGCGGAGGTGATGGTGATACCACGCTCCTGCTCCTGCTCCATCCAGTCCATGACGGCAGCGCCCTCGTGGACCTCACCGATCTTGTACGTGATGCCGGTGTAGAACAGGATCCGCTCGGTGGTCGTGGTCTTACCGGCATCGATGTGCGCCATGATGCCGATGTTGCGTACGTTGGCGAGCGCGTCTGCGGCGGCCACTTCAATCCCTACTTATCGTCGTCTCGACTCAACTGGTGGCGGTTCCGGCGCCCGAGAGCGCCGGAACCAGGGTGTTACCAGCGGTAGTGCGCGAAGGCCTTGTTGGACTCGGCCATCTTGTGCGTGTCCTCGCGCCGCTTGACGGCGGCACCAAGGCCGTTGCTCGCGTCCAGCAGCTCGTTCATGAGCCGCTCGACCATGGTCTTCTCGCGGCGGGCGCGGGAGTAGGTGACCAGCCAGCGCAGGCCCAGCGTGGTCGCCCGGGCGGGGCGCACCTCAACCGGAACCTGGTAGGTGGCGCCACCGACACGACGGCTGCGCACCTCGAGGGTCGGCTTGACGTTGTCCATCGCCCGCTTGAGGGTGACGACCGGGTCGGTGCCGGACTTCTCGCGGCAGCCCTCGAGGGCCGCGTACACGATGGACTCGGCGAGCTGACGCTTGCCGCGGAGCAGGATCTTGTTCACCAACTGGGTGACCAGCGGCGAGTTGTACACCGGGTCAGCGACCAGCGGCCGCCGCGGAGCGGGTCCCTTACGCGGCATGTCAGCTCTTCTCCTTCTTCGCGCCGTAACGGCTGCGCGCCTGCTTGCGGTTGCGGACACCCTGGGTGTCCAGCGAGCCGCGGACGATCTTGTAACGCACGCCGGGGAGGTCCTTCACACGGCCGCCACGCACGAGCACGATCGAGTGCTCCTGGAGGTTGTGGCCGACGCCCGGGATGTAGGCGGTCACCTCGATCTGGCTGCTGAGCTTGACACGAGCGACCTTGCGCAGCGCCGAGTTCGGCTTCTTCGGGGTCGTGGTGTACACGCGGGTGCACACGCCGCGCCGCTGGGGAGACCCCTTCAGCGCAGGAGTCTTGGTCTTGGTCGTCTTGGCCTGACGGCCCTTTCGGACCAACTGCTGAATGGTGGGCACCGGGTTTCTCCGCTCCCTTCGGCCGCACAGTCGCGGCCGCGCCGTCTGCTCGTTAGCCGGCCTGATGACCGGCTCTCCTACATTCCGGCCAGGGCCACCTCGCGGAGGTCCCGGCACCCGCGGTCGGGCGTGTCGCCCAACTCACGGTCCCGGTGCGGACGCTTTCGCGGACCTACCGGGTTCTGTCACCGGCACGCGGGTCGCCCCGCACCGGGTCTTTGGCTTGTCGTGCCCGCTGCCCGGCTCACCGGAACCAGCGCACGCACGAGTTGCCCGGGCAGGCCCGGGCACAAGAGGAAAGAGTACCTACCACAGCCGGCCAGGTCAAAACGGATTGGCCCGGCGGCCGTCTCACGCCCGCCAGTCGGATCTCGCTCTGCCCCGTCGCCCGCGATGGGCACCTACGGATACAAGTGTACCGGCTTCCCCACCGGACCACCCGTCGCCCCCGCAGCGGGCACCGCCGATCCGACCGGGCACCCGCGGCGACCACGCCACCCGGCCACCCGGCGGGTGACCGGCCTCACGTCAGGGAGATCAGCAGGGACAGGCCGAGCGCCAACAGGCTCAGCAACGCTCCCGCACCCCCGCAGCTGATGCCTGCCACCGCCAGCCCTCCGCCGGTGAACCGGACCGCGGACGGACCCGTCGGCCGGCGGATCTGCCGCCGACCGAGCAGGCCGGCCACGATCGCGGCCACCCCGGTCAGCACACCCAGCACCGCGAAGGCCCCGGACGCCCAGACCCCACCCTCGTTCGCGAAGGCCACCCCGAAGCAGATCACCAGCAACGAGACCAGGACCGACGCGATCCCGGCCACCAGCGCGCCGACGGCCAGACCCGAGGTGACCGGGGCCACGTCCAGGTACACGACGCCGTACGGCGTGCCGGGCACCGCCTCGACCCGCTTCGGTGGGCGACGCTGCTCGTCGGTCGGAGGCGGCACCGGAGTGCTCCAGCCGGGGGCCTGCCCCGGCTGGACCCACCCCGGCGGGGGCCCGTACCCGGACGGCGGCTGCCCCCAGCCGGGTGGCGGGGACGGCGCACCGGACACCGCGTACGGCTGGCCCGAGCCGGGCGCGGCGGCCACGCCCCATCCGGTCGGTGTCGCGCCCGCACCGGGCGGTGTCGCGCCGCCGCCGGGCGCCGGACCCCAGCCGGGCTGCGGCGTGCCCCAGCCCGGCTGGGGTCCGGCGCTGTCTCCTATACACATCTCCGAGCCCACGAGACCGGAGCC
>NZ_VDFY01000181.1 GCF_006228125.1 Micromonospora orduensis | reverse complement strand
GCCGGGACCGTGTGTAACGACCGTCGGGCCGGTGGGATTCCCGGGCGCGCCCCTACCGTGCGGGTACCGGATCGAGCCGGTCGGTCGGCGGGGCCTGCGGTCGTTCGGGGGTCTGCAACGACCCGGCCCGGCCGGTCATTCCCGCCCCGGTCGAGCCGGGCGGGGTGGCCGTGGTCCTGCGATCGTCAGGGTATTTAACGACCCCCGGCCCGCCACGATTCCAGCCCACGGATGCACCCGGTCACACCCCAACAGCCGCCCAGAGGCGGACATCCCGCCCATTCGACGCGGTGGACGCAGTCGGCAGGGGGCGTCCGGGCGGTGATCGACTCGGGATCGCCGATATCGGGATGTCCGGGGCGGGTTGATATCCCGACCGTGATGACCGGGATCACGCGTCCCAGACGGGCGCGAACCCGACCACCACGCCTATGCTGGGTCATGTTTTTAGACTGACCAGTCAGTACAGTGATCGGGGTGGGCGTCGTGGTGGTCGAGGCGAGGGGTCTTGGCCTGCGTACCTCTCGGGGGTGGGTTTTTCGGGGTGTCGACCTTGCGGTCAACGCGGGTGAGCTGCACGCGATCGTCGGGGCGCCCGGTAGCGGACGGACCTCTCTGCTCCTCGCCCTGGCAAACCGCTTCCCCACGAGCGAAGGCCAGTTGGAGCTCCGTGCGGCCGCGGCGCTCGGTCAGGTGGCCGGGGTGCACGAGCCCGACCCGGAGTTGACGGTCGCCGAGCACATCTCGGAACGACTGTCGCTGCTCGGGCGGCGAGTTGACCGTGCCGGGCCGACGGCCCTTCGTCCCGGTGCGGCAGGCGAGCTCCCGGCTGCCGAGCTTGCCGACGCTGCCGGAGCCGGAGCCGGAGCCGGAGCCGGAGCCGAAGTCGAAGTCGAAGGCCAAGCCGGAGGCCGAGGCGGGCCCGACCGACGGTCGACGGGCCGTCGAGGGTTCTTCGGGTGCGGCGCGGTGGGCGGTCGACGGGTCGGCCGGCGCAGGTCGCCGAGGCAGGGCCGGCGGGACGCGGTCGCCGCCGTGATCGAAGGCGCCGGACTGGGCACGGACGTCCCGCTCGATCCGGCCAGCCGAGGACGGGACCTGACCCCGGTGCAGCGCCAAATCCTCGGGCTGGTGCTCGCCACCCTCGCGGGGCCGGGGTTGATCCTCGCCGACGACATCGACGCGGGTGCGGACGGTGCGGACCGCGCCCTGCTCTGGGACCTTATCGGTCGGCTGACCGACCGGGGCATCGCGGTGGTGGTGACCGCCCGTGAGGTGGAAGCGCATTCGCCGTCGATTGTGCACCGACTGGGCCCACCCGAAACCGCCGTTGTCGTCGGGGCGGCTGCCGACCAGGACACCGAGGTGAACCGATGAGTGTTGTCCGACTGGCCTGGTTCGAGTTGCGCCGGATGACCCGGGGCCGGCTGCCGCGCGCCGCGCTGGCCGTGCTGACCGTCGTGCCGCTGCTGTACGGGGCCCTCTACCTCTACGCCTTCTGGGATCCGTACGGGAAGATGGACCGGATTCCGGTCGCCCTGGTGAACGCCGACCGGCCGGCGACGGCCAGCGACGGGTCGGTGGTGCACGCCGGGCAGGATCTGGCCGACGAGCTGATCGACCGCCGGGTGTTCGGCTGGCAGGTCACCGATGCCGAGGACGCCGCCGCGGGGCTGCGTACCGGCCGCTACCACCTGGTGTTCTCCATCCCGGCGGACTTCTCCGCCACGCTCGCCGCGAGCCCGGAGCCCGACCAGCCGGCGCACCGGGGTGAGCTGAAGGTGGTCAACGACGACGCCACGAACTACCTGTCCGGGTTGCTCGCCCGGTCGGCGTTCAGCGAGATCCGGGCCGCCGCCGCGGAGAGCGCCGCGTCGGGCTACTTCGCCCGGATGCTTGTCGGCTTCACCGACGCCAAGGCCGAGACCGGTCGAGCCGCCGATGGTGCGGGTCAGCTCGCCGACGGGTTGGGCAGCTCCCGGGCCGGCGCGGGCCGGATCGCCGACGGGTTGGACCGGTCGGCATCCGGGGCCGGGCAGGTCGCCGACGGGTTGGGGCGGTCCGCCGACGGTGCGGGAAGTCTCTCCGACGGGCTGGACCAGAGCGCGCGGGGCGCCGACGAGTTGACCGCCGGGCTGGACCAGCTCCGGACCGGTGCGGCGCAGCTCGCCGACGGCACCGCCCGCGCGGCCACCGCGACCCGGGCGGTGGCCAGCACGGTGGACGGTGCGGCCGCGAGGATCGAGCCGGTGCTGCGGGACAACGCCGAGCGGATCGAGCGGTCGGCGACGGCCATCGCCGACGGCGCGCAGGCGCTCGCCGACGGCCTGGACGCTCTGCCGCAGCGGGCGCAGAAGGCCCTGACCCAGGCCGAGACGGTACGGGAGCGGCTCGACGCCCTGGTCGCCGCGCACCCGGAGCTGGCCGACGATCCGAACGTCGCTGCCGCCCGGACGGCCGCGACGGCCACCGTCGAGGCGGCCCGGGCGGTCGTCTCCGGTCTCGACCAGGCCGACCTGACGGCGCTGCGGAACCGCATGACCACCGTGGCGGCCACCGCCCGGCAGATCGCCGACGCCGCACCGCACCTGGCTGACGACGTCGCCGCCGCGCGCGGCAAGGTCGACGAGCTCGCCGCCGGCCTGGGCGCCCTCGCCGACGGCAGCGCCGAGCTACGCGACGGCGTGGGCGACGCGGCAACAGGTGTCGAGCGGCTGCGCGGCGGATTGTTCCGGCTGGCCACCGGGGCGCGGGAGTTGGACGGCGGGCTCAACCAGCTCACCAGCGGCAGCGACCAGCTCGCCGACGGTCTGGTCCGGCTGGAGAGCGGCGCCGGTGAGCTGGCCTCCGGGCTGACCCGCCTGGACGGCGGGGCCGGCGACCTCGCCGCCGGCCTGAACGCCGGAGAGAAGAAGATCCCGGGGTACGACGACCCGGACGCCCGCGCCGACGTACTCGGTGATCCGGTGTCGCTGGACCGTTCGGCCCGGCACCCGGCCGCCTCGTACGGGGTGGGCTTCGCCCCGTACTTCCTCGGGCTGGCTCTCTGGGTCGGCGCGATGATCACGTACATGCTGCTGCGGCCTGTCAACCGGCGGCATGTCATGTCCGGCGCACCCGCCTGGCGGGTGGCGCTTGCGGGCTGGCTGCCCGCCGCGGCGGTCGGGCTGGCCCAGGCCGGGGTGCTGTTCGCGGCGGTGACGGTGCTGCTCGGGCTGGACCCGGTCCGGCCCGCCGCGACGCTGGGCCTGCTCGCCCTCGTCTCGCTCGCGTTCACCGCGATCATGCAGTGGCTCGGCGCCCAGCTCGGCCCGGCCGGACGGCTCGCCGCGTTGGCGTTGCTGATGCTCCAGCTCACCTCGTCCGGAGGGACCTACCCGGTGCAGACCTCGCCCGGCTTCTTCCAGGCGATCCACCCGTGGCTGCCGATGAGCTACGTGGTGGACGGGCTGCGGCACACAGTCAACGGAGGCCCGACCGCCCCGGTGCTGCGGGCGGTGCTGGTGCTTGTCGGCTTCGGGGCGGCGGCGCTGGTCCTGACCACTCTCGCGGCCCGCCGCTCGCGCCGGCTCACCCCGTCGAAGCTGCACCCCGAGTTGGCCATGTGAGGATGTGCCGGTGACGGACGGACGGTCGAGGCGGCGGGAGGACACCCGCCAGCGTCTCTTCGTCGCGGCTGTCGAACTCATCGCCGAGCAGGGTTTCTCCGCGACCACCGTGGACGACATCGCGGCGCGGGCCGGGGTCGCGAAGGGGACGGTCTACTACAACTTCGAGTCCAAGACGGTGCTCTTCGAGGAGTTGCTGCGGCACGGCATCGGTCTGCTCACCGCCGAGTTCCGAGCGGCGGTCGCCGGGCTGCCGCCCCGCGCCGCGCTGGCGGCCCTCGTCCGCGCCGAGTTGGAGTACATCCGCCGGTACCGGGCGTTCGCCCAGTTGCTGCTGTCGGAGATGTGGCGGACGAACCGGGAGTGGCAGCAGACGTTGCGGCTGCTGCGCAGCGAGGCGATCGAGGTGATCGCCGAGACGGTGCGGGCCGGAGTGGACAGCGGCGACCTGCCGCCCGATCTGGACGTGCCGACCGCCTCCTCGGCGCTGTTCGGCGTGGGCCTGGTGGTGGCCGTGGACTGGCTGGTGTTCCAACCCGACCGGCCCATCTCCGACGTGCAGGAGGCGCTGCTCGGCATCGTGCGCCGGGTCGCCCAGACGTGAGCGGAAGACCTGCTCAGAGCGGGTAATTCGGTTGAGTGGACGGGGTCGTAGCCGGCAGGCTGGGTGCTCAGCCACCCACGTCCGGAGGGACTCTCCATGCGCCTGCTCCGAGATATGTGGGACACCTCGCCACGCCGGATGACTGTCGTCGCCATGCTCATCGTGCTCGGCGCCGCCGGCCAGGCGGGCGCTTCGGCGCTGGCCGGCGCGGTGCTGGTGCACCGCTCGGCCGGCTTCTTCGCCGTGCTGGCCGCGGCACTTGTCGCCGTGGTGCTCAGCGACCTCGCGGTGAGCCTGCTGATGGCCGGCCTGACCGCCGACTGGTCCGCCGACGTGCGCCGCCGGCTGTGCCGCGTCGCCCTCGGGCAGGACCTGCCCACCCTGGAGACCACTCCGGTGGGTGAGCTGCTCGACCGGATCGACGGTGACGTCTACCAGGTGGCGGCGGCGCTTCGTAACCAGGGCACCCGACTCGCCCAGGGGCTCTGTGTCGGGCTGTTGTCGATGGTCGTCGCGTTGGTCGTGTGGTGGCCGGCCGGGATCGCGATGCTGCTGCTCACGGTGGTGCTCGCGGTCGGACTGCGTCGGCCCACGGCACGGATCGGCCCGGCCCGGATGGCCGAGGAGGAGGCCTGGTCCGACCTGGCCGCGGTCATGGAGGAGGCGGTGCACGGCCAGGACGACGTACGGACCAGCCTGGCCCGGCCGTACGTGCTGCGCCTGTACGCCCGCCGCGCCGCCGCCGTGCTGTCCCGGGGCCAACGGGTCTGGGTGATGTCCGCCCGGGTGGCGACGGTCGCCACCGCGACGATCCGGGCCGGCATCGGTGCGGTGGTGCTCGGCGGGGCGTGGGCGCTGGCCACCGGCCGGATCGACGCCGCCCGGCTCACCGCCATCTGGCTGCTCGCCCTGGCCTTCGGGGCCACCGCGGAACACGTCAGCCGGATGGTGCCGGAGATCCAGGAGGCTCTCGGGGCGTGGGCCCGGGTGCGGTTGCTCCAGCAGGCCCGGCAGGAACCCGTCGGCGGAGCCAGCCCGACCTCGGGCGATCTGCGCATCCGTGACCTGACGTTCGAGTACGAGGTGAGCGGCCCGGAGAGTGGCCGGGGGGCCGCCCTGCGCGGGCTCAGCCTGACCTTCGCACGTGGCCGCTCGTACGCGCTGATCGGGCGGACCGGTTCGGGCAAGTCGACTCTGGCGAAGGTGCTCACCCGGGCGGTCGACGTGCCGCCGGGAACGGTCTTCCTCGGCGGCACCGACCTGTGTGATCTCGACGTCGAGCAGCTGCGCCGCTGGGTGGCGCTGGTGCCGCAGCGCACCGAGATCCTTGCCGGCACGCTCGCCGAGAACGTGGCGCTCTTCGACCCGGACCTGCTCGACGCCGCCGCGCGGGCGCTGAACGAGCTGGGCCTGGCCGGCTGGATCGCCGAGTTGCCGGAGGGCCTGGCGACGCGGCTGGGGGAGGGCGGCCACGTGCTCTCCGCCGGTCAGGAGCAGTTGGTGGCGTTCGCCCGGATCCTGGTCCGCGACCCGCACGTGGTGATCCTCGACGAGGCCACCGCCCGTTTGGACCCGGTCACCGAGGCGCGGGTGCAGCGGGCCACCGAACGACTGCTGCGCGACCGGATCGGCATCGTCATCGCGCACCGACTCTCCTCCGTGCGCCGCTGCGACGAGGTGGTGGTGCTGGCCGACGGCGCGGTGGTCGAGGCCGGCCCGCTGGAGACGTCGACGCGCTTCGCCGAACTGCTGGCCACCAGCCACGCCGCCGCGTACGCCGCGTCGGCGCCGACCGGCCGCGCCGGCGCCGGTACCGACCTGCTGGTCGGCCCCGACCCGGTCGACGACTGGCCGAACGAGCCGGCGACCACACCTGCCGAACCGGCCGCGCCGGTCGGGCCGACCCGCGCCGACCCGCCGCCACTGCCACCGGTGCCGCCGGCCCGGACGCTGCGGGAGATCTTCCGGCTCTGCCTCAACGATCCCCGGTACGGGGCGACCGCGATCGTGCTGTTCCTCGGGCTCAGCCTGCTCGGGCTGGACGGCCCGGTGCTGCCCTGGCTCTGGGCCGACCTGGTCGACGGCACCGGCAACCCGTACCTGCCGGCGGTGGGGATCGTGGCCGGACTGCTGGTCACCATGCCGCTGCCGTTCTACACCCACGTCTGGTTCCCGCAGTGGTGGGTACGGCAGATGCTGCGGATCGGCCTGCGCCTGGTGCACGGCCAGACCGGGCCGCGCCGGGTCAGCTCGCACACCCCGGCCGAGGTGGTGGCGCAGGGCGGCGACACCGAGCGGGTGGTCCAGCTCGCCGACAACGTGCTGGACCAGGCCGTCGCGCTGGTCCTTCTGGTCGCCATGACGGCGGTCACCGGCAGCGTCGTACCTGGGCTGTTCTTCCTCGGCACGATGGTCGTCTCCGGGCTGGCCGCGACGCTGTTCGGGCCGAAGCTGGAGCGGGCGGCCCGGGCGACGGTGACGGCGCGGGCCGCGTTCGCCACCGCGCTGGTCTCGGCGCTCTCCGCGGCGCGCACGGTGAAGCTCGCCGGCGCGACGGCGGCGGTGCTGCGGCATTTGGCGGACCTGGACGCGCTGCGCAGCGACCGGCAGCGGCGGGAGATCTCGGTGCAGGTGTGGTCGCGTTCCACGCCGTCGGTGGCCAGCGGGCTGTTGCCGATCGGCGCGTGGGCGCTCTACCTGAGCGGCGGGCTCTCCGCCGGGGCGGTGCTGGTGGCGGTCTCCACCCTGGGCGCGGCCCGCTGGTTCGCCTGGACGACAGCGTCGTTGATCTCCCAGCTGCCCTCCGCGCGGGTCTGGACCCGCCGGACGGTGGCGATGACGGGGGTGGGCGCGTACTCCGCGGCGGTGCCGGCGGTCGACCTGGCCGCCGGGACGGCTCCCGCGCCGACGTCACCACCCCGCCATCCGCTGCGCCGCCTGGAGCTGCGCGGCTTCGGCGTGGTGCACTCCGACGGCACGGTCGCCGTGCGGGACGTGGACCTGACCGTCCAACGGGGACAGCTGGTGCTTGTCGTCGGGCCGGTGGGGTCGGGCAAGTCGTCCCTGCTGCGGGCGCTGGCCGGCATCGTGCACCACACCGGCGAGCTGTCCTGGAACGGCGACCCGGTCACCGAGCCGGAGCTGTTCCTGCGCCCCAACCAGGTCGGCTACGTCGGCCAGTTGCCCCGGGTGCTGTCCGGCACGGTGGCCGACAACATCGCCCTCGGGCACCAGGTGGACGCGGCCGGGGCGGTCAGCACCGCGCAGCTCGACCACGACCTGGCCGCCGCCGGTGGCGGGCTGGGCCTGCTCATCGGGCACAAGGGCACCCGGCTCTCCGGCGGGCAGTTGCAGCGGTTGGCCCTGGCTCGGGCGCTGGCGCCGCGGACCGAGCTGCTGGTCGCCGACGACGTCTCGTCGGCGCTGGACGTCACCACCGAGCTGGCGCTGTGGCAGGCGCTGCGGGCGCACGGGGTGACAGTCGTCGGGTCGACCGCGAAGCGGGCCGCGCTGGTCCGCGCCGACCACGTGGTGGTGCTGCTCGGCGGAGCCGTGGCGGCTCAGGGTGCCTGGCGGGACCTGGAGGGCGACTGGTCGCACCTGGCCGGCTGACGGCCGGGCGGCTGCCGGGGTACGGCAGCCGCCCGACCGGCGGGCATCAGGCGGCGCGGGCGTACTGCGCCGGCCCGGTGTACGCGACGCCGAGCTTCGCGGCGGCCCGGCGCGGCCAGTACGGGTCGCGCAGCAGCTCCCGGCCGAGCAGCACCAGGTCGGCGTCGCCGCTGGCGATGATCTGCTCGGCGTGCTCCGGCTCCACGATCAGGCCCACCGCGCCGCTCGGCACGCCGGCCTCGCGGCGGATCTGGGCGGCCAGCGGCACCTGGTAGCCGGGACCGAGCGGAATGCGCTGGTCCGTGCTCACGCCGCCGGAGGACGCGTCGATCAGGTCCACGCCGACGGCGGCCAGCTCGCCGGCGAGCACCACGCTGTCCTCGATCGTCCAGCCGCCCTCGACCCAGTCGGTGGCGGAGATCCGGGTGAGCACCGGGACGTTCTCGCCGACGGCGGCGCGTACCGCGCGGGCGACCTCAAGGGTGAGCCGCATCCGGCCGGCCCGGTCGCCGCCGTAGCCGTCGGTGCGGTGGTTGGTCAGCGGGGAGAGGAACTCGTTGAGCAGGTAGCCGTGCGCGGCGTGGATCTCCACGGCGGCGAACCCGGCGGCCAGTGCCCGCTCGGCGGCGGCCGCGAACGCGTCGACCACGCCGGCGACACCCGCCGCGTCGAGCGCGGTCGGCGTCCGGTAGTCGGCGGTGAACGGCTCCGACCCGGGGGCGACCGGGGTCCAGCCGCCCTCGTCGTCCGGAACGCCGCCGCGCTCCGGCGCCCACGGCCGGTACGTCGAGGCCTTGAAGCCGGCGTGCGCCAGCTGCACGGCCGGCACCGCGCCGTGTGCGGCGACGAACGCGGTCACCGGTCGCCACGCGTCCACGTGCGCGCCGGACCACAGCCCGGTGTCCTGCGGGGTGATCCGCCCCTCGGGCAGGACGGCGGTTGCCTCGGTCAGCACCAGACCGGCTCCGCCCACGGCGCGGGTGCCGAGGTGGATCAGGTGCCAGTCGGTGGGCAGCCCGTCGGGGCCGGCCGAGTACTGGCACATCGGTGCCATGGCGATCCGGTTGGGCAGGGTGACCGCGCGCAGGGCCAGCGGTGTGAACAGGGAACTCATGTCGTCATCCTCTCGAAAACGTCGACGGACCCCTCGGGGAGGGGTCCGTCGACGTCGGTGTGCCGGGATCAGGCGGGGACGGGGCTCAGCTCGTCCTGCCGGTCGGGTCGGGCGAGCGGGGCCGGCTCCGGCTCGGTCAGGTCGCGCTTGCCGGCGGATTCGTACGCGGCCCGGTCGAGGGTGCCCTCGCGGGCGGCGACCACGGTCGGCACCAGAGCCTGCCCGGCCACGTTGGTGGCGGTGCGGATCATGTCGAGGATCGGGTCGATGGCGAGCAGCAGGCCGGCGCCGGCCAGCGGCAGACCCAGCGTGCTCAGGGTGAGGGTGAGCATCACGATCGCGCCGGTCAGGCCGGCGGTGGCCGCCGAGCCGACCACCGAGACGAACGCGATAAGCAGGTAGTCGGTGACGCCGAGCTGGACGCCGAACACCTGGGCCACGAAGATCGCGGCGAGCGCCGGGTAGATCGCGGCGCAGCCGTCCATCTTCGTGGTGGCGCCGAACGGCACCGCGAACGAGGCGTACTCGCGGGGGACGCCGAGGCGCTCGACGGAGCGCTGGGTCACCGGCATCGTGCCGACCGAGGAGCGGGACACGAACGCCAGCTCGATGGCCGGCCAGGCGCCGGCGAAGAAGCGCAGCGGGTTGAGCCGGCCGGCGAGGATCAGCACCAGCGGGTAGACCACGAACAGCACGATGGCGCAGCCGACGTAGACGGCTGTGGTGAACTTCGCGAGCGGGGCCAGCAGGTCCCAGCCGTACGAGGCGACGGCGTTGCCGATCAGGCCGAGGGTGCCGATCGGGGCGAGTCGGATGACCCACCAGAGCGCCTTCTGGACGATCTCCAGCAGCGAGCGGTTCAGGGCCACGAACGGCTCGGCGGGCTCGCCGACGAGCAGGGCCGCGGCACCGACGACCAGGGCGAGGAAGACGATCTGCAGGACGTTGCCCTCGACGAACGCGCCGACCGGGTTGGTGGGCACGATGCCGGTGAGGAAGTCGGTCCACGAGCCGGTGTTCTTCGGCGGCGCGGCGCCACCCACGTCGAGTGTCACACCCTTGCCGGGGTTGGTGAGCAGGCCGAGGCCGATGCCGATGCTCACCGCGATGAGCGCGGTGATGCCGAACCACATGAGGGTCTTCAGCGCGAGCCGGGCGGCGTTGGCGACGCCGCGCAGGCTGACCACGCTGACCACGATCGCGGTGAAGACCAGCGGCGGCACGGCCAGCTTGAGCAGTTGGATGAAGAGGCCGCCGACGGTGTGCAGGGTGCTGGTCAGCCAGCTCAGGTCGTTGCTGCGGGCGAGGAAGCCCAGCGCGACGCCGAGCACGAGGCCGAGCAGGATCTGCACGGAGAAGGGGATTTTACGCAGGCCGAATGGCATGGGACGTTTCCAATTGTCTGGTCCGAGCGGGGATGGGCGAGTGACGCGCGCTACGCCGGACAGATGCCGCTGGCCTGTAGTCGGAGATCGACATACAGGCGGACAGTGAGGCCCCAGACATTGGTCATCGTTCAGCGACGGTACGCCGCTTGCCGCTCAGCGCAAGGAGCGAACGACGTGACGATCCTTACAGAGCGCCAGCGCGGTGGCGGTCGTCACGCCCCACAGCGCCGCGAGCGCGAGGACCAGCCGCTCCAGCACACCCACCACTGCGCCCCGGCCCACGACGAGCATGGCCAGCCCCACCGCGGCGCAGAGCGGCAGGGCCAGCCCGGCGGCCCCGGCGGCCAGGCGGCGTACCGCCCGATTGGCCGCACCCGAGGCGGCAAGCGCGGCCATCGCCAGGACGACCGCCGCGGTCGCCGCGACACTCGCGCCGCCGTGCACCAGGTCGGCCACCGTGGTCTTCTCGAACGGCGGCAGCGGGCAGCCCGCCGAGCAGGTCACCGCCCCGGACACGGCCGTGCACACGGCGCCGACGGCGAGCAGCGCCGACGCCGCCCGTACCCCCGGGGGCAGCGCCGCCGCGATCAGCAGCAACGCGCCGGCCAGGGCCAGCACCCCGATCCGGTACGTCGCGGCGTAGCCGCTGCCGGCGATACCTGCCTCACTGACGTACCCGGTGAGGCCCGGACCGGGACCGGCGAGCACGGCGACGGTCACCGCGACCGCGCCGGCCAGCGTGCAGCCGGCGGCGACCGACGCGGCGACCCTGCGGGCGACGTCCGCGCCGACGCCCGGCGCGCTCGTGGTGCCGGCCCGCCCCCGCTCAGCCACGCCCGTGCGGCGTCGTCCAGCCGGACTCGTCGGGCCCCAGCGGCACGATCCCGGTCGGGTTGATCTCCCGGTGGGTGCCGTAGTAGTGCCGCTTGATGTGGTCGAAGTCGACCGTCTCGCCGAAGCCCGGAGTCTGGAACAGGTCCCGGGCGTACGCCCAGAGCACCGGCATCTCGGTCAGCTTGTTGCGGTTGCACTTGAAGTGCCCGTGGTACGCGGCGTCGAAGCGGACCAGTGTGGTGAACAGCCGCACGTCGGCCTCGGTGATCGCGTCGCCCATCAGGTAGCGCTGCCCGGCCAGCCGGTCGGAGAGCATGTCGAGCCGGGCGAAGACCGCCCGGAACGCCTCGTCGTACGCCTCCTGGGAGGTGGCGAACCCGCACCGGTAGACGCCGTTGTTGACGTCGGCGTGGATGTCGGCCATCAGCGCGTCCATCTCCGGGCGTAGCTCGACCGGGTACAGGTCCGGCGCGTCGGGCGCGTGCAGCCGCCGCCACTCGGTGGAGAAGTCGAGGGTGAGCTGCGGGTAGTCGTTGGTGACCACCCGACCGGTCAGGGTGTCGACAAGCGCCGGCACGGTCACCCGGCCGGTGTAGTCCTCGTCGGTGGCCAGGTACGCCTCGGAGAGGAAGCTCACGCCGAGGACCGGGTCGAAGCCGTCCGGGTCGAGGGCGAACGCCCAACCCCGCTCGTCGCGGATCGGGTCGACGGTGCCCAGCGAGATCGCGTCGTCCAGCCCGAGCAGGCCGCGCACGATCCTCGCCCGGTGCGCCCACGGGCAGGCGCGGCACCAGATCAGCCGGTAACGGCCGGCCTCCAGCGGCCAGCGGTCCTGCTCGTCCGGGCCGCCGCCGGGCGGCGAGGTCGAGTGCGGGGTGACCCGACCGGTGAACCGGTTGGGCTGGCGGACGAACGCGCCACCACTGCTGCTCTCTGCGCTGAACTGGGCCCGGGCCATGCCGTCAACCTATCCGCTGCGGGCGCGGATATCCTGGCGGCCGGCAGCCCTCCGTGACCGGTGGGCGTGCCCCACCCCCGCCGTCCGCACCCCCGAAGGACACTCGCGATGACCGTGGCATACCTGGTGGCCGGTGTCCGCACCCCGATCGGCCGGTACGCCGGCGCGCTTGCCGGAGTCCGCCCCGACGACCTGGCCGCGCACGTGATCCGTGAGCTGGTCGCCCGCCACCCGTCGGTGGACTGGGCGCGGGTGGACGACGTGGTGCTCGGCTGCGCCAACCAGGCCGGCGAGGACAACCGGAACGTGGCCCGGATGGCGGCGCTGCTCGCCGGCCTGCCCGAGGAGGTGCCGGGCAGCACGGTCAACCGGCTCTGCGGCTCCGGCCTGGACGCCCTGGCCACCGCCGCGCGGTCGATCGTCGCCGGGGACGCCGAGCTGGTGGTCGCGGGCGGCGTGGAGAGTATGAGCCGGGCGCCGTTCGTCATGCCGAAGGCGACGTCGGCGTACTCCCGCTCGGCCGAGGTGTACGACACCACGCTGGGCTGGCGGCTGGTCAACCCGCTCATGCGCGACGGGTGGGGGATCGACTCGATGCCGGAGACGGCGGAGAACGTGGCCGCCGAGTACGGCGTGAGCCGGGCCGAGCAGGACGCGTTCGCGTACCGCTCGCAGCAGCGGGCGGCCAGGGCGCAGGCCGACGGCCGGTTCGCCGAGGAGATCGTGCCGGTGTCCGTGCCGGCCGGCCGCCGGGAGACCCGCCTCGTCGAGGTGGACGAGCACCCCAGGGAGACGTCGCTGGAGAAGCTGGCCGCGCTGCCCACCCCGTTCCGCGACGGCGGCACGGTGACCGCCGGCAACTCGTCGGGTGTCAACGACGGCGCTGTCGCGCTGCTGGTGGCCAGCGAGGCGGCGGTGGCCCGGTACGGCCTCACCCCGCTGGCCCGCATCGGCGGAGCGGCCGCGGCCGGCGTACCGCCCCGGATCATGGGGATCGGGCCGGTGCCGGCCACCCGCAAGCTCCTCGACCGGGTCGGCGTCGAGGTGGGCGCGGTGGACGTGGTGGAGCTGAACGAGGCGTTCGCCGCGCAGTCCGTGGCGGTGCTGCGCGAGCTGGGGTTGCCCGTCGACGCCGAGCACGTCAACCCGAACGGCGGCGCCATCGCGTTGGGGCACCCGCTCGGTGCCAGCGGCGCCCGGCTGGCACTGACCGCCGCCCTGGAGTTGCGCCGGCGCGGAGGCCGTCGCGCCCTGGCCACCATGTGCATCGGCGTCGGGCAGGGCATCTCGCTGCTGCTGGAGTCCGCCGACTGAGCGTGGAAACAGCGTGAACGGATCTCCCGAACGCTGGAGTCGGCGGCCTAGAGTGGTCCACACCACACGACCCATGGGGCCGCCGGTGGTCGCGCACGCCCGCCGACGCCGGTGCCGCCCCGCGCCGCGGCGATGAACTGGGGAGCACGCTGATGCCGGACGGACTGCCGACCGAGATCGATCTGACCAGGCCGAGTGCGGCCCGGGTGTACGACTATTTCCTGGGTGGGGCGCACAATTTCGAGATCGACAGGCAGTTGGCCGAGCAGATCGCCAGCATGACCCCGAACCTCGCCGCCACCATGCGGTCCGGTCGGGAGTTCCTGCGCCGAGCCGTCCGCGCGCTGCTCGACGCGGGCATCGACCAGTTCCTCGACATCGGCTCCGGAATTCCCACCGTGGGCAACGTGCACGAGGTGGCCCAGGCGGCGAACCCCAAGGCCCGGGTGGTGTACGTCGACATCGACCCGGTGGCCGTCGCGCACAGCCGGGAACTGCTCGCCGGCAACGACCTGACCGGCGTGGTCCACGCCGACCTGCGCGAGCCGGAGCGGATCCTCACCGAGACCCACCAGCTCAACCTGATCGACTTCAGCCGGCCGATGGGCATCCTGCTGGCCGGGGTTGTGCACTTCGTCCCGGACGCCGCCCGTCCCGAGGAGATCCTCTCCACCCTGCGGGCCGCCGCCGCGCCGGGCAGCTTCCTGGTCATCTCACACTCCACCTTCGAGGACCAGCCACAGGAGATGCTGGACGCCCAGCGCCTCTCCGCGCGTACCGACACGGAGATCACCCTGCGCTCCCGCGCCCAGATCACCGGCTTCTTCGGCGACTGGACCGTCCTCGAACCGGGCGTCGTGCACATGCCGCTCTGGCGTCCCGACTCGCCGTCCGACGTGGACGAGCACCCGGAGCGGTTCGGCGCGTTCGGGGGCGTCGCCCGGTACGACCAGTCCGCCGGCTGATCCCGTGGCCGCCGTCCCGGAGCCCATCGGGGCCGACGTCGGCCGGGGCGGTGCCCAGGGCTACGCCGCCGACTGGGCCCGTGCGGTACGCCGGCTCGGTTTCGTGCCGCTCAGCGCGGCCGAGACCGAGCGGCTGCTGCTGGTGCACACCGTCCGGTTGGCGCAGGCGGTGCGCGCGGAGCCGTTCACCGCCCGCCCCGCGGAGGAGGTCGGCCGGGCCCTGGTGGAGGCGCACCTCACCGAGCCTCGGGCACTGGAATGGGCGTTGCGTGCCCTCGGTGCGGACTTCCCCCACCGGGTGCTTGCCGCCGCCGGCCGGCCGGCGGACCTGAGCGAGCGGATCGCGGCCGTGCAGGGCGGGCTGGCCGCCGGGTACGCTCGCGCGCTGCGCGACCGCACCTTCGCCCAGCAGGAACGGATCGCCCGGTCGGCCTGGCAGGCGCGCGACGAGGTCGAGCAGGCGCTGCGCGACAGCGAGGCACGGTTCCGGGCGGTGTTCACCGGTGCGGCGATCGGGATCGGCATCGCCGGGGTGGACGGTCAGATCATCGACGTCAACCAGGCGTTCGCCGACATGCTCGGCTACTCGATCGAGGAGCTGTGCCAGGCCAACGTGGCGGAGTTGTTCCACGCCGACGACGCCGCCGGCATGTGGGACCTGTACCAGGAGATGGTCGAGGGCAAGCAGGACTCGGCCCGGCTGGAGAAGCGCTACTACCGCAAGGACGGCAGCGTCGTCTGGACGGACCTGGCCGTGTCGCTGATCCGGCACGACGACGGCCGGCCCCGGTTCACCGTCGCGATGATCGAGGACATCACCGAGCGGTACGAACTCCAGCAGCGGCTGCGCTTCCAGGCCCTGCACGACCCGCTGACCGGGCTGCCCAACCGGACGCTCTTCTTCGAGACGCTGGGCCGGGTCTTCGACTCCGCCGCGCCGGAACGCCGCGTCGGGGTGTGCTTCCTCGACCTGGACGGCTTCAAGGCGATCAACGACAGTCTCGGCCACGACCTCGGCGACCGGCTGCTGGTGGTGATCGGCCGTCGGCTGGCCGAGTGCGTGGCCGAGCACGGTCACCTGGTGGCCCGGATGGGCGGCGACGAGTTCGTGATCCTGGTCGACGGCGGCCAGGACGCCGTGGCGGTGGCGCAGACGGCGCTGGCCGCCGTCGCGGCCCCGGTGCACGTCGGCGATCAGCAGCTGGCGGTGTCGGCAAGTGTCGGCGTCGTGGAGTGCCCGGCCGAGGAGACCACCGCCTCGGAGCTGATGAAGGCCGCCGATGCGACGCTCTACTGGGCGAAGGCGGCGGGCCGGGGCCGGTACGCGGTCTACGACCCGGAGCGCAGCGCCCGGGACCTGGCCCGCGCGGCGCTGGTCGCCGGGCTGCCGGCGGCGCTGGAGCGGGGCGAATTCGTGCTGCACTACCAGCCGATCGTGTCGCTGCTGGAGGGCCGGATGCTCGCCGTGGAGGCGTTGGTCCGCTGGCAGCACCCCGAGCTGGGCCTCATCGGACCGGACCGGTTCATCGGCCTCGCCGAGGAGACCGGCCTGATCGTCGGACTCGGCGAATGGGTGCTGCGCACCGCGTGCCGGGACGCCGAGCGGTGGTGGCGGGAGTTCCCCGACGCGCGGCTGGTGGTCAGCGTCAACCTCGCCGCCCGGCAGGCCGACGACCCCGCGATCGTGGACACCGTCGCCGACGTGCTGGCCACCACCGGGCTGCCGGCGGAACTGCTGCAACTGGAGCTGACCGAGAGCGCCGTGATGGGCAGCGCCGGTGAGCCGCTGCGCAGCCTGCACCGGCTCGCCGCGTTGGGCATCCGGCTGGCCGTGGACGACTTCGGCACCGGCTACTCCAACCTGGCGTACCTGCGCCGGCTGCCGATCCACTGCCTGAAGTTGGCCGGCCCGTTCGTCGAGGGCATCCGCGCCGACGGTACGGACGTCGCGGCGGACCATCGCGACGAGCGGATCGTCGACGCGTTGGTCCGGCTGGCGCACGCCCTGGAGCTGTGGGTCACCGCCGAGGCGGTGGAGACCGGGGTGCAGGCCGAACGGCTGCGCGCGCTGCGCTGCGACACCGGGCAGGGGCGGTACTTCGGCGCTCCCGCCCCGGCCGAGGTGATCACCGCCCGGCTGCGCGGTGGGGCGGCCGGGTGAGCGCGGGGTCGGTACGGCCCCGATGGTGGCGACGGAGGGTGGCGGCGTGAGCCTGAACGACTCGCAGACGGTGGTGACGGTGGTGGCAGCCCTTGCCATCGTCGCCGGGCTGGCGGGCGTGGTGGTGCCCGGCCTGCCGGCGCTGCCGCTGTGCTGGGGCGGGGTGCTCGTCTGGGCGATCTTCGGCGGCGCCGGCCCGGGTGGCTGGGCGGTGTTCGCCGCCGCGACGCTTGTCGCCGCCGGCGGCACTGTGGTCAAGTACGCCTGGCCCGGCCGGAACCTGAAGCGCACCGGCGTGCCCACGTCCACGCTGCTCGCCGGCGCGGTGCTCGGCATCATCGGGTTCTTCGTGGTGCCGGTGGTCGGGTTGGTGCTCGGCTTCGTCGCCGGGGTGTGGGGAGCGGAACGGCTCCGGCTGGGCAGCAATCGCCTGGCCTGGCCGTCCACCGTGCAGGCGCTCAAGGCCGCCGGCCTGTCCATGCTCGTGGAGTTCACCGCCGGCCTGCTCGTCGCCGCGCTCTGGCTGGCCGGCCTGCTCCTGACCTGACCGGCCCCCCTTCTTGTCGGTGATCAAGAGCTTCGCGTCAGGCGGGACCCGGATTCTGACGCGAATCTCTTGATCAACACGGTGGAGGGGCGCGGGGCACTGGTCGGGTACGGCGGAACGCCGTACGTGAGAGAGAGGTGTGCCCCGCGCCGCCGAGGTCCGGGCGGTCCGAGTGCCCGGAGGTCGGCCCGATCGGGCCTGGTCACGGGGTCAAGGATGGCGTCTGGCCGGGGTCAGGGCAACGCAATTAGCCGAAGGCGGTGAGATTCCCACCCGGGTACGTATTGACCGCCTTGATCGACCGGGATCACACTTTGCGCACTCGTACGCGGAATCACCTCAGGGAGGTGTGCAGTGGCCACGACGCCCGTGCCGACCGCCGAGCAGCCGATGGACGACGATGCCCGACGGCTCGCCGAACTCGGCTACAAACAGGAGCTGCGCCGCAAATGGAGTGGCTTCTCCAACTTCGCCATCTCGTTCTCGATCATTTCGATCCTGGCCGGCTGTTTCACGACCTTCGGGCAGGCGTGGAACAACGGCGGGCCGGTCGCCATCTCCTGGGGCTGGCCGCTGATCTCGCTGTTCATCCTGATCATCGGCTTCTGCATGGCCGAGCTGGTGTCCGCGTACCCGACCGCGGGCGGGATCTACTGGTGGGCGGCGACCATGGGTCGTCCGGTGCACGGCTGGTTCACGGGCTGGCTGAACCTGATCGGCCTGGTAGCGGTCACCGCGTCGGTCGACTACGGCTGCGCGACGTTCCTCAACCTCACCCTGTCGGCGCTCTTCGACGGCTGGGTGGGGACGCTGCGACAGGCGTTCGTCCTCTTCGTGATCATCCTGGTGCTGCACGGTCTGATCAACATCTTCGGGCACCGCATCATCGACGTACTCCAGAACGTCTCGGTCTGGTGGCACGTGGCCGGCGCGGCAGTCGTGGTGGCCATCCTGGTCTTCGTCCCGGACAACCACCAGAGCTTCCAGTTCGTGTTCACCGAGCGGTTCAACAACTCCGGCTTCGGCGACGGGGACGTCGGCGGGCTCACCTTCTGGTTCTACGTGCTGCCGCTGGGCTTCCTGCTCACCCAGTACACGATCACGGGCTTCGACGCCTGCGCGCACGTCTCGGAGGAGACCCGGGGTGCGTCGCAGGCAGCCGCCCGAGGCCTCTGGCAGTCGATCTTCTACTCGGCGGTCGGCGGCTGGATCCTGCTGCTGGCGTTCCTCTTCGCGGCCACCGACGTCGAGGCGGTCAACGCCGCCGGCGGCTTCTCCGGTGCCATCTTCGAGTCCGCGCTGACCCCGGTCTTCTTCAAGGTCGTCATCATCATCTCCACCATCGGGCAGTTCTTCTGCGGGATGAGCTGCGTGACCTCGATGAGCCGGATGGCGTACGCGTTCAGCCGCGACCGGGCGGTGCCGGGCTGGCGGCTCTGGTCGAAGGTCGACCGCAACGGCACCCCGGTCAACGCGATCATCGGGGCCACCCTGGCCGGCCTGGTGCTGACCCTTCCGGCGCTCTACGAGAGCTCCGCCGGCATCCCCATCGCCTTCTACGCGGTGGTGTCCGTCGCGGTGCTCGGGCTCTACCTGTCGTTCCTCATCCCGATCGCGCTGCGGCTGCGGATGGGCGACCGGTTCAGCCCCGGCCCGTGGACGCTCGGGCGGAAGTACAAGCTGCTCGGCTGGATCGCGGTCGTCGAGATCGCGGTCATCGCCGTCTACTTCGTGCTGCCGATCGTGCCCGCCGGTGTGCCCGGCAACGACGACTTCACCTGGTCGGCGGTGAACTACGCGCCGCTCGCCGTCGGCGGGGTGCTGCTGGTGGTCGCCGTCTGGTGGTACGCCTCGGCCCGCAAGTGGTTCACCGGTCCGGTCCGTACCGTCGAGGAGACCACGCCGGTGGCGGACCCGGCACCGGTCGACGGCCCGGCCTGACCCGCGCCCGGCGGGGCGGGCACCCACTGCCGCCCCGCCGGGTTTGCCGCCCTCGGCGCCGGGGGCATTGACGGTGATCCGGTTTGCCAGTAGACCTTGGTGATGGAGGCGCACCCATGAGGAAAGCACCGCTTACGCTGGAACAACTGCGGGTCGCCGTCGCCGAGGGTGAGATCGACACCGTGGTGCTGGCCCTCGTCGACATGCAGGGCCGCCTCCAGGGCAAACGGTTCCACGCGCCGTTCTTCCTCGACCAGGTGGTCGCCAACGGCAGCGAGGGCTGCAACTACCTGCTCGCCGTGGACGTCGACATGAACACCGTCGACGGGTACGCGATGTCGAGCTGGGAACGCGGCTACGGCGACTTCGCGATGGTGCCGGACTTCGCCACCCTGCGCCGGGTGCCCTGGCAACCCGGATCCGCGCTGCTGCTGGCCGACCTGACCTGGCTGGACGGCTCCGGTGACGTGGTCGCCTCACCCCGGCAGATCCTGCGCCGGCAACTGGACCGGCTGGCCGAGCACGGGCTCACCGCGTACGCCGGCACCGAGCTGGAGTTCGTGCTGTTCCGTGACTCGTACGAGGACGCCTGGCGGCGCGGCTACCGCGACCTCACCCCGGCGAACCAGTACAACGTGGACTACTCCCTGCTCGGCACCGCCCGGGTCGAGCCGCTGCTGCGCCGGATCCGCACCGAGATGGCCGGCGCCGGGCTCACCCCGGAGAGCGCCAAGGGCGAGTGCAACCTCGGCCAGCACGAGATCGCCTTCCGGTACGACGAGGCGGTGGCCTGCGCGGACCACCACGTGATCTACAAGAACGGCGCCAAGGAGATCGCCGCCCAGGAGGGTATGTCGATCACCTTCATGGCCAAGCCGAACGAGCGGGAGGGCAACTCCTGCCACATCCACTTCTCACTGCGGGACCCGTCCGGCTCGTCGGCGATGCTCGGTGACGGGCCGGCACACCTGTCGCAGACCGGGCAGCGGGTGCTCGCCGGGCTGCTCGCCACCATGCGCGAGTTCAGCCTGCTCTTCGCGCCGAACATCAACTCCTACAAGCGCTACCAGCCGGGGTCGTTCGCCCCGACGGCGCTGCGCTGGGGTGTGGACAACCGCACCTGCGCGCTGCGGGTGGTCGGGCACGGGCAGGGCATGCGGGTGGAGAACCGGGTGCCCGGCGCCGACGTCAACCCGTACCTGGCGATCGCCGGTCTGGTCGCCGGCGCGCTGCACGGCATCGACCGGGAGCTGGAGCTGGGCGAGGAGTGCACCGGCAACGCGTACGACGACCCGCGGGCCGAGCGGGTCCCCGGCACCCTGCGCGACGCCCTGACCCTCTGGGAGGGCTCGGCGGTGGCCCGGGAAGCCTTTGGCGACGAGGTGGTCGCCCACTACGCCAACCAGGCCAGAGTCGAGCTGGCGGCCTTCGACGCGGCGGTGACGGACTGGGAGCTGACCCGTGGCTTCGAGCGCCTCTGACGGCCCGCGCCGGGTTGGCCGCGTCGATCATGGACTTCTGGTGGTCGAGATGCGGTGGATGCGGCTTTCGCGAGGCGCCACAACTCCATGATCGACGCCGGGGCGGGGGGCGGGGCCGGGGAGGGCGTCAGCCGACGGCGGCCAGGTCGGTCAGGCGGGCCAGCGAGTCTTCCAGGTCGGCGCCCACCCGGCGCAGGCCGAGGCGCAGCAGGGCCGCCTTGACCGGGCCGGCCGGCCAGCGGACGACGATGAGCCGCACGATGGTCCCGCCCTCCTCCTCGTCCGGAGTGAGCTGGACGTAGATCTCGGTGCGCGCCTCCGCGCGGGCACCGGCGCCCTTGGCCCGTTCCCGCCAGCCGATCAGGGTCGGCTCCTGATAGGCGATCACCTCGGCCTCATGCGCCGAACCGCGCCCCGCCTGGACCAACTGCCGCCGCCCGAAGCCCTCTCCGGAGAGCACTTCGGCCGCGCGGACCCCCGCCAGCCAGGCCGGCAACTGCTCGGCCCGCTGGACGACGTCCCAGACCACTTCCATCGGCGCCGCCACGTGCGCACTGCGTTCCACGAGGATCATTTCCGTCTTTCCTCCAGTGAGGACATCCCACGATATCGGCACTCTATGCGCTAAATCGGACTTACCTGGACGGGTTCGGAAAAAGACACGCCGATCAACCATTGCGGAAAGCGGCAGCCCGGCCTATGGCGCATTCATCGACGGCGTCCTAGAGTCCCGAGCACGTTTCACATTGACCGGGAGGGCGCATGCCGACCGCACCGATGCCCGAGTTCCCCGGCGGCTTCCGCTGGGGCGTCTCCACGTCCGCCCACCAGATCGAGGGCGCCGCCACGGCCGACGGACGCGGACCGTCCATCTGGGACACGTTCGCGCACTCCCCCGGCCGGATCGGCGACGGCAGCAGCGGCGCGGTCGCCTGCGACCACTACCACCGGTACGCCGAGGACGTCGCGCTGATGGCGGGGCTGGGCGTCTCCGCGTACCGGTTCTCGATCGCCTGGCCCCGGGTGCAGCCCACCGGCGCCGGCCCGGTCAACGCCGCGGGCCTGGACTTCTACGACCGGCTCGTCGACGAGCTGCTGGCCGCCGGCGTCGACCCGGTGGCGACGCTCTACCACTGGGACCTGCCCCAGTCCCTGGAGGACGCCGGTGGCTGGCTGAACCGCGACACCGCCGCCCGCTTCGCCGAGTACGCCGACCTGGCCGCCACCCGGCTCGGTGACCGGGTCCGGCTCTGGATCACCCTGAACGAACCGTTCATCCACATGAGCCTCGGCTACGGCATGGGCACGCACGCCCCCGGCCGAATGCTGCTCTTCGACGCCTTCGGCGTCGCCCACCACCAACTGCTCGGGCACGGGCTCGCGGTCGCCGCGCTGCGCGCCCGCACCACCAGCCCGGTGGCGATCGCCAACAACTACTCCCCGGTGCGGGTGCTCGGCGACAGCGACGCCGACCGCGCCGCCGGGGCCGCGTACGGAACGCTGCACAACCGGCTCTTCACCGACCCGCTGCTCGGGCGGGGCTACCCGGACCTGCCCGGCTTCGACCCGGGCCTCGTCCACCCCGGCGACCTCGACACCATCGCCGCGCCGATCGACGTGCTGGGGGTCAACTACTACAACCCCACAGGCGTACGGGCCGCCGAGGAGGGCTCGCCGCTCCCCTTCGACCTGGTGCCGCTGGACGGCTACCCGCGTACCGCCTTCGACTGGCCGGTGGCCCCCGACGGGCTGCGCGAACTGCTCGGCTGGCTCCACGACACGTACGGCGGCGCCCTGCCACCCATCGAGATCACCGAGAGCGGCTGCGCGTACGACGACGTGCCGGGCGCGGACGGCCAGGTGGCCGACCCGGAGCGGATCGCATACCTCGACGGGCACCTGCGCGCCGTCCGGGCCGCCATCGACGACGGGGTGGACGTGCGCGGGTACTTCGTCTGGTCGCTGCTGGACAACTGGGAGTGGGCCGAGGGGTTCACCAAGCGCTTCGGTCTGGTGCACGTCGACTACGCCACCCAGAGGCGTACGCCCAAGTCGTCGTACACCTGGCTGCGGGACGTGATCGCGGCCAGCCGGCCGGGGTCGGCGCGGTGACCACCCTCGACCCGACGCCGGCGTCGCTGCCGGTGGCCCTCGCCGAGCCGACGGACCCGGTGCGGCGCGGCTGGATCGGCCTGATCTTCGCGGCCAACCTGGGCGTCTGGATGGCGTTCTTCACGCCCATCCAGGTGCTGCTGCCGCAGCAGATCGAGCAGATCGCGCCGGGCGACAAGGAGAACATGCTGGCCGTGGTCACCGGCCTGGGCGCGCTGGCCGCGGTGCTCGCCAACCCCCTCGCGGGCGCGCTGTCCGACCGGACCTGCCTGCGGATCGGCGGCCGAGAGTTCGGCCGGCGGCACGTCTGGACGGCGGGCGGGGCGCTGATCGGCGCGGCCGCGCTGGTGCTGCTGGCCCAGCAGCGAACCATCCTCGGGGTCGCCCTGGGCTGGGTCGCCGCCCAGGTGTGCTTCAACGCGATGCTCGCCAGCCTCACCGCCGCCATCCCGGACCGGGTGCCGGTGACGCAGCGTGGCGGGGTCTCCGGCTGGGTGGGCATCCCGCAGGCGCTCGGGCTGGTGCTCGGCGCGGTGCTGGTCACCGCAGTGGTCACCGGCAACGCGGCCGGCTACCTGGCCATCGCGGTGGCCATCCTGCTGCTGTCGCTGCCGTTCGCGCTGTTCACAGCCGACGAGCCGCTGCCGCGTACGCACCGGCCGGCGCTGCGGGCCCGGGCGCTGCTGGCCTCGATGTGGATCAGCCCCCGCCGGCACCCGGACTTCGCCTGGGCGTGGATCACCCGGTTCCTGGTCCAGTTGGGCAACGCCCTGGGCACCCTCTACCTGCTGTACTTCCTCACCGACGGGGTGCGCCACCCCGACCCCGAGGGTGGTCTGCTGGTGCTGATCCTGCTCTACACGCTCGGCATGATGCTGACCGCCGTGGTCGCCGGCCGGCTGTCCGACCGCTCCGGGCGACGCAAGATCTACGTGATCACCTCCGGACTGGTCATGGCGGTGGCGGCGCTGCTGCTCGCGGTCGCGCCGGTCTGGCCGATGGCCATCGTCGCCGCGCTGCTGCTCGGCGCCGGCTACGGCGTCTACCTCTCGGTCGACGCCGCGCTGATCACCCAGGTGCTTCCCCGGGCGACCGACCGGGCCAAGGACCTCGGCGTGATCAACATCGCCAACTCGGCACCGCAGGTGCTCGGCCCCGCGCTCTCCGCGCCGCTCGTCGTGCACCTGGGCGGCTATCCGACGCTCTACGCGGTCACCGCCGCGATCACCCTCATCGGCAGCGTCCTGGTCGTCAAGATCCGTTCGGTTCCCTGAGTCGAGGCCCCTGGCGGAATGCGCTCGACCGCCGCCGTAGGCTGGGGGACGTGACAGTACGTGTGCGCTTCGCCCCCTCCCCGACCGGTATGTTCCACGTCGGCGGCGCCCGCTCGGCGCTGCAGAACTGGATCTACGCCAAGCAGCAGGGCGGCGTGTTCGTGCTGCGCATCGAGGACACCGACGCGGCGCGCAACAAGCCCGAATGGACCGAGGGCATCCTCTCCGCGCTGGACTGGATCGGCATCTCCCGGGGCAGCTACGAGGGGCCGTACTTCCAGTCGGAGAACGCCGGCGAGCACCGCGCCGCCGCCGCCCGGCTCTACGAGTCCGGCCGCGCCTACTACTGTGACTGCACCCGCGAGGACGTCCAGGCGCGCACCGGCTCGCAGTACCAGGGCTACGACGGCTACCACCGCGACCTGGGCCTCGGCCCGGGCGAGGGTCGGGCGCTGCGCTTCCGTACGCCCGACGAGGGCCTGACCGTCGTGGTGGACCTGATCCGCGGCGAGCCCACCTTCGAGAACAAGCTCATCGAGGACTTCGTCATCGCCCGGGGCGACGGCTCGCCGGTCTTCCTGCTGGCAAACGTCGTCGACGACATGACCATGGGGATCACGCATGTGATCCGGGCCGAGGAGCACCTGCCCAACACGCCCAAGCAGCAGCTGCTCTGGGACGCCCTCGGGGTCAAGCCGCCGGTCTGGGCGCACGTGCCGGTGGTGGTCAACGAGAAGCGGCAGAAGCTCTCCAAGCGCCGGGACAAGGTGGCCCTGGAGGCGTACCGCGAGGAGGGCTACCTCTCCGGCGCGATGCGCAACTACCTCATGCTGCTCGGCTGGGCGCCCTCCGGCGACCGGGAGATCGTTCCCTGGTCGGTCATCGAGGAGGAGTTCCGGCTGGAGGAGGTCAACCCCTCACCCGCGTTCTTCGACGAGAAGAAGCTGCGCGCGTTCAACGGTGAGTACATCCGCGCGCTGCCGGTGCCCGAGTTCATCGACGCCTGTCAGCCGTGGCTGACCGGCACCGGCACCATCGCGCCGCCGCCGTGGCAGCCCGAGGAGTACGACGCCGACGCGTTCGCCGCCGTCGCGCCGCTGGCCCAGACCCGGATCGCGGTGCTCAGCGAGATCGTGCCGAACGTCGACTTCCTCTTCCTGGCCTCGCCGCTGATCGACGAGGCGGCCTGGACCAAGACCATGAAGGACGGCTCGGCGGAGCTGCTGGACGAGGCCGTCGCGGCCTTCGAGGCGTTGGAGTCCTGGGACGCCGAGTCGCTGAAGTCGACGCTGGAGGCGGTCGGCACCGCGCGCGGCCTCAAGCTCGGCAAGACGCAGGCGCCGGTCCGGGTCGCGGTCACCGGCCGCACCGTGGGCCTGCCGCTGTTCGAGTCGCTTGAGGTGCTCGGCCGCGAGCGCACCCTGACCCGGATGCGCGCCGCCCGCCTCCGCCTGGTCTGACGGAGCACCGCCGGTTGATCATGTGATGCCCAGCAGTTTCCAGGGACCGATCCTGAGCTGCTGGGCATCACATGATCACTGAGCTCCGCGCCGTCGGCGCACCACGAGGCCGGTCACCAGCGCGGCGAGCAGCACCAGGGCACCGAGCGCCCACAGCCAGCCGCGACCGCCGGAGTCGGACTGCTCCGACGCCGCCGGCACGGTGGACGCCGTCGGGCTGCCCGTGGAGGGGCCGACTGTAGACGCCGAGGGCGAACCGACCGGCGCTCCCGACGGGCCGGCGCCGCCAGCGGCCGACGGTGTCGCGGACGGGTCGGCGGCGGTGCCGGTCGTGAGGGTGAACCGCACCTCACCCTTGACCGGGTGCCCGTCGGCGGAGGCGAGCTGGTAGCCGACGATGTAGAGCCCCGCGGCGGCCGGCTTGAACGGCACCCGTACCCGGCTGCCGTCGAACGTCGGCTGCCCGCCAGCGACCACATTGTCCGGTCCGGTTATTGTGATCTTCGTCGTGGTCGGCGCCGGCCTGGCCAGGAACCGCAGCTCGATCCGGGCGGGTGCCGTCGCCACGCGAGCGCCGTCGCGCGGGTCGCTGCCGGTCAGCTCGTTGTGGGCGGCGGCCGGCGTGGCCGGGGCCATCAACGACACACCGAACGCCACGCCGAAGACCACTGGCACGACCCGTCCCAAACGTGTAACCCTGCCCCCCATGAACCCCTCCGTAAGGGTACGATCCGCCCGCTGATCAAACCGCTCCTCATTAGTCGAGCAGAGATCGCAGATAGTTCCAATTACTGTTCCACAAGCGGCACTTCATCGACGTTCTGCGAGTCTGTAAGGGTGGGCCCGGCCACCAGGTCGGTGTCGTCACCGGCCGACCGGTCCGGACGTCGCGACGAAAGCCATCCATCGAACGGGGCGAGGAGGCGGGATGGTCCGACAGATGAGGCGGTGGGCCACCGTGCTGGCGGGCACGTTGGCGGCGGCGCTGCTGTCGCTCGGCACCGCTGGTCCGGCCGCCGCGGCACCGGCTCCGGCGCCCGCCGGGGTGGACATCTCCGGCGCGGATCTGCCCGAGCCGCTGCGGCTGCGCGCGGACACGCAACCCGACCTCGTGGTCGCGGTCATCGACCAGGTGAACTTCCTCGGCCGCACCGGCGCTCAGACCGGGCCGAAGGCGGCCGCCCTCGGTCCGAAGTACACGGTCGTGGTGCTCGTCGGGGACACGCCGAAGCAGACGTACGACCTCTACCCCGAGGCGGCCGGCGGTCCACGGATCTTCCGCCCGGCGAAGCAGCCGGACGGTCACAAGACCAGCGCCGGCTGGTTCCTCGGCCGGCTCAGCATGTCCGAGACGCTGCGCGCCGCCGGCGTGCCGTTGGAGCGGCAGTTCGACACCGTCAGCGGTGGTGTGGGCGGCGGCGAGCGGGTGCTCCCGGAGGACACTCTCGATCCGGCCAAGGACCTCGACGAGGCGCTCGGCGAGTTGCAGCACCTGCTGCTGCTCAACGTCGCGGTGATGCTGACCATCACGGTCGGCCTCGCCGGGATCGCGCTGCTGATCCGCCGCCGCACCCGATGAGCTGAGCCGACCGGCGGGTCAGACCACGCCAGCCGCCGGGCGGCCCCGGGTCAGCACCAGCGGCGCGGCGGGCGCTCGCGGCGGGTGGCCCGCTGACGGGGCCGGACCGGACCGTGCCGGTGGGCCCCGGCCCACCCGGGACGTTCACTGAGGCAACCAGGCGGGACGTCCGACTCCGACTCGGCGAGGGCCGCGGGCTCGGCGGAGCGCTGACGCGGGAGCATGGCCTCGTCGTCGGGGCGGCCGGGGAGCGGCTCGACCGGGTGCGACGGCGTACCGCCCACCGGTCGGCGGTGCTTGGCGGCCGACTGAGGGTCATGGTGCCCCGGCCGGCAGGGCTCGCCCTGGGCGCAGCCGTGTTCGGCCTCCCCGTGCGCCATCCCGGTCTCCTCACGCTCACACTCACCCGCGGGTGCTCCCCCGTGCCCTGCCACCGTACTGGCCGGGACCGACGGGCCTGCACGGCGTACCCCGGGGTCAGTGCTTCGGGCGGCGCGGGAAGATCGTCTCCCAGACCGGGAAGGCGACCAGCCAGATCACGATGGCGACGGTGAGCTTGTGGATCCAGCCCACCAGCTCGCGGGTGCGGTCCGCGTCGTCCACCCAGAGGATCGCGGCGCCGAGCAGGCCGCACGCGACGGCCCAGCCGAGCAGCGCCTTGGCCCACTCCCGCCACTCGTACCGGGTACGCGCCCAGCCGTATCGGGGTGGCCGGACCGGCGGCGGTCCACCGGCGAACCGGTGGGCGAAGCGCTGGTCCGCCCAGCGCACCATCGAGTGCCCGAAGGCCACCGAGAAGCCGAGGTAGGCGGCGGCGAGACCGTGGCTGACGCCAGCGGTCGCGCCTCGGCGCAGGTCCAGCACCGACGCGGCGAGCAGCGCCAGGTCCACAAGCGGTACGCAGACCAGCAGCGCCGCCCCGAGCCGGGGCCGCCGCAGCGGATAGCGGGCCACCAGTCCGGCGGCGAGCACCACCCAGAACGCGATCTCGCAGCCGATGATCACAGCGACCAGCACGTCGACCTCCCCCGTCTCACCACAAGCGTCGCCGATCAGGAAGGCGTCGGCCTCGACGTGGAAGAGGAGATCCGGGTCCACCCTTCGACGGACCCGCCGATCGGGCGCGGTGGCCGGCGCGGGGTGCGCGTACCCCTTTCGGCGCATGCCGGGGCCGGCAGGGTCCTCCCCCGGTCGGAGCCCGCGGGGCGACGGCTGTGGTGGGATCGGAGCATGCGACTGCCATCGTGGCTCGGCTCCGGCACACCCGGCCGGGACCTCACGCTGGCCGGCGCGTCGCTGGGCGGTGGCCTGGTGCTGTACGGCCTGGGCATGCAACCGCAGATCAATCCGCACCCGGACGTACCGCCCGCCCTCTTCCTGGCGCCCCTGCTGGCGGTGTGCGTCGCCGTCGGCCTCCGTCGGGCCGCACCGCGCACCAGCCTGGCCGTGGGGACGGCGGCGCTCGTGGTGGACACGGCGTTGGGCAACTCGCTGGGCACCGTCGTGGTCTACACGCAGGTGCTCTACGACGCCTGCGTGTACGGCCCGCCCCGGCTGTGGCGGTGGCTGCTGCGGATCACCGTGGCGCTGAGCCTGATCGGTGTCGCGGCCGGCGTGCTGGGGTTCGGCCAGTGGCGCGGTGCGGCGGTCGGGGTTCCGGTGGTGCTCGCGGGACTGCTACCGGTGCTGACCGGGATCAGCGTGCGGCAGTACCGCGACCAGGCGGTCGCCGAGCGGGCCCGGGCCGAGCAGACCGCCCGACTGGTCGAGCTGGACCGCCGGCAGGCGGTCAGCGCCGAACGGGCCCGGATGGCGCGGGAGCTGCACGACGTGGTGGCCAACCACCTGAGCGCGGTGGCCATCCACGCGACAGCCGCGCTGTCGGTGCGCGGGTTGGATCGCGGCCAGGTCGAGTCGGCGTTGCGGGTGATCCGGGAGAGCAGCGTGCAGGGCCTGGCGGAGATGCGGCAGATGATCGAGGTGCTGCGTGATCCGGTAACCGGCGGCACGCCACCGGACGACGCGCCGGCCGAGACGGTCACCGCGCGGCTCGCCGAGACGGACCGGTTGGTCGAGGGCATCCGGGCCGCCGGGCTCGCGGTGCGGGTCCGTACCGACGGCACGCCGGGCCCGCTGCCGGTGGGGGTGGACCTGGCCGCGTACCGGATCGTGCAGGAGTCGCTGACCAACGCGCTCAAGCACGGCGCCGGCGACGCGGAGCTGACAATCGCGTACCGGCCGGCGGAGGTGGTGGTGACGGTGGAGAACCCGGTGCGCCGAGGCGGGGCCGGGCTGCCCGGCGCCGGAGCCGGGCTGATCGGGATGCGGGAACGCGCCACGCTGCTCGCCGGGCGGTTCAGCGCCGGGCCGCGGGACGGCCGCTGGCAGGTCCGGGCGTCGCTGCCCACCGGGGCCGACCGGTGAGCGGGCCGGCCGACGTCGAGACGGCGGTCCGGGTGGTGCTGGCGGACGACCAGCCGGCGGTCCGCGCCGGGCTGACGCTCATCCTGGCCGGCGCTCCCGGCGTCGAGGTGGTCGGCGAGGCCGGCGACGGCGACGAGGCGGTCGGGCTGTGCCGGGAGCTGCGCCCGGACGTGGCGGTGCTCGACATCCGGATGCCGCGCCGGGACGGGATCTCCGCGACCCGCGCCATCGTCGCCGAAGGGCTCGCCGACGTGCTGGTGCTCACCACCTTCGACCTGGACGAGTACGTCTTCGGCGCGCTGCGCGCCGGAGCGGCCGGTTTCCTGCTCAAGCACACCGACGCCGCCGGACTGGTCGAGGCGGTGCGGACGGTGGCGCGCGGGGACGGGTTCATCGCGCCCGCCGTGACCCGCCGGCTGATCGCGGCCTTCGCGTCGACCGCGCCGGGCGCGTCGACGGCCACCCACGCCGCGCTCGGCACGCTCACCCCACGGGAACGGGACGTCCTGGCCTGCCTGGGGCTGGGACTGTCCAACCAGCAGATCGCCGAGCGGCTGGCGATGGCGGAGAGCACCACCAAGACACACGTGAGCCGGATCCTGGCGAAGTTGGACCTGCGCAGCCGGGTGCAGGCCGCGATCCTGGCCCAGGAGGTGGGGCTGCCCGCGCCGCCGTGACCGCGCCCACCCCGGCCCGACCGGAAGATCCAGGTCAGCGCGTGTCAGGCTAGGCCCGTGGGTACGCCGGGCGGTGGAGAGCTGACGGCCACGCTGCGCCGCATCGAGCGCGCGGCGGGGGCCCTCGCCACCGCGAGCGTGGCCCGGATGGACGACACCCTGCCCTGGTTCCGCGCCCTGCCGGCCGACCAGCGGTCCTGGGTGATGCTTGTGGCTCAGGCGGGCGCCCGGTCGCTGGTGCAGTGGCTGCGGGACGGCGGCGGCACGGCGGACAGCACCCAGGAGGTCTCCGACGAGGTCTTCGCCGCCGCCCCGCAGGCGCTGGCCCGGTCGATCACCCTCCAGCAGACCGTTGCGTTGATCAAGGTGACCATCGACGTGGTCGAGGAGCAGGTGTCGCACCTGGCCGCCGAGGGCGAGGAGCAGCAACTGCGCGAGGCGGTGCTGCGCTTCTCCCGGGAGATCGCGTTCGCCGCCGCCCGGGTGTACGCGCGGGCCGCCGAGTCGCGCGGCGCGTGGGACGCCCGGTTGCAGGCCCTGCTGGTCGACGCGCTGCTGCGGGGCGACTCGCCGGACGTGCTGGCCAGCCGGGCCGCCGCGCTGGGCTGGGCGGACGCGCCACCGGTCGCCGTGGCGGTCGGTCGTTCCCCCGGCGGGGAGGTCTCCGCCGTGCTGCACGTGGTCTACCGCCAGGCCCGCCGGATCGGCGTGGAGGTGATCGGCGGGGTGCACGGCGACCGGCTGGTGATCGTGCTGGGCGGTGCGGCGGACCCGTTGACGGCGACGGCCAACCTGCTGGAGGCGTTCGGGGACGGTCCGGTGGTGGTCGGTCCGGCCGTACCGAGCCTGGACGAGGCGACGGAGTCGGCGCGGGCCGCGCTGTCCGGCTTCCGGGCGGCGCCCGCGTGGCCGACGGCCCCCCGACCGGTGCCGGCAGCCGACCTGCTGCCCGAGCGGGCCCTCGCCGGCGACGCGGAGGCCCGCCGCCGGCTGCGGCACGACGTGTACGCGACGCTGGTGCGCGCCGGAGGCGAACTGCTGGGCACCCTGGACGCGTTCCTGGCGGCCGGTGGCACGCTGGAGAGCGCCGCGCGGGCGCTGTTCGTGCACCCGAACACGGTGCGGTACCGGCTGCGCCGGATCGCCGAGGTGACGGGATTCTCGCCGCTGTCGCCCCGGGACGCGTTCGCGCTCCAGGTGGCCCTGACCGTCGGCCGGCTGGATCCGGTCCCGGTGACCTCGTCGGTCCCGACTCAGACAATGACCCCGACCACCCGGAAAACCGCCCAAACCGATGATGATCACCGACGATCTTTGTAGGAAACCTCCAAGCGTTCTAGTGCGGTTTGGTCGGGGCCGGCACCGCGTCGGCGGCGCTTATCCGGGAGAGTCATAGTCGTGCTCGCCGTACTTAGTCCTGGCCAGGGTTCCCAGAAACCCGGCTTCCTGACCCCCTGGCTCGACCTGACCGGCACCGAGGCGCGCCTGCGCTCGTGGTCCGCGCTGGCCGGGGTCGACCTGACGCACCTGGGCACCACCGCCGACGCGGACGAGATCAAGGACACCGCCCGCACCCAGCCGCTGCTCGTCGCCGCCGCGCTGCTCGCCGCCGAGCACCTGCCGCTGCAGAACGTGACGCTCACCGCCGGCCACAGCGTCGGCGAGCTGGGCGCGGCGGCGCTGGCCGGAGTCCTGACCGCCGACGCCGCGATCACCCTCGCCGGCGTACGCGGCCGGGAGATGGCCGCGGCGTGCGCGCTGGAGCCGACCGGCATGGCGGCCGTTCTCGGTGGGGACCCCGAGGAGGTGCTCGCCGCCATCGCGGCGCACGCACTGCACGCCGCCAACCGCAACGGGGCCGGCCAGATCGTCGCCGCCGGCTCGGTCGACGGGCTGGACAAGCTCGCCGCCGAACCGCCGGCGAAGGCCCGGGTCATCCGGCTCCAGGTGGCCGGCGCGTTCCACACCCCGTACATGGCGCCGGCCGAGACCGCGCTGGCCGCTGTCGCCGCCGGGATCACGCCCGCCGACCCGCAGCGGATCCTGCTGTCCAACCTCGACGGCACCGCCGTCGAGGACGGCCAGGAGATGGTGCGGCGCCTGGTCCGCCAGGTCACCGCCCCGGTCCGGTGGGACCTGTGCATGCGCGCGCTGGCCGACCTCGGGGTGACCGGCGTGATCGAGCTGCCCCCGGCGGGCACGCTCGCCGGGCTGGTCAAGCGCGAGCTGAAGGGCGACGGCGCCCCGGAGATCGTCACCCTGAACACCCCGGACGACCTGCCCGCCGCCCGCGACCTCATCGCCCGACACGGCACGCCCGGCCAACCGCCCGCCCCCACCGGAGGTCTCTCATGACTGGCAGTCGCATCGTCTCGATGGGGCACTACCAGCCCTCGCGGGTGGTGACCAACGACGACATCGCCCAGCTCGTCGACACCAACGACGAGTGGATCCGGGACCGGGTCGGCATCGTCAGCCGGCGGATCGCCGACAGCGAGACGGTCGCCGACATGGCCACCGCCGCCGCCGGCAAGGCGCTCGCCAACTCCGGCCTGAGCCCCGCCGACATCGACCTGGTCGTGGTCGCCACCTGCTCCTCGATCGACCGCAGCCCCAACGTGGCCTGCCGGGTCGCCGCGAAGCTGGGCATCACCGCGCCGGGCGCGTTCGACGTCAACACCGCCTGCTCGGGCTTCGCGTACGCACTGGGCATCGTCGACCACGCCATCCGGGCCGGCGCGTCGCGCAACGCGATAGTCATCGGCGCGGAGAAGCTCTCCGACTTCACCGACTGGACCGACCGCTCCACCTGCATCATCTTCGCCGACGGCGCCGGCGCCGCAGTGGTGACCGCGAGTGCCGAGGACGAGCCGGCCGGCATCGGCCCGGTGGTCTGGGGTTCGGTGCCGGAGAAGAGCGACGCGGTCCGCATCGAGGGCTGGCGCCCGTACATCCAGCAGGAGGGGCAGGCGGTGTTCCGCTGGGCCACCACCGCGCTGGCGCCGCTGGCCCTGCAGGCGTGCGAGCGCGCCGGGGTCGCCCCGTCGGAGCTTGCCGCGTTCGTGCCGCACCAGGCCAACTCCCGGATCATCGACGGCATCGCCAAGCGGCTCAACATCCCCGACGCGATCATCGCCAAGGACATCGTCGAGTCGGGCAACACCTCGGCGGCGAGCGTCCCGCTGGCCCTGTCCAAGCTGGTCGAGCGGCGGGAGGTGCCCTCGGGCGCACCGGTGCTGCTGTTCGGCTTCGGCGGCGGTCTGACCTACGCCGGTCAGGTCGTCCGCTGTCCCTGAGATCCCCTCGGGCGCGTACGCGCCCAGGAGTGGCGGCCGGCGACGCCGACCGTCGGACAACCCCCGATGAAAGGAACCAACCGCAATGACCCGTGACGAGATCACCAGCGGCCTCGCCGAGATCCTCGAAGAGGTTGCCGGGGTGAACCCGGACGACGTGGCCGAGGGGAAGTCCTTCACCGACGACCTCGATGTCGACTCGCTGTCCATGGTCGAGGTCGTCGTGGCCGCCGAGGAGAAGTTCGGCGTCAAGATCCCGGACAACGAGGTGCAGAACCTGAAGACCGTCGGGGACGCCGTCAGCTACATCGAGGCGCAGTCCTGATCATGAGTCGTCCTGACGTCGTCGTCACCGGGCTCGGCGCGACGACCCCGCTTGGCGGGGACGTCGCGTCGACCTGGGACGCCATGCTCGCCGGCCGCTCCGGGGTGAGTGCGCTCACCCAGGAGTGGGCCGAGCAACTGCCGGTCCGGATCGCCGCCCAGCTGGCCGTGGAGCCGTCCGAGGTGCTGGACCGGGTCCGACTGCGCCGGCTCGACCGTTCCGAGGCGATCGCGCTCATCGCGGCCCAGCAGGCCTGGGCGGATGCCGGCCTGACCGACTCCGGCATCGACTCCGAGCGCCTGGCGGTAAGCGTCGGCTCCGGTATCGGCGGTGCCACCACCCTGCTCGCCCAGGACGACATCCTGGAGGCGTCCGGGCCGCGGCGGGTCTCCCCGCACACCATCCCGATGCTCATGCCGAACGGCCCGGCCGCGTGGGTCGGGCTGGAGCTGGGCGCCAAGGCCGGCGTACACACGGTGGCCAGCGCCTGCGCGACAGGCGCCGAGGCGATCGCGCTCGGTCTGGACATCATCCGCGCCGGCCGCGCCGACGTGGTGGTGGCCGGCGGCACCGAAGCGGTCATCCACCCGCTGCCGATCGCCGGGTTCAGCTCGATGCGGGCCATGTCGACCCGCAACGACGAACCGGAGCGCGCCTCCCGCCCGTGGGACACCGGCCGCGACGGCTTCGTCCTCGGCGAGGGCGCGGGCGTGGTGGTGCTGGAGCGGGCCGACCACGCCGCCGCCCGAGGCGCCCGGGTGTACGCGCGTCTGGCCGGCGCCGGCATCACGTCCGACGCGTACGACATCGTGCAGCCGCACGCCGAGGGTGAGGGCGCCATCCGGGCCATCGCCAAGGCGATCGCGGACGCGGACGTGGCCAAGCGGGACATCGTGCACGTCAACGCGCACGCCACCTCGACCCCGGTCGGTGACATGCTGGAGATCGGCGCGCTGCACAAGGCGCTCGGCGATCACCCGGTGCTCGCCGCCACCAAGTCGATGACCGGTCACCTGCTCGGTGCGGCTGGCGCGCTGGAGTCGATCGCCACCATCCTGGCCATCCGCGACGGCGTCGTCCCCCCGACGATCAACCTGGACGACCCGGAGCCCGGCCTCACCCTTGAGGTGGCCGCGCACAAGGCCCGGCACATGGAGATCCCCGCCGCGCTGAACAACGCGTTCGGCTTCGGCGGGCACAACGTGGCGCTCGTGTTCACGCGTCCCTGAGCCTGCCCCGCAGCGGGCCTCCTTTGCACCGGAGGGGGCCCGCTGCGCGTTCTCACCCCCGGTTGCGGGGGTGTTGCCGCGCGGCGCGCTCGTTGCCCCGGCGGTAGTTGCCCGTCCAGCGGGCCATCACCAACTGCGGGTCGTCGTCGACCTCGGCGAGGAACTGCGCCGCCCGGGCGCCGCGCAGCGTGCCGGCCACCCGCCCGTGATGGGTTATCACCACCGTGCCGTCCGCCCGGTGCACGAACCGGAATCCCTCTGCCACGCCCATCCGCGAAGGCTGTCAGACCGAGCCGGGGCGGGGCGACCCGATTTCCCCGACGGCGGTGCGACACAAGCCCGATTGACGTCGCGGTGCCGTACCGCTTTGATGGGCCGACTGAAGATCGACTCACGGGGGACTCGCCGCCATGGACACTCGTACCCGCGCCGCCGCGCTGGGCGCCCTCACCCTCTGCCTGCTGGCCGGCTGCGGCGAGGAGTCCGGCGCTCCCGCCGGGCGGACGACCGGGCAGCCGGCCCCGCAGGCCACCGGCGAGCCCTGGTACGACGAGGTGGCCCCGGCCCCGTCCAGCGGCACCGCCGGCGGTACCGGCTCGCCCTGCCCGATACCGGTCTCGTTTCCGCTTGCCGACGGGTGGACGGCGGAGGCGGTCGAGGTCCCCGAGGGCGAGTTGGCCGAGCTGATCGGTGAGGCGCTCACCAGACAGGGCGGCACCACCGCCCGCTGCGAGGTGGACGGGCGACGTGCCGGCGGCGGATTCCTGCGGATCTGGACGGCGGACTCGCCGGCGCTCGCGCCGCGCGCCGTGCTGGAGGGGTTCGCCGCAGGCACCGACGACACCGTCAGCGGCCAGCAGTTCCGCGACGTCCGGGCCGGCGCCTTCGACGCCACCGAGACCACCTGGCTGACCACCAGCGAGCTGACCGGGGAGACGTCGCGAGCCTGGGCGCTGGCCGTCCAGTCGACGGGGCAGACCCTGGTCTTCACCGTCAACGAGGGCCTCGTCACCGAACGGGGCGACGTGCTGCCGGCGTACCGGCTCGCGGTGCGGGGCCTCGCGACCCCGAAGTGAGATCCCGGGTCAGTCGCTGACGCACGTGGTGGCGGGCAGGCCGGGCACCGCCACCGGCGAGCGCCCGCCGGGTCGGGCCTTGCCGGCCAGCACCGCGGCCAGTGCGGTCATCGACGCCCGGGTGGAGGAGTACGTGGCCAGCAGTGTCGGCGACTTCGCCTTGGCCAGCACGTACGGGGTGTCCATGGCGACAGTGACGGCGGCGTCGGCGCGCAGGTCACCGTCACCGTCGCCATAGCCCACCAAATGGACCACCGTGCCGCCGCTGGGCTTGACCGACACGCCGGCCGCGGTCAGCGCGGAGGTGAGGGCCGCCCGGGTGCCGTCCCGGCCGTCCGACGAGGTGACGGTCACCGGTCCGCGTACCGCGCCACCGCAGGCGCCGCGCAGCACGGTGACGGCGCCGGCGGCCAGCGCCTCCGCGGCCGACCGGTGCGCCGGGGTGTTGAGCGTGGACATCGGCGCGGTCGGCAGCCCGCCGAGCCGGAACTTCATGGTGAGCACCCGGGTGACCGCCTCGACGAGCCGGGCCCGGGGCAGCGACCCGCCGCGCAGCGCGGCGAGCAGCCCGTCGTACGCCTGGCCGACGTTCGGGGTCATCAGGATGAGGTCGTTGCCGGCGTTCAACGCGCGGACGGCGGCCTCTCCGGGCGCCCAGCGCTTCGCCGGCGCCATGTTCATCCCGTCGGTGATCACCACGCCCTGGAATCCGAGCTGGCCGCGCAGCACGTCGGTGAGCAGCTTGTGCGAGAAGGTCGCCGGGGTCCCCGGGTCGATGGCCCGCGCGTCCAGGTGCCCGGACATGACGGCCATCGCTCCCGCGTCGATGCCGGCGGTGAACGGCGGCCAGGCGCCGCTCTTCAGCGTGGCCGCGGACTGGGTGAGCACCGGCAGGTCCTGGTGCGAGTCGTCGGCGCTGTGGCCGTGCCCCGGGAAGTGCTTGAGGGTGGCCGCGACGCCACCGGACTGGAGGCCTCGGACGGCGCCGCCGACCTGCGCGGCGGCCCGCTTCGGGTCCGCCCCGTACGACCGGGAGCCGATCACGGTGCTGCGGGTGGCCAGCACGTCGGCGACCGGGGCGAAGTCGACGTTGATCCCCATGGCGGCCAGTTCGGTGCCGGCGGCCCGCCACGCGGCCTCGGTGAGCTTCGGGTCGCCTGCCGCGCCGGCCGCGAGGGCGCTGGGCAGCACGGTGACGCCGTCGCTGATGCGGGTGACCACGCCGAACTCCTGGTCGGTGCCGACCAGGAAGGGCGCCGGGCCGGTGGCGAGCCGGGCGGCGGCGGCGCGCAGTCCCATGGTCAGCTCGTGCACCTGCTTCGGGTTGTCGACGTTTGTGGTCTCCTGGTTGCCCTTGGTCGGGTCGTCCGCGCTGAACCCGACCAGGATCAGCCCACCCAACCGGTACTTGGTGATCATCTGGGCGGGGGTGTCGACACCGGCGAGGGCCTGGTTGCCGGCCGCCGAGCCGGGTGAGACCTTCGTCGCCGAGTCGCCGTACGCGTACGGCATCAGCACCTGGCCGACGAGGTCCTCGTCGGAGAGCGTGGCGACCAGAGCGGCGGCACGGGCGGCGGGGTCGGCGGGCGGCGTCGTGGCGGGGGCGCTGGGGCCGGCGGACGTGCCGGTCGGGCCGGGCGTCGGCTCGGGGCCCTTCGGCGTCCCCGAGCAGCCGGAGACGAGCAGGGCGGTCAGGGCGGCGACGGCGACGCTGGCGCGTAGCGGGCGAATCGGCACGCCGACCATCCCACCAGTTCCCCCTTATCGGGGCAACTTGACCTTACCGGTCGGCGTGGTCGCCGCCCGGTGAGCACCAGGGTGACCGCCTGGTCAGCCGACCCTGGTGAGCAAGGTCACCGGCGCACCGTCCCCGGCGTACCGGTAGGGCTCCAGGTCGGTGTCCCACGCGGTGCCGAGCGCCTTGTCCAGAGCGTGCGCCAACGCCTCCGGGGCACGGGAGCCGGCCATCAGGGCCCGCAGCCGGTCCTCGCCGAGCTGGATGTCACCGGCCGCGCCGACGGTGGCCCGGAACAGACCACGGGCCGGCACGTACATGAATCGTTCACCATCGGCGCCGGCGCTCGGCTCCTCGGTGACCTCGAAACGGATCATGGGCCACTGCCGTAGGGCAGCAGCCAGCTCGGCGCCCGTCCCCGGACGACCGGTCCACCCGCATTCGGCCCGGCGGGCGCCGGTATCGACGGGTTGAGCCGTCCACTGCAGGTTGACCGGCGCGGCTAGGACGCGCGCGATCGCCCACTCGACGTGCGAGCACACGGCGAGCGGGGTCGAGTGGACGTATACGACGCCACGCGTTGGCACGGTGACCTCCCGGAGAGCGAGGTGCGTCTTCCCCTACGACCTCGTCCACCCGAGTGGTTGCTGCAACACATGATGACTCGTGTGACGGATGGTGCGCCAGGGAATCGGAAAAAACGCCGGGTGGAATAGCCGGACGGGTGGTCTCCGTTGCCTCTCAGGACACCGCGACGACCAGCCTGATGTCGTGGTCATGTACAGTTCCACCGGCGGCTTATGCCGCGTTACACCCTCGCGGGCCGAGTCAGTGTGGTCCGCACACAGCCCCCGGACGTCCAGTCCTCCCGTACGTCTTGCAAGGAGTACCTCCGTGGCGAGCAACACCTCTAAGACCGCGCGCGCGTCCGTCCGGGCCGGCCAGGCTGGCCAGGGTGGCGCCCTCAGCGTGCTGGGCGAGTTCAAGTACCTCATCCCGCTCAACGGCGGCAAGCACGCCTACGTGCGGAACCTGACCAACGGCAAGACCGCGCACCTGCGCACCGACTCCGACGCCTTCGTCGAGGAGATCCGGGTGCTGGCCGCCGCCGGCCACGCCGCCAAGATCCGGGCGGAGATCAACAACCTGGCCACCACCTACCCGAACGACGGCTGGGAGGCCACCGAGAAGCGCCTGGTCGCGGCCGGCGTCTTCGAGGGCTGACCTCTCCCCACCACAGCACCGCCGAACCGCCCGCCGGGATGTCCCGGCGGGCGGTTTCGCGTCCACGACCCGCAGGTACGCCGCGCTCGGGCCATCCAGCACGTGGGGGCGCGCGCGGCACCCCGGCCCCGGAGCGGGCCGCGCTGGAGCCGAGCGGGGTCAGGCCGGGGCCGGAGTCAGGCCGGGTCGATCAGGGCCACCTCGCCGGTGGCCAGGTCGTAGAGGCCACCAACCACGGCCACCCGCCCCGCGCCGACCGGCCCGGCCAGCAGGTCGTCGACCCGTAGGGCGTCAGCCGTGCGGCGGACGTGCCGGCGGATCGCCAGCGCGAGCACCGCCGGGTCGTCCAACCCCACCTCCAGCACCGCCGGGGCGATCTCGTCGACCAGGTGGGCCAGCGAACCTCCGGGGCGCTCACCGCCGCGCAGCGCGTCCACCGTGGCGCCCACCGCGCCGCACCGCTCGTGGCCGAGCACCATCACCAGAGGTACGCCGAGCTGGCCGACCACGTACTCGATGGAGCCGCACACCGCGCGGTCGAGCACGTGGCCGCCGGTGCGGATCACGCAGATCGCGCCGAAGGTCTGGTCGAAGATCGCCTCCAGCGGGACCCGCGAGTCGATGCAGCCGAGCACCACGGCGTACGGCTGCTGATCGCCGGAGGCGGTCGCCGCTGCGGCCGTCACGTCGTGTCCGTGGATCGGTCGGCCGCTGACGAACCGCCGGTTGCCGCTGAGCAGGTCGGCCAGCGCGGCGCGGGGCGTGCCACCGGCCAGCCGCTCCGGCTCCGGCGTCGCGCCCAAGGGCGCTCCCGACGACCCCATGCCGTTCAGCTTGGCCCGCCGTGCACGGTTCGCGGGCGGGGTCGGGAATGTTCGTCACGGCGCGATTGACGTGGTCTGATGGCGGGTAGCCGGTGTTACCGCCGGGTATCCCGGTGCTGATGGTGCCGGGCGGCCCTGGGGAGGTGGCGATGCCGGAGCGTTTCGAGGTCGGTATGCCCGACGGTGTGCGGCTGCACGTCGAGGCGACGGGACCGGCAGACGCTGAGGTCACGGCCGTTCTGCTGCACGGCTGGACTCTGGACGGGCGTGCCTGGCACCGGCAGGTCGAGGCGCTCACCGCGGCAGCGGGCGGCGGGGCGGTGCGGGTGGTCACCTACGACGCGCGGGGGCACGGGCGGTCCAGCTGCATGGCGCTGCCGACCGCCACCCTGGCACAGCTCGGCGACGACCTGGCAGCCGTGCTCGACACCGTGGCGCCGACCGGGCGGGCCGTCCTGGTCGGGCACTCGATGGGCGGCATGACGATCATGGAGTACGCGCACCGCCATCCCGCGCACTTCGCCGCCCGTACGGCCGGGCTGGTCTTCGTCTCGACCACCGCCGAGGGGCACACGCACACGGTGTACGGCCTCTCGCCCCGCATCGCCCGGCTGATCCGGCTCGCCGAGACCACCGGCGCCGGGGTGCTGGCCCGGTGCGGGTCCTGGCGGGCGCCCCGGGCGCTGCTGCGCGCGCTGCAACCGAGCATCCGGTGGATGCTCTTCGGCGACCGGTGCGAACCGGCCGACATCCGGCTGGTGACCTCGGCGGTCGCCCGCGCCTCGCTGCGCTCGATCGGTGGTTTCCGCGCCTCCATCGGCGCCCAGCACCGGCTGGACACCCTCGCCGCGCTGGCCCACCTCCCGGCCGCCGCGCTCGTCGGCGACCGCGACCGGCTGACCCCGCCCCCGTGTGCCGAGTCGATCGCCGCGGCGCTGCCGGCCACCGAGCTGACCGTCTGCCCAGGCGCCGGGCACATGCTGATGATGGAACGCCCGGACGAGGTGAACTCCGCGTTGACAGGTGTCCTGCGTCGCGTACTCGCCGGGACGCCGGTGGGCGGCGCGACTTCCGCCGGCACGGGCGCCTGAGCGCACGTTCGCGCACCTCGGGCGCGGCGGGCCGGGCTCGGGGCCGTACCCTTCTGCGGTTGGCCCGCGCGGTTCGCGCCGTCTGCCGGCGACATCGAAGGAGCGTGCGTTGACCGACCAGACCGCCCTGGAGCAGGAGATAGCCGTAGAGCAACGGCACCTCGACCGGGTGTACGCCCGGCTGGCCGAGCTGCGCCGGTCGGCGGTTCGCGCCGAGCGGGACGGCTACCGGATGGCGCGGGTGGGCACGTTCGGCGCGCTCGTCGAACGCGACGCGATGGTCTTCCACGCCGCACAGCGGCGGCACACCCTCGACGCCGAGCACGAGGGGCTGGTCTTCGGCCGGCTGGACCTGCGGGAACGGCAGACGCTGCACGTCGGGCGGCTCGGCATCCGCGACGAGGACGCCAGCACGCTCGTCGTCGACTGGCGGGCGCCGGCCGCCGCCGCCTTCTACCAGGCCACCCCGAACCAGCCGCTGGGTGTGGTGCGTCGCCGCACCATCCAGTCGCGTGGTGAACGGGTCACCCGTATCGAGGACGACCTGCTGGACCCGACCGCCGCCCCGGAGGGGATGACGGTGGTCGGTGACGGCGCACTGCTGGCCACCCTGTCGCGGGCCACCGGCCGGGGCATGCGCGACATCGTGGCGACGATCCAGCGGGAGCAGGACGAGGCGATCCGCTCGCCCGGTTCCGGTGTGACGATCGTCGCCGGTGGTCCGGGGACCGGCAAGACGGCGGTCGCCCTGCACCGGGCCGCCTTCCTGCTGTACTCCGACCGCAGCCGGTACGCCGGCGGCGGCATCCTGGTGGTCGGCCCGTCGTCGGTCTTCGTCGAGTACATCGCCTCGGTGCTGCCGTCGCTCGGTGAGGACACCGCGACCCTGCACTCGTTGGGCACCCTCTTCCCGGGTATGACCGCGACCCGCACCGACCCGCCTGAGGTGGCTGCGGTGAAGGGTTCACTGCGGATGCGCCGGGTGTTGGAGCGGGCGGTGCGCGACGCGGTGCCGGGCGGGCCGGGCGAGCTGCGGTTGCTCTACCGGGGTGCGCTGCTGCGGCTGGACCGGGCCGAGTTGGACGCGATCCGGGACCGCGCGCTGCACCGGGGCGCCCGGCGCAACGAGGTACGGCGGGCCGGCTTCGACGGGGTGTTCGCCGCGCTCTGGGCGCAGGCCCGCCGGCTGAACGTGGGCCGGTTGCCGGAGCAGCGGGCCTTCGAGGACGAGATCGCCGAGCGCACGGAGTTCCGGGAGTTCCTCAAGGCCTGGTGGCCGCGACTGCACCCCCGGCACGTGCTCGGCTGGCTGGCCCGACCGGACCGCCTGCGCCGCTACGCGGGTGGGATCCTCTCCGGCGCGGAGATCCGGCTGCTGGGCGCGGCGTACCGGGAGCTGGACTCAACCGGGTTGACCATCGCGGACGTGGCGCTGCTGGACGAGTTGGACGCGCTGCTCGGCAAGCCGGCGCAGCCGGCGCGGGCGCGGCGCGACCCGTTCCAGCTCGCGGGCGGGGTCCGCGAGCTGAGCACCTTCGGCGACCGGCAGCGCGCCGCGCGGGCGGCGGCCCGGGAGCGGCCGGCGGACTACCGGGAGTACGCGCACGTGGTGGTCGACGAGGCGCAGGACGTCTCGCCGATGCAGTGGCGCATGATCGGTCGGCGCGGTCGGTTGGCGTCCTGGACGGTGGTGGGCGATCCGGCGCAGACGGCGTGGACCGGCGACCCGGAGGAGCTGACCCGCGCGCGGGACCAGGCGCTGGGCCGGCGCAAGCGGCACGACTTCACGCTCACCACCAACTACCGCAACTCGTCGGAGATCTTCGCGGTGGCGGCGGCGGAGATCCGCCGGCTCTACCCGGACCTGCCGCTGCCGACGGCCGTGCGGTCCACCGGGGTCGACCCGGTCGAGCTGGTCGTGCCCGCCGCCGGGTTGGAGACGGCCGTCGTGGAGGCGGCCACTGGTCTGCTGGCGGAGGTGGACGGCACGGTCGGCGTGATCACGCCGGTCCCCCGCCGCGACGAGGTCGCCGGCTGGCTCGGCACGCTCGGCGCACCGCGCCTTCAGGTGGTGACCAGCCTGGAGGCCAAGGGCATGGAGTACGACGGGGTGGTGCTGGTCGCCCCGAGCGAGATCCGGGCGGATCCGGGTGCCGGGGTGCGGACGCTCTACGTCGCGCTCTCCCGGGCCACGCAGCGGCTCACCACCGTCGACCCGACCGGCTGATCCGGCCCGGACCAGCACCGTCGGGGCCGGGCGCCGCCGTACAGTTGCACACATAGCGATGTGCGCATACATTTGACCGGGTTCCGACTGGCGACGGAGGGTGGGTTTCGTGGGCGCAGGTCATGACCACCACCACGCGTCGGTCGCCAATGCCGCACACCAGCACCGGGGACGGCTCTGGGCAGCGTTCGGGCTGCTCGCCGCCCTGATGGTGGTCGAGGCGGTGGCGGCCTTCCGCACCGGCTCGCTGGCTCTGCTCTCCGACGCCGGGCACATGTTCACCGACGTGCTCGGCATCGGCATGGCACTCGCCGCGATCACCGCCACCCGCCGGGCGACCGGCGACCCGCAGCACACCTTCGGGCTCTACCGTCTCGAGGTGCTCGCCGCGCTCGCCAACGCCGTCCTGCTCTCCGGTGTCGCGGTCTACGTGGTGATCGAGGCGATCCGCCGGTTCGGTGACCCGCACGAGGTGCTGGCCGGCCCGATGCTCGCGGTCGCCGTGCTCGGTCTGCTCGCGAACGTGGCCGCCTTCGCGCTGCTGCGTGCCGGCGCGCGGGAGAGCATCAACCTCCAGGGGGCGTACCTGGAGGTACTCGGCGACCTCCTCGGCTCGCTCGGCGTGATCGGCGCGGCGCTGCTCATCACGGTCACCGACTGGTGGTGGGCCGACCCACTGGTCGCGGTCGCCATCGGCGTGTTCATCCTGCCGCGCACGTGGCGACTCGGCCGGGCCGCCGTCCGCATCCTGGTGCAGGCCGCCCCGGAGCACCTCCAGGTCACCGCCGTACACGACCGGCTCGCCGCCGTGCCCGGCGTGGTCGAGGTGCACGACCTGCACGTCTGGACGCTCACCTCGGGCATGGAGGTGGCCTCCGCGCACCTGACCATGGCGCCCGGAGCGGAGGTCGGCACGGTGCTCAGCGCCGCGCGCACCGCCCTGCGGGACGACTTCCGGATCGAGCACGCGACGCTCCAGATCGAGCCCGGTGCCGCACCTGGCGCCTGCGGCTCGGTCGAATGGTGACCGCGTTTAGAGAAGTACGCTCGGATTTGTCTGACTTTTTGGTCATGGCGCACGCACCGTCCGTCACATCGGCTGCAAGCGCCCCACCTGCCCCGGTAGGCTCGGTCCCGGCCTCCACCAGGCGGCGCCCTCCCGGCGCCGGTGGCGGCCGCCGCCTAATCGCCCGAGCGGGCGAACCGGGGAACCATGTTCCAGGGGTGCATCCGCGTCAGCGGTAGGGATCTTCCGTCCCGAACCCGTCAGCTAACCCGGTCGGCGGCTGACGGAAGGACATGAGTAGTGGCACCAGCACGACCACCCGCCGCCCGCCTGGCGGCCCTGATCGTCGCGATGCTCGCCCTCGGCGTCGCACTCCCGGCCGGCGCGGCGGCCGCTCCCCCGACCACCCAACGGGCCGCCGCGGCGCCCGACGGCGACGAAGAGGGCGGCACCCCGGCGCTGCGGGCGCAACTGGAAGCCGCCAGCAAGGGGTACCTGGACGCCAAGCGCGCCCTGGACACCTCCGTGCAGCGGCAGCAGCAGCTCGCCACCCAGCTCAAGACCACCGAGGCCGAGCTGGACGCCCGCAGCGGCAAGGTCGGCGAGATCGCCGGCGTCGCCTACCGCACCGGCCGCCTCGGCGCGATGTCGGCGCTGCTCAACAGCAACACCCCGGAAGGCTTCATGGACCGGGCCGCCGCGCTGGACGCGGTCGCCGCCAACGAGGACCGGGTGCTGCGCGACCTGCTCGCCACCAAGGACGAGGCCACCCGCACCCGGGTCGCCCTGGACGGCGAGATCCGCGAGCAGCGCAAGCAGGTCGCGGTGATGGCCAAACGCAAGGAACAGGCCGAACGCGCCCTGACCGTGGCCACCACACCCAAGCCGCAGACCACCGCCGACAGCGGCTCCAACCGGGGCACCTCCAGCGCGAACGCCACGGCCGCGCCGCGCAACTCCGACGGCTCCTGGCCCTCGGAGTCGTGCAGCATCAACGATCCCACCCCGGCCAGCGGCTGCATCACCCCGCGCACCCTGCACGCGCTCAACCAGGCCAAGGCCGCCGGCTTCACCAGGTACGTCTCCTGCCACCGCTCCGGCGGCTCCGGCGAACACCCCAAGGGTCGCGCCTGCGACTTCGCCGCGCAGAAGAACGGCTTCGGCGGTGACGCCACCGGCGGCGACAAGACGTACGGCAACAACCTGGCCGCGTACTTCATCCGCAACGCCGACCGGCTCGCCGTGCTGTACGTGATCTGGTACAGGCAGATCTGGCTGCCCAGCAGCGGGTGGAAGTCGTACAGCGGGGCGGGTGGCGACCCGTCCAGCGACCACACCAACCACGTGCACCTGTCGGTGTACTGACCTCACCCGTGGCCGGCGCCCGAAGCGGGGTGCCGGCCACGGGTACGTCAGCGGGCGTACCCCGGATGTCGCCGACGGTCGGACGACCCGGCGGGGGCCCGGCGGCAGCATCGTTCCCATGCGACTTCCGCCCACGGCCCGCAAGGCGCTGCTCACCCTGCACCTGGTCACCTCCCTCGGCTGGCTCGGCACCGACCTGGTGCTGCTCACCCTCGGCGTGGCGGTCCAGAGCGGCGCCGACCCGGCCGCCGTCTACCCGGTCACCGCGCTGCTCGGCACCGTGCTGTTCGCGCCGCTGAGCGTGCTGGTCTGGCTGATCGGCGTGGCCAGCGCACTGCTCACCCCGTGGGGACTGCTGCGCTACCGCTGGGTACTTGTCAAGCTCGTGATCACCACCGTGATGGTGGGGCTGGTCCTGTTCCTGCTCACGCCGAACCTGCGCCACGCCGGAACGCTGGGCGCCGCACTGCCCGCCCGGGACCGCGCCGACCTGGTGATCGCCCCCGCCGTCTCGACCAGCCTGATGATCATCGCGACGGTGCTCTCCACCTACAAGCCGTGGGGCCGCCACCCCACCCGCGCACCGCAGTCAGCCCGCGCTGGACTTGCTGGTCGCGCTGGTCGCGCTGGTCGTGATCGCGCCGACCGCGCCCGACCCGCCGCCGGACCTGGCGGATCCGCCCCCGCCGGACCCGCCGGACCCGCCGGACCCGCCGGACCCGCCGGACCCGTCGGACCCGCCGGACCGGCCGGCCATGATCGCGCTACATCCAGGAAGTAGTGGCCTCGGCGTCGTGGGATGCCACTCGATTCTGGATCGAGCACGACCTTGCGCCGGCGTGCCCGTCCCTTGCGCAAGATCCGGGCAGGATCAGGGATGTTGCTGCCTTCCGCGCGCCGGAGGCAGCAACATCGGGGAAGGTGCCCGGATCTTGCGCAAGGGACGGG